>JBDSXT010000050.1:0-6184 GCA_039925985.1 Sphingomicrobium sp.
CCGTGGCTCATGTTGATCCGGAACGCGTCCGCGCCAGCCAGGACGAGCTTGCGGATCATCGCCGGGGTGCTCGACGCCGGGCCCAACGTCGCCAGGATCTTCACCTTGCGCGAACGCGGTGTGAAAACTTCGGTCACTGGGCTCCCTCCACGCACTGGCGCGGCCCGGCCATAGCTGCTCGGGCCCGGCGTTCAACCCGCTTGAGCCGGCGCTTGGCCTCGCCTAGAGCCGCGCCTTCAATCGGAATCGGAGAGTTTGAGTTATGGCGGAAGGCACCGTCGCAGCTGATCAGTTGCGGCTATTCATCGAGCGCATCGAGCGGCTGGAAGAAGAGAAAAAGGCGATGGCCGACGACATTCGCGATGTCTATTCCGAGGCCAAGGCCAATGGTTATGACACCAAGACGATGCGCGCGGTCGTCCGGCTGAGGCGCCTGGAAACTCACACGCGGCAGGAAATGGATGCGCTCCTCGATACCTATCGCACCGCGCTCGGGCTGGCGTAAGGAAGAGCGCGATGGCGGGGCATTCCAAATATAAGAACATCATGTACCGCAAGGGCGCGCAGGACAAAAAGCGCTCGACGATGTTCTCCAAACTGTCGCGCGAGATCACGGTCGCCGCGAAGATGGGCCTGCCCGACCCCGAGATGAATGCGCGCCTGCGTTCCGCGGTCCTGGCCGCCAAGGCGCAATCGGTGCCCAAGGACAATATCCAGCGCTCGATCGACAAGGCGTCGGCCGCCGATGCCGAGAATTACGAGGAAATCCGTTACGAGGGCTTCGGCCCGGGCGGCGTTGCGCTCATCGTCGAAGCGCTCTCCGACAACCGCAACCGCACCGCGACCAACGTCCGCACGGCTTTTTCCAAGAACGGCGGCAATCTGGGCGCCTCGGGAGCGGTCAGTCACAGTTTCGAGCGCGTCGGGCTGGTCGAATATCCGGCCGGCGCCGGCGACTCGGATAAGGTCTTCGAAGCCGCGATCGAAGCCGGAGCAGAAGACGTCGAATCGGATGAAGGCGGCCACCGCATCTGGACCAGCGTCGAGACCCTCCACGAAGTCGCCCGCGCGCTCGAACCGCTTCTCGGCGAGAGCGAAGGCGCCAAGCTCGCCTGGAAGGCCTCCACCGAAGTCGAAGTGCGTGGCGACGACGCGGCAACTCTGCTGCGCCTGATCGACGCGCTCGAGGAAGACGACGACGTTCAGACCGTGTGGGGCAATTACGACATCCCCGACGCGGAATTGGAGAATCTGGCTTGATTTGCTCCCCTCCCGTTTGCGGGAGGGGCTGGGGGTGGGCCTGGTCCATCCCCGCGAGCATCGGACCTGCCCACCCCCCGACACCGTCCCGCTGGCAGGAGGGCGAGCAATGAGAATCCTCGGCCTCGATCCGGGGCTCGGGACGACCGGCTGGGGATTGATCGCCGCCCACGGCAACCGCCTGTCGCATTTGGCCAATGGTCAGTTGAAAACGAAAACCTCCGCTTCGCTTCCCGACCGCCTCGCGGACCTCGCCAACCAGCTTGAGGCGCTGATCGCCGAGCATCAGCCCGACGGCGCCGCGGTCGAAGAAGTGTTCGCCAACAAGAACCCGCAATCGACGCTCAAGCTCGGCCAGGCGCGCGGCGTCGTCATCATGCTCGCCGCACGGGCAGGTATCACCGTTGGCGAATATGCGGCGCGGCTGGTCAAAAAGGCGGTCGTCGGCAACGGCAATGCCGAGAAAGTGCAGGTCCACGCCATGGTCAGCCGGCTCCTGCCGGGCGTGGCGATCGCCGGCCCCGACGCCGCCGACGCGCTGGCCGTCGCCATCACCCACGCCCACCATCTGGCGAGCGCGCGCCGCATCCCCTAGGTATATCAGGCAATGATCGCGCGCCTCACCGGAACCCTCGCCGAAACCAGCGCCGATGGCGCGGTGATTGATGTCGGCGGAGTCGGGTACCAGCTGCTCGCCAGCGCCCGCACCCTCGACGCGATTGGCCCGATCGGCGGCGAGGTGCTGCTGCTCACCGAAATGCAGGTCCGCGAGGATTCGATGACCCTGTTCGGCTTCGCCACCGCGGGCGAGCGCGAAGCGTTTCGCGCTTTGACCTCGGTCCAGGGGGTCGGCGGGCGGGTCGCATTGGCCATCCTGTCGACGCTCGGCCCGGACGAATTGTCCCGCGCCGTGGCATCCGGCGACAAGGCAATGATCGCCCGCGCCAATGGCGTCGGCCCCAAGCTCGCCCAGCGCATCGCCAACGAGCTCCAGGGCAAGCTCGGCGCGCCTGGCCTGGCGGGCGCGGCCGGTACCCCCCTACCTCGCTCCGGAACGGCCGCCGACGCCGTCTCCGCGCTCGGCAATCTCGGCTTCAAGCCCGCCGAAGCCAGCGCCGCAGTCGCCGCCGCGCAGGAAGAACTCGGTCCCGACACAGAACTCGATTCGCTCGTCCGCCTGGCGCTGCGGAAAGCGGCGAAATGACCAGCCGCACAGCGTCTTGCCGCTGCGGGCAGCTCAAAGCTGCGGTCACCGGCGAGCCGGTGCGCGTGTCGGTGTGCCACTGCCTCGCGTGCCAGAAGCGCTCGGGCAGCGCGTTCGCGGTCCAGGCGCGGTGGCCGACCGATCAAGTCGCAATCGAGGGCCGCTCGAAGAGTTGGGCGCGAACCGCCGACAGCGGCGGCGACATCACCTATCACTTCTGCCCAGATTGCGGCTCAACAGTCCGTTACAGCGGTGGCAATTTCCCCGACTTGGTCGCCGTTCCGCTGGGCGCGTTCGAACACCCTTTATTTACCGCGCCGCGCTTCTCGGTATGGGAGCAGCGCAGGCATCCGTGGGTGGCGATCCTCGGCGAGGTCGAGCACTCGGACTAGCCGCCCCAAGAGTCGCGATAGACGCGGAGGAAATTGCCGCCCATCAGCTTCTCGAGCCGGCTCTGGCTCCAGCCGCGCTTGGCAAGATCGCTGGCGAAGCGCCGGTAGCGGTCGACGCTGTTGTAATTCGCGACCAATGGATAGACCCCGACCGCTTCGCCCGGCGAGGCGATCCCGGCCTTGATCCGATCGAGCTGCCATTTCTCCAGTTTCTTCTTGGTTTCGTCGTCGAGCGTCGTCGGCAGCACGCCATTGTCGGTGCCGATGCCGACATGGTCGTCGCCCGCAATCCGCGCGACATGCTCGACGTGGGCGATCACATCGGTCGCCTTGGGATGGCTGTCGAGCGTCAGGAACGGCATGAAATAGACCCCGACGACGCCGCCCTTGTCGGCGACCGCGCGGATCGTCGCATCGTCGGTATTGCGCGGGTGGTCGGTCAGCGCCTTGGCGCCGGTGTGGCTGATGACCAGCGGCCGTTTGGCGAATGCCGCTGCTTCGGCCATCGTCCGCGCGCCGCCGTGCGACAGGTCGAGCAACTGCCTTTCCGCTTCGATGCGCTCGATCGTCGCTTTGCCGAGCTTGGAGAGGCCGGCGTTGGCCGGCTCCAGTGCGCCGTCGCCCGCCAAATTGCGATTGTTGTAGGTCAGCTGGACGGTCAGCACGCCGTCCTTTTTCATTTGAGCTAGCCGGTCGAGTTCGGACCCGACCATCGATGTGTCCTGCGTCCCGATGACGACCCCGAACTTCCGCTCGCGCTTCGCGTCGAAAATATCGGCGCCGCTGCGCACCAGGATGAGCCGGTCGGGATTGGCCCCGATCAACTCGTGCAGCGTCGCGATGCCCTTTTGATATTCGCCCCAAGGATCGGACACATTGCCGACCGGCATGACGGTGTCGCGGACAATGGTGACGCCGCTCGCCAGGGTTTCGGCCCAGCCGCGGTCGCTCAGCCGGGTGACGTCTTCGGGGGTATAGGGATCACCCGCCCCGCCGAGCGCATCGATGATGATCGCCCGGTCGAACCAGTCGTCACCCGTTCGCCGCACTGCCGATTTCGCCATTGCCGGGCCGGCCACTGCCATCGCCGCCGCGCCCGCCAACATCGATCGCCGAGATATTTCCATGAAAACCGCCCCTCTCTGCGGCGATGCTGCCCCGCCGCGAAATGATCTGCAAGCCGCTCGCCTTTGCCCGTCCTTTTTGCCACAAGCATCATCGATGGCCACCGACCCCGCCCGCATTACAACCCCCGAGCGGACAGCCGAGGATGCGGACGCGGCGCTGCGGCCGAAATCGCTCGACGAGTTCATCGGCCAGCAAGTCGCGCGCGACAATCTGCGGGTCTTCGTCAATGCGGCCAAGAGCCGCGGCGAACCGCTCGATCATGTGCTGCTGTTCGGCCCGCCGGGCCTCGGCAAGACGACGCTGGCGGGGATTCTGGCGCGCGAAATGGGAGTCGGGTTCCGCGCTACCTCCGGACCGGTGATCGCCAAGTCCGGGGACCTCGCCGCGCTGCTGACCAACCTCGAGGATGGCGACGTCCTGTTCATCGACGAAATCCACCGCCTCCAGCCGGCGATCGAGGAAGTGCTCTATCCGGCGATGGAAGACCGCGCCCTGGACCTTATGATTGGCGAAGGTCCGTCGGCACGATCGGTGCGGATCGACCTGCCGCGCTTCACTTTGGTCGGCGCTACCACGCGGCAGGGGCTGCTGACGACGCCGCTTCGCGACCGCTTCGGCATTCCGATCCGTCTCAATTTTTACAGCGTCGCCGAATTGGAGCAGGTAGTCCGACGCGCGGCGCGGCTGCTCAATGTCGAACTGACCGACGAAGGCGCCCACGAGATCGCCCGCCGATCGCGGGGTACCCCGCGCGTCTCGGGCCGACTGCTGCGGCGAGTGCGCGATTTCGCCCACGCGTCGGGCGCCGCCACCATCGATGCCGCGACCGCCGACAAGGCGCTTGACCGGCTCGAGATCGACGGCCTTGGCCTCGACGCGATGGACCGGCGCTATTTGACCATGATTGCCGACATCTACGGCGGCGGCCCGGTCGGGATTGAGACATTGGCCGCGGGCTTGTCGGAGCCGCGCGACACGATCGAAGACGTGATCGAACCGTTTCTCATTCAGCTTGGCATCATCGCCCGGACGGCACGGGGGCGCTGCCTCAACGGCCGCGGCTGGACCCATCTGGGGCTAACCGTTCCGGCGGGAAGTCAGGCCGGACTGTTCGACCCAGGAGCAATGCCCAAGTGATTCGCATGCTGTTGCCGGCCTTGTTTGTCGCTTTTGCGGTGTCCCCCGCCCAGGCCCAGCCGGCGGCGGCACCCGATTACACTAAACCCTCCAACTGGCTGTGCCTGCCGGGTCGGTCAGACACTTGCTCGAAACCGCTGACGACGACCGCGCTCAATCCGAATGGCTACGGCTCGAACGGCCCGAGTACAGTCGCCAAGAATCCGCCGACTGATTGCTTCTACGTATATCCGACCGTGTCGGCCGACCGCGGCATGAACAGCGATCTTGTTCCAGACAATGCGGAGAAAGGCGCGGTCGAGGTACAGTTCGCACGCTTTGCCGGCGTGTGCCGTACCTTTGCGCCAATCTATCGCCAGATGACCGTCACTGCGGTGACCGTTGCCGCAACCGGCGGCGACGTCGGCCCGGCAGCCCGGCTCGCTTATTCGGACGTCGCCAGCGCGTGGCGAACCTATCTTGCCAAATATAATCAGGGCCGGCCGTTTGTCGTCATCGGCCACAGCCAGGGAAGCCTGATGCTCAACCTGCTGATCGCCAACCAGATCGAGGGCAAGCCGGCCGCCGCACGACTGAAGCTGGCGATGCTCGCCGGTTTCAACGTCCTCGTACCGCAGGGCAAATTGGTCGGCGGGACTTTCAAGTCGACGCCGTTGTGCAGCAGCATCGGGCAGGCGGGCTGCGTCATCGCCTGGACCAGCTTCCGCGAGAATAATGCGCCGCCGCCTGCCGCCATCTTCGGTTATGCCGACAGGCCCGGAATGACCGTCGGTTGCGTCAATCCGGCGCGGCCGGGCTCACGCAACTGGGAAAAGCTCGATAGCTATTGGTACGCGCGCTCGCATCTTCCGGTCCCCGGCGGGCCGATCAGCTGGTCGAGCGAGGGATCACCGCCGACCGCTTACCTGCGGACCCAAGGCCTGGTCTCAGCGCGCTGTATCAATGTCGGTCCGCGCGGCTACCTTTCCATTCGCACCAATGCCGACCCCAAGGACAAGCGCACCGACCGCGTCGGGGGCGAAGTCGGCATGCTCGGCTTCTTCCTGCCCGGTTGGGGCATGCA
>JBDSXT010000051.1:0-3735 GCA_039925985.1 Sphingomicrobium sp.
GCAAGCGCACCGGCAAGGACATGGCCGCGGGCAAGGCGACCTTCGTTTCGGTGCTTGGCGAGGAGCGCGCGCGGCAGCAGGCGCATTTGCTGGTCGAGCAGGCGATCGAGCATCTCGACGATCACGGTCGCGAGGCCGACCTGCTCCGGGCCATCGCGCGCTTCGCCATTGAACGGGATCACTAGGCTCATGACTCACCGCATCGGCGTTTATCCGGGGACCTTCGACCCGATCACGCTTGGCCATCTCGATATCGTCCGGCGCGGCGCCCATCTGGTCGATCGGCTGGTGGTCGGGGTGACCACCAATCCGTCGAAGGAGCCGATGTTCACGATCGCCGAGCGGCTGGCCATGGTGAAGCGCGAGGTGGCGGATATTCCTGGCGACATCACCGTCGTCGAGTTCGATTCGCTGCTGATGGATTTTGCCGAGCGGGAGGGCGCGGCGCTGATCCTGCGCGGGCTGCGGGCGGTCGCCGACTTCGAATATGAGTATCAGATGGCGGGGATGAACCAGCAGCTCAACGACCGGATCGAGACCGTCTTCCTGATGGCCGATGTGTCGCTGCAACCGATCGCGTCAAGGCTGGTGAAAGAAATCGCCCGCTATGGCGGAGCAATCGACAAATTCGTTCCGCCAGAGGTCGTCCAGGACGTCGCGAAGCACCTCGGCAAGCGCCGCTAAGGCTGGCATTCGAAGAGGTGCAAGGCTATGGCAAGAATTGGGTTCCGGGGAGTGGTGACTAATGCGTAAGACGTTGTTCGCGTTACCTTTTATGGCGTTGACCCTGGTTGGTGCAGCGCCTGCCTTCCCTCCCGCAGCGACCGCTCCGGTCCTGCCGCCGGCCGCGGTCAGCAGCAACCTCGCCAACCGCCTGACTCTGACCCTGTCGAACGGCGGCACGGTCGTCATCCAGCTCCGCCCCGACGCGGCGCCCGGCAATGTCGGGCGAATCCAGACCCTGGTCCGCCGCGGCTTTTACGACGGCCTCAAGTTCCACCGGGTGATCCCCGGCTTCATGGCCCAGGGCGGCGATCCCAAGGGGACCGGCGCGGGCGGCTCCGAGCTTCCCGACCTCAAGGCCGAGCTCACCACCATTCCCTATATGCGCGGCATCGTCGCCATGGCGCGAACCGATAATCCAGACTCGGCCAACAGCCAGTTCTTCGTCATGTACTCGCCCAACGTCGCGCTGTGGGGCAAATATACGGTGATCGGCCGGGTGATCGCCGGGATGGACGCGGTCGACAAGATCGAGGTCGGCGAGCCGCCCGCCCATCCGACGACGATCGTCAGCGCCCGGCTTGGCGATGGCGCGGTTCAGGCCCCGGCCCTACCAGCTCCGGTTGCGCCCACCGGCGGCTGATGCGCGTCGATCTTTTCGACTTTGAGCTTCCGACCGACCGCATCGCGCTTCGCCCGGCGCGACCGCGGGATTCGGCGCGCTTGCTGCGTGTCGCAGGAGCGGCGATTTCCGACCATGGCGTGACCAACCTGCCGTCGCTGCTGCGGCCGGGCGACGTGCTGCTGTTCAACGACACCAAGGTGATTCCGGCGCAGCTCGAGGGCGTGCGCGGAGAAGCTCGCATCGGCGCGACCCTGCACAAGCGCGAGGGACCCCGCGGTTGGTGGTCGTTCGTCCGCAACGCGCGGCGGCTGCACGTCGGCGACCGGATCGAGTTCGGAGCCGGCGTTGTCGCGTCCGCTACCGAGCGCGGCGACAACGGCGCCTTCCTGCTGCAATTCCATGGCGACGAGCCGATCGAAGCGCTGCTCGAGCGCGCCGGGCGGATGCCGTTGCCGCCGTACATCTCCTCGAAGCGCGCGGTCGATGCCGCCGACGCCGACGATTACCAGACGATGTTTGCGCGGGAGGAAGGCGCGGTTGCAGCACCGACCGCGGCGTTGCACTTCACACCGCAATTGCTGGCCGCGCTCGACGCGCGTGGCATCGGCCGCGAGATGCTGACGCTCCATGTTGGCGCCGGCACCTTCCTGCCGGTCAAGGCGGACAATGTTGCGGAGCACCGGATGCACGCCGAATGGGGGCGGATCGACGCCGCGACCGCCGAGCGGCTCAACGCAGCGCGGCAAGCAGGCGGGCGGCTGATCGCGGTCGGCACGACCTCGCTTCGGCTGGGGGAGAGCGCCGCCGGAGAGGACGGGCGGATCCGTGCCTTCGAGGGCGACACGGCGATCTTCATCACGCCCGGCTATCGCTTCAAGGCGGTCGACGGGCTGATCACCAACTTCCATCTGCCGCGCTCGACCTTGTTCATGCTGGTTTCGGCGCTGATGGGGCTCGACGTCATGAAGGCGGCCTACGCTCACGCGATCGCGCAAGGCTACCGCTTTTACAGCTACGGCGACGCCAGTATGTTGTTGCCTGAGCGGGGCTAATGTCTGCTGCCGACCCATTGCGGACATTCGACCTCGGCTCCGCCGCCTTCCACCGTTGCTGTCTCAGCATCGCTGTGAACTCCCCGGCGACTGTTCCGGAGCACTGGCAGCAAAAGCTTTGCCGAATCGAACTTCGGCCGTAGGGTCAACAAGGGTCATTGGAGGGGGCCAAATGGTGCTCGGATTCGGACTCGTCGGTTTCGCCCTGCGTGGAAGCTCCGGCTGATGCATGCGTCGGCTTAACCGGAAGCGACGCGGCCTCAGGCGATGCGGTATTCGGCATTCATCAGCTATAACCACAACGATCGCAGATGGGCCGCGTGGCTGCATCGAGAGCTGGAACGGTATCGATTGCCACAAGCGTTGGTGGGCCGGCAAAGCCTGTTAGGGCCTCTTAAGCGGCGGCTTCCGCCGGTGTTTCAGGATCGCGAGGAACTCGCAGCGTCGACCGACTTGGCAGCCTCTGTTCGTGAAGCGCTGAGCGAAGCTGCGACCTTGATCGTCATCTGTTCCAGGAACGGTGCCGCCTCACGTTGGGTGAACGAAGAAGTCCGGACGTTTGCGGCCCTGGGCCGGGCTGACCGTATCCAGTGCCTCTTAGTGTCCGAGTCTGACGACGGGCCGGAAGTGGCCGCTTCACAATCGGAACTCTTCCCTCCCGCTCTGCTGGAACTTGGTAGCGAACCCTTGGCAGCAGATGCGCGAAAGACCGGTGACGGAAAGCGCAATGCGTTCCTGAAGCTGGTCGCAGGTGTAATCGGCGTTCGCTACGACGAGCTTCGCCAGCGCGAACAGCTTAGGCGACAGAAGCGGCTACTGGCGCTTGCTGCAGCTGCGAGTATCGGGTTTTTTGTTATGACCGGCCTTGCCGCGCTCGCGCTCGTCTCACGTGCGCAAGCCTTGCACGAACGCGATATAGCGCGACAAAAGACGGTCACCGCCCAGCGGACCACGGAATTCGTTAAAAGCCTGTTCGAGGCCGCCGACCCGCAGGAAGCCAAGGGCGAGCAGGTCACCGTCGTTGACGCTCTGGATCGCGGTGCCCGGCAGCTTGAAGGAGAGCTTTCAAACGAGCCGGACGTCAAGGCTGAGTTGGTGACTACGCTTAGTGAGGTTTACATGGGGCTCGGCTTCTTCCGTCGAGCAGACGACCTCATTCGCCGATCGCTTTCGCTTCCGGTGACCGACCAGGAGACACGGGCACGCCAAATGGCAACGCTCGGCGCCTCTCGCGCATTGCAGGGCGATTACGAACGGGCCGCGTCGATTTTCAATCAGATTATAAAGGGCATTGGGGACCCGGAGAAGCTCAACGACCGGTCACTTTATTCCCGG
>JBDSXT010000052.1:0-10664 GCA_039925985.1 Sphingomicrobium sp.
CCGTCACGCGGCCGCACGTGATAACGGATGTTGGGCCGGTCGAACCCGGCGAGGACCAGCCCTTCTTCCGGAATGCCAAGCTGGGTCAGGATGTCGGCGCGCGTTCGCGCATCAGCGGTGGCGGTAAGCGCCAGCCGAGGGACGTCCGGAAACTGGTCGAGCAGGGGCCGTAACAGGCGATAGTCGGGCCGAAAGTCGTGCCCCCATTCGCTAACGCAATGCGCCTCGTCGATGGCAATCAGCGACAACGGAACCTGATCGAGCAGCCGCCGAAATCCTTCGGTCGTCGCGCGTTCGGGTGCCACGTAGAGCAGGTCGAGCTCGCTGGCGCGGAACTTGTTGATAGTCGCGTCGCGGTCACTGTCGGCCGAGGTCAGCGAAGCCGCGCGGATCCCAAGCGTATCGGCGGCGCGGATCTGGTCGTGCATCAGCGCGATCAGCGGCGAGATAACCAGCGCCGTCCCGTCCCGGACCAGTGCGGCGAGCTGGTAGCATAGTGATTTGCCCGAGCCCGTCGGCATCACCGCCAGTGTGTCCTCACCGGCGATCGTTCGTGATACCACTTGTTCCTGGACCCCGCGAAAGGCGTCGAAGCCAAACACGCTTTTGAGCATCGGCAGAGGGTCCGGGCTCACTCCGCGGCCTCCGACGTTTGTTCCTGCAGCCGCTCGGCGGCCTGGCGGTACCACAGTTCGGCGTAGAGGCCGTTGCCCTCGAGCAATTGTTCGTGCGTGCCACGTTCGGCGACGCGGCCGTTGTCGAGCACCACGATCTGGTCGGCGCCGACAACCGTCGACAGCCGGTGGGCAATAACGATCGTCGTCCGGTTTTGCGAGACACGGTCGAGCGTGTCCTGGATCGCCTGTTCAGTCCGGCTGTCGAGTGCGCTGGTCGCCTCGTCGAGGATCAGGATGGGCGGGTTCTTGAGCAGAGTGCGGGCGATTGCCACCCGTTGCTTCTCGCCGCCCGACAGCTTGAGGCCGCGCTCGCCGACCATCGCCCCATAGCCATCGGGCAATGCGGCGATGAAGTGGTCGATTGCCGCCCCCCGCGCCGCGCCTTCGATGTCCGGCTGCCCGGCGCCGTCACGGCCGTAGCCGATGTTGTAGCCGATGGTGTCGTTGAACAACACGGTGTCCTGCGGGACGATGCCGATCGCGCCGCGCAGGCTCGATTGCCGGACCCGGGCAATGTCCTGCCCGTCGATGGTGATTCGTCCGCCGGTTGGATCGTAGAATCGATAGAGCAGCCGCGCGAGGGTCGATTTGCCCGCGCCAGATGGCCCGACGACCGCAACCGTCGTTCCGGATGGAATGTCGATGTCGAGGCCCTTCAGGATCTCGCGCTCGGGGTCGTAGCCGAACTGCACGTCCTCGAACCGCACGTGGCCCTTGGTCACCACCAGTGGCGCCGCGCTGGGTTCATCAATGACTTCAGCCGGCGTATCGAGCAGGTCGAACATCGCTTCCATGTCGATCAGCCCTTGGCGGATCGAGCGGTAAACCCATCCAAGCATGTCGAGCGGCCGGAACAGCTGCATCAGCAGTGAATTGACCAGCACGACGTCGCCCGGCGTAAAGCGGCCTTGGCTCCAGCCCCAGACGGTGAAAACCATCGCGCCCGCCATCATCAGATTGGTGATGAGCGACTGCCCCATGTTGAGCCAGGCTAGCGACGTTTCGTTCTTGACCGCCGCCCGGGCGTAAGCACCGATCGCCTCGTCGTATCGCTTCGCCTCGCGTTCCTCGGCGCCGAAATATTTGACCGTCTCGTAATTGAGCAACGAGTCGACAGCACGACCGATCGCGCGATTGTCGACTTCGTTCATTTCGCGCTGCACGCGCGCCCGCCAATTGGTCACGGCCCTCGTGAAGGCGATGTAGATGGCGACAATGGCCAGCGTCGCGGCGACCAGGCCGGGGCCGAACTTGATCCAGAAGATGACGCAAATCGCGCCCAGTTCGATGATCGTCGGGGCGATGTTGAACAGCAGGAAATAGAGCATCATGTCGATGCTCTTGGTGCCTCGCTCGACGATCTTGGTCAGGCTGCCGGTACGGCGCTCGAGGTGGAAGCGAAGCGATAGATCGTGGACATGGCGGAACACTTCGCCGGCCAGCTTTCGCGCAGCGCGCTGCCCGACTTTTTCAAATAAGGCGTTGCGAAGATTGTCCGATAAAACACCTGCGAAACGCGCGGTCGCGTAGCCGGCGACCAGCCCGGCGACGACGCCGAAGGCCGCCGTCCCCGCCGACGTTCGATCGATGATGGCCTTGTAGGCAAACGGCATCAGCAGCACCGCCGCCTTGCCGGCCAGCACCAGCAGGACCGCCGCGACCACTCGCGCCTTCAGTTCGGCTTCGCCCCTCGGCCACAGCATCGGCAGGAAGCGCAACAGCGTGCGATAGCCGCCATTCTCTTTCGCTTTGCCTGCCGCCGATGCTGCCATTGGCCCTAGGTAGGAACGCCGGCCCCACCCCGCAAACGATTATGGCGAACGGATTGGAACCGTTGGACGAATCGAGGGTTTTCTGAAGACTATGGGACCTGGATATTTCATCATCGCCATTCTTGGCTGCGCCGATGGCGGCACCGCATGCGCGCCTGTGGCAACGGTCCCCGTCCATTACGCATCAGAAGACTTATGCTCGGCCGCGGCTCCCGACGCATTGCTCGACAACAGCGATCTCGATTTCCCGACCCTGGTCGCCGAGTGCCGCCCCGTTGCGCCGCTGAAGTCGGCGTCCGACGATCGTCCCAAGCAGGATTCGGCAGAAGCACGCAGGAGCTGATGTCCGACCTCGCGGAGCCGATGATTCATGAAGATGCGCTCCCCGGTCACGAAAGCCAGCTTGAACCGAAGCCCGATTGGGCGCCTCGTTATTCCGGGTCTAGCCGCCTAAAAGGTAAAGTCGCGCTGATTACGGGAGCCGACAGCGGTATTGGCCGGGCGGTCGCCGCTCTGTTCGCTCGCGAAGGCGCCGACGTCGCCATCCTTTATCTTTGCGAGCATGACGACGCGGCCTTCACCAAAAGCGTCGTCGAAAAGGAAGGCTGCCGCGCAATCACCATCGCCGGCGATATCGGCGACAAGGATTTCTGCGAGCGGGCCGTCACCCAGACCGTCGACGAGCTCGGGGGCCTGGACACCCTTGTCAACAATGCCGGCGAGCAGCATCCTGACAAGGACATCCGCGACATCTCCGAAGAGCAGCTCAAGCGGACCTTCCAGACCAACATCTTCGGCATGTTCTTCATGACCCAGGCTGCCGAGCCTCACCTCAGTCAGGGCTCGGCAATCATCAACTGCACGTCGATCACGTCGTATAAGGGTTCGGAAGCACTGCTCGACTATAGCGCCACCAAAGGGGCGATCACCGCCTTCACCCGCTCCCTGTCGCAAAATCTGGTGGGGGCCGGCATCCGCGTCAACGCCGTCGCCCCCGGTCCGATCTGGACACCGCTCAATCCAATGGGAGGCAAGCCGGCCGAAGAGATTCCCCAGTTCGGGAAGGACACGCCGATGGGGCGCGCTGGTCAGCCCAACGAAGTGGCGCCCGCCTTCCTGTTCCTCGCCTGCGAGGACTCCAGTTACATGACCGGACAGGTGCTTCACCCAAACGGTGGAACCATCGTCAACGGCTAGCTGCGCTTCCAACGTCGTTGGGATAATTCGCCAAATTGCGGCGTCGAATTCCGGCAATATCCTAGCATTACCCCGGACCGTCGTTGGAAACATTACACTTTTTTCAATTGGCACGCTTCCTGCAGTAATGCTGGCGTAGGCAATCACGCCCGCGACACAAAAGGGAGATACCAATGTTCACCATGTTCACGCCCAGCCGCGAGACCGCCGCGTCGCTTGCCGCAGCGTTCGTCACCGCGCTTCTTTTCGTCAGCGCCGCCGTTGGCCCGCTGCCGATCGCCTGACCCTCAGTTCCAAACGAGAGATACAATGAACCAACGTTTCCTACTTAACCGCGAGCAGGCCAAAGTCATGGGAGTCGCCGCGGGCCTGGCCGACTGGACCGGCGTCGACGCCCTCGCCATCCGCCTCGGTCTGATCGTTGCAACCCTGCTTACTGGGCCGGTGATGATCCTGCTCTACATCTTGACCGGCTGGCTCACCTCCGACCGCTAGGTTCGGACGGCGGCCAGCCGAGTTTCGAAACTCGCTCACTTTGGGATGGGTTCGGCGCAGCCCCGCCTGGTCTCGCCATTGACGGTCAGTTCGACGGCCATCTGATAGCGATTGTCGGACATGCCATCGGAGCAGTTCACGACCGGCGATGTTCGAAGAACGAATGGCTTGCCCGCGAGATTGCCCGTCCAGATTCCGCCCTGCGGCCCGGTATTGAAGCGCGTCCATACGCGCGTGCCTTTCTGGTCCTCGGGCGTCGAGTAAGTGACGCACCGGCCTTCGATCCGGGCACCCCAGAAAGGCTCGGTTCCGACCGCTCTCAACGGCGTCATCCGCAGAAGATCCCCATCTTGCACCAGGCATGGGCTGGTCGTCGACGTCGGCTCCGACGCGGCCTGACTCGCGGCCGTCGCCTGGCTGAAGCAGGTGGTGACGAAAGCGCGGGCGAGATTTGGCGGCGGAGCGGGATGCGGCCCGCTGCGTTGCGCCCCATAACTTGCCGACACCGGTCCGGCGACAAGCGCTTTAAGATCATCCGGCACAGGGCCCGAGCCGCTGACCCCGCCGCGCAGCGTATCCCCGCGCGGATCGGCAACGAGAGCGACGACATTGCCGCCGGTGCCGAGAGACAGGCGCTCTTCACTGGCGATCGGTTTGAACGACGGAACGTTGACCAGCATGAGGTTCTTGCCGGCCCGGCAAAACAATCGGATGGCTGTCCCTCCCGTCGCGTTGAGCAGCGCCAGTGACGATCCGTCCCGGTTCGACTCCAAGGCCCACTGAGAGACCCCAATCGGCGGCTGCGCATTGTTGTCGCCGGGCCTCATTTCGCTCGGCTCGCGCGAGCTGCAGCCCGTGAGCGAAACAGCGGCAGCGACCATCATTGTCACGATGCGCATCTGGGCGTCGTCCTATAAGGTTGTGTACACTCACATTGGCAGCAAGGCTGGTTGCGCATCAAGGGCGCGGGCGGCTATTTGAGCTGCGAAGGAGCAGCCCCGATGATAAAGCCCGTAATCGGTTTGGTTCTGGCAGCAAGCGTGACATCCTCAGCAATGGCGGCGCTGCCAATTGGCGCCAAGGCGCCGGACTTCGTCACGACCGGAGCCATTGGCGGCAAGCCCTTTCGACTGCACTTGGCGCAAGAGCTCCGCAAAGGACCGGTTGTCCTGTACTTCTATCCAAAGGCCTTCACCAAGGGCTGCACGCTTGAAGCCCATGCCTTCAGCGAGGCGAACGCCGACTTCCGCAAGGCGGGTGCCCGGGTGATCGGAATGTCGGCGGACGACCTTGCCACGCTCAAGCGCTTTTCAGTCGAGGAGTGCCGCAATGCGTTCCCGGTGGCAACCGCGACAGGAGCAACGATCAAGGCCTATGACGTGGCCATGCCCGTCGTTGGCAAGCTCACAACCATGTCCAATCGGACCAGTTATGTGATTGCCCAAAATGGCCGGATCGCGTTCGTCCATTCTGAGCTCGATTGGAGCAGACACGTCTCTCAATCGCTGGCCGCGGTCCGGGCACTCAAGAAAAAATAGCCAAATCGTTCCGTTCATCCCGCCACGCCACCGGCTGGTCGTTGCTCGTTAATTCTCGATTTACCATACGCTTCCGTAACGTCTCTTCGAATGTGTTCCTCTTTTGCCCGGGGGATGGCCTTTTGGCCGAAAGGGGAACGATGCGACATGTACGGATACTGAGGGCGCTCATCGGCGGCGCCGGATTAGCGGCCTGCCTGGCCTTGCTCGGCACCCAAGCTCGCGCAGCTGCGGCCGATTACATTCCCGAGCCAATTCTGGTCACCAGTCGGCAAGCGCCAGCGAACCCCGACTTCTTCGGCACCGTGGCCCTTCCCATCCGAGCCGATCGCTATGCTGCCGGGTGGCGGCGTGCGGGGCTCGACGCATCATCCCTACCCTCTATGCAGGCGCTGGTCGCACCGGCGCGGGGTTTGAGCCGCGAACAGCAAATCGCCTATATCCAGGCGGCCGTGACCCGCAGCATCCGGTGGATGTCCGACGCGACGGAATGGGGACGCCACGATTATTGGGCGAGTGCTGCCGAGACGCTGGAGCATGGCGCCGGTGACATGGAGAACCGCGCGATCGTCAAGATGCAGGCCTTGAGGACACTCGGCTTTTCCGCCCGCGATCTCTACATGACCATGGGCCGCGACAAAGTCGGCGGCCCGATTACGGTGCTGATGGTCCGGCTCGGCCGTCGCTTCTTTGTCCTGGACGACTTGGGCGGGCCCCCGATCGAAGCCGATCACCGCACCGGATTCGAGCCGATGTTGACCCTCGGAGGCGACATGGCCTGGATCCACGGCCATCGGATTGCCGGCGGAGCAATTCGCGCCCGCGTTCCACGGGTCGACGCTTCGAGGTAGACGAACTCCTCGACAAGCGATAACCCTCTTTCACTGTCGGAACCAATCGCTCGCGTCGTGCGCTTGGCATCGACTGTTTTAACCCAGGGGAATATCATGAAGATCACGACCACTCTCGCCGTCGCCGTTGGGCTTGCCGCCCTCGCCGGCTGCAACCAGTCTCCGAAGGAGCAGACCGCCGACAACATTGAAGCGAATGCCGAAATGACGGCCGACAATATCGAAGCCAATGGCGATGCCATGGCCGAGAACGTCGCAGCGAACGCCGACAACGCAGCCGACGCGACTCGCGCCGCTGGCGAGAAAGCGGCAGACGCCACTCGTAACGGCGCCGACGCTGACGGCAACAGCGCCAACTAATCGACCCTAGAGGTTAGAGGGCGGGCGCCTGTCGGCAAGACAGGCGCCCGTTTTCATGTCTATACTCTGTCAGTGGGCCACGATGACGCGGCCAAATCCGGGAGAAGGATCATGGCCAAAGGCCAGAAGAAGTCGAACAAGGAAGCTCGCAAACCGAAAGCGGACAAGGGTAAGAAGCAAAACGCGTCGAATCCATCGACCAAGGAAGGCGTCGTCCGCGGCCTCGAGAACTTCAAAAACTAACTTTATTCGCCTGCCGATCAGCGAAGCTAAGTAGATCGCTAGCCCGTCGGAAATGTTCGGAACTGGCTCTTCGCCATGGCCCCACGGCGCCTTCATATCAATTGCTCGCCATTTTTTGCGCCCAAAGTGGTTACGGGTGCGTTGTCCATTTATGACCCACAGCAAAATAGCTCGCCCCGCGATGACCGCGATCGCCGCCGTCATGGCTTTTTCTTCCGCCCCAATTTTTGCGCAGAGCGCGGACGTCCCGGTCGATCAGACTGCAACGCCGCCTTCGGACCCGACGCTTGCGCCGGTCGCGGCCGAGCCGGTCACTCCAGTCGACAGCACGTCCGTCGCCGCGGAGCCGGTAGTCAGGAAAAAATCCGTTGCTCCCAGCCGCAGGGTTTCAGCGCCAAAGGCAACCGCGGCGGCGCGTCCGGCGGCTAGACCGACCAGCGCCGCGCGCGCTACGGCGCCCGCAGTAGCTACCACCGCGCCAATCGCGGTGACGCCCGTTGCCCAGCCACTGCCGGTCGCGGCGGCCCCACCTGCAGTAGTCGAACCAGTCGCCCCGACGCCCACTTCCACAACGGTCGATATACTTCCAACTGCCGCCCTTGGTGCCTTAGGTCTTCTAATTCTCGCCGGCGCAGCCTTGGCTCTCCGCAGCCGTCGCAGGCGGCGCGCGGAGATTATCGAAGAAAGCGAATGGCAGCAGGGCGCCGAATCGGAGCCCGTTCTCGAGTCCGATGCCGCAATGGCGGCCGAACCCGAGTTCGTGCCGGCCGAACCCGTGCTCGTGCCGGCCGAACCTGCTGTTGCAGCATTCGCGCCTGAGCCAAGTCCGGCAACGGAGGATGAGTTTGCCGAGCACCAGACGGACCTGCCGGAAGACTTCGACATTGAGCGATTCGGACCCAATGTGCAGGACGCATATCGCGGGCCGACCGAAGATAATCCTTCGCTGTCACTCAAGACTCGATTGAGCCGCGCGCACGGGATGGACCAGCAGGAGCAGAAGCTGGCCGACGAGGTTGAAGCCGTTACTGGCGAGCCTATCCTGGATGAACCTCAAAGCGAGGCTGATTCGAACGAGGCGGCACTTGGGGATCGCGCCTAACGCAGCTTGCTGATCGTCAGCTTATCGGCTTTTGCCCTGATCTGGACCGATTCCTCGCTTCGGGTGAGCGCCTTGGCGATGGCGCGCAGCGCCATGCCTTTGTGGGCGAGCTGATGAAGCTTCTGGATTTCGTCCTGGCGCCACGGCTGGCGATGGCGTTCGAAGCGTTCGGTCATCGATCCTCCCCTTGACCCCGGCTGGCGTCGAGCGCCCGTCCTGCTAAACCCGCCGATGATGCCGGAAACCCAGAACCATCTCTACCTCGTCGACGGGTCGAGCTACATTTTTCGCGCCTACCATCGGCTGCCGCCGCTGACCAACCGCCACGGGATGAACGTGGGCGCCGTCTATGGCTATACGACGATGCTGTGGAAGCTGGCCGACAGCCTCAACAAGGCCGACGGGCCGACCCACATGGCAGTCATCCTCGACAAGTCGGAGCATACGTTTCGCAACGAGATGTACGACCAGTACAAGGCGCACCGCCCGCCCGCGCCAGAGGATCTGGTCCCGCAGTTCCCGCTGATCCGCACCGCCACCCGGGCCTTCTCGATCCCGTGCATCGAGGAGGAGGGGCTCGAGGCCGACGACATCATTGCTTGCTACGTGACCGCGGCAAAGGAAGCGGGGTGGAAGGTGACCATCGTCAGCTCCGACAAGGATCTGATGCAATTGGTCGAGGATGGCTCGGTCGACATGCTCGACACGATGAACGACCGGCGCATCGACGAAGCCTATGTCAAAGAGAAATTCGGGGTCGGCCCCGAGCTGGTCGGCGATGTCCTGGCGCTGATGGGCGACAGCGTCGACAATGTACCTGGCGTGCCTGGGGTCGGGCCCAAGACTGCGACGCAGCTGATCCAGCAATTCGGGGACCTGGCCACCGTACTCGCCAGCACCGACCAGATCACCAAGCCCAAGTTGAAGCAAAATTTGATCGACCACGCCGCCAATGCGCGGCTGTCGCGCGAGCTGGTGCGGCTGGTGTGCGACGCACGATTGCCGGAACCGCTCGAAGATTTGGCGCTGACCGGAATTCCGCCGTTGCCGCTCAAGGAATTCCTCGAAGAGCAGGGATTCAAGACCTTGCTGGCGCGGATGGTTGGCGGCCGCGGCGGGATTGGCGGGAGCAGTAGCGGCGGCGGCATCAATAGCGTCATGGCGTCAGTATCGGCGGCGCCGAAGACGGTAGCGGCGGTCGAAGAGATCGCCGTCGATCGCTCCGCCTATGAGACGGTGACCGACGAAGCCGCGCTCGACCGCTGGATCGAGGAGGTGCGCGGCTATGGCTATGTCGCGGTCGATACCGAGACAGACTGCATCGATTGCGTGATCGCCAAACTCGCCGGAATCAGCCTGGCGACGGCGCCCAATCGCGCTTGTTACATCCCCGTCGGGCATAGCGGCGCGGACCTGTATTCGGACAAGCCCGAACAGCTCGACATTGCGATCGTGATTGCGAAATTGAAGTCGCTATTCGAGGATCCGGCGGTGCTCAAGATCGGGCACAATTTCAAATATGACTGGGTGATGTTCGACAAGCACGGGATCGACGTGGCGCCGTGCGACGACACCATGCTGATGAGCTTCGATCTCGATGCGGGCTTGCACGGCCACGGCATGGACGAGCTCGCCAAGCTGCATTTCGAGCATGAGTGCATCACTTTCAAATCGGTGTGCGGGACCGGCGCCAAGCAGATCACGTTCGACAAGGTGCCGCTGCCGCAAGCGACTCAATATGCCGCCGAGGACGCCGACATCACGCTCCGGCTGTGGCAGCGGTTGAAGCCGCGCATCGCCGCGGAAGGCGCGACCCAGGTCTATCAGCGGGTCGACCTGCCGCTGGTCAGCGCCATCGGCCGGATGGAGCGGCGCGGGATCAAGGTCGACCGCGAGTATCTGGCCAAATTGTCAGGCGAGTTCGCGACCGAAATTGCGGCGCTCGAAACGCGGGTCTTCACCGCGGCCGGCGGTCCGTTCACCATCGGCTCGCCGCAGCAGCTCGGCCTGGTGCTGTACGAGCGGCTCGGCCTCAAAGGCGGGCGCAAGGGCAAGAGCGGCACTTATTCGACCGACGTCACCGAACTCGAGCGGCTGGCGGCCGAGGGCGTCGACTGCGCGCGGCTGGTACTCGACTGGCGCCAGCTGTCGAAATTGAAATCGACCTACACCGACGCGTTGCAGGCGCAGATCAACCCGGAGACGGGCCGGGTCCACACCAGCTTCAGCCTGGCGGTGGCGCAGACCGGGCGGCTCGCGTCGACCGACCCCAATTTGCAGAACATCCCGATCCGCACCGAAATCGGCCGCAAGATCCGCGACGCCTTCGTCGCCGAGCCCGGCCATGTGCTGATGAGCGCCGATTATAGCCAGATCGAGCTCCGCCTGGCCGCGCACATGGCCGATGTGCCGGCATTGAAGGAGGCCTT
>JBDSXT010000053.1:0-4699 GCA_039925985.1 Sphingomicrobium sp.
GGCGGCGTCAACGGCGGGCGGATCGTCGTCGAGGGCACGGCCGAAGTGGTGGCCGCGGAGGCCAAGTCATTCACCGGTCAATACCTAAAACCCCTCCTGGAGCGCTCCACCACCACCCCGTTCGTCCCGAGCGAAGTCGAGGGGCCCAGTTCCCCGGCGAAGGCCGGGGCCCAGGCGCGCAAGCGAACGCGCAAAACGCCTTCCGAACCCGACCTCCCCGACCTCATCCCGGCGAAGTAGGGAAGGCAATGTCACAACTCCACCAGCTGGCTTTGCAATTGCTTGAGTCTCGTCAGCCGTCGGATTTCGATGGGACACAGGCAATCATGACCGCTCTATCATTTACAGGTTGCTACAGCAGCTCGCGAACCGGCGACTGATCCGCCATTGGCACGGCGGCTTCCACTATGTGGCGAGCCTACGATCGTGTGAAGCAATCCGCGATTATCTCACAACCGCATTATGTGAACTGCCCAGCGATGCGGGGGTAAGGCTCATCTTAGAGCTACTTCGTGAAAGGGTGCAAAAATTCCAAACATATTTGGAGCAGACGTATCCAACGGAGCGATACTCATATGACGATGTGGACGCGGAGGGACGCGTTTCAAAGGAGATCATCAATGAGCTCGGTGACCTTCGAGACTCATTTGCACTCGTAGTTAAGCAGCTCGCAAGTGCTTACGGAATCGAGTTGCTCGACTTTCATCCAGCGACGGGTGCATTCACGGTCAGGTGATTTGGGTAAGTGCGCCTGAAGATAAGTAACGTGACAGGGGCTTTGAAAGGCTGCACCCAGGCTGCATGTACATTTCACAATTTCGGCTGACCAACTATAGCGCTTTCGCAGACACGAACTGGGTGTCTCTCTCTCCTGGGCTCAACGTGGTCGTGGGGCTAAACATCGCCGAGCTCGACCCGGATTTTTTCAAGGACGCTTCGGGGGTGGGCGGCGATGGCTCGGCACAGGAACCCGAATCTCCTCCCGCGGACCCGGTGTGAAGAATGTTAAGAACGGGCACCTGGATACCCACCACCGCTCCCATGGCCGAACTTCGCGAAGATCGCTGCACTACCCGCCACCCCCTACTTCCCCGAACCCATGATCCCCAATATGTCGAACAATGGATAGAGCGCGATCTGGTAGAGCAAAAAGGCGATGTTGGTGCGCTTGCCCGGCAGGAAGATCGCGCCGGCCATGCCGAGCGTGAAAGCCGCCAGCGCCAGCACGGTCCTCGGGTTGCCGAAGGGGTCGAGGCCGATCGCCTGCTGCCCGGCGAGCGCCAGCAGGTTGCACACGTACATGCCGCCGAGCAGCCATCGCTTGTGCGCGAAATAATAAGCGTCGAGGTCGGGCCAAAGCTCGAGATCGTCGGGAAAAGCGAGCTGAGCGATCAGATAATAGATGCCGAAGATGACCAGCCCGCCGGCGAGACTGAGGAAATTGACCGGGATCGCCTCGCGGACCTGCCACGCAACCATCCAGAAGCTCGTCAGGTCGAACGCGATCAGCACCGCCAGCAGCGGCGACAGCAAGCCGATGCGGACCTTGTGACGAAGCTCGATGGCCGAGCCGAAGCCGCCGATTACCTCGGCCAGAGCGAGGCCCATCAGCAGCCCGAACAGCGAAAAGACGAAGCTGAAATTATCCATTCGCGCGTCCCCCTCGCTCGGTGGCACCGCCTATCTATCAGTTTTCCGGGATGCGCGGCAGCGCCGCATTCTACCGTGGCGCGAGAACAGTCGCCGAAATCACCGCGCAGGCGACGCGGTCGCCACTATTGCCGCTTGGGTCGGTCGCATAATCGTCGGGCCGGGCGTGGATGACCAGCGCGGCGCCGTCGGCGTCGAGCAGCGTCGCGAAGCTCGCGTGGGCCATGGTCACTGCTTCCTGGAGGACGCCATTGGCGGCGACGGTGACGTTGGGCAGGTCGCCACCATGCGGCCCGGCCGGGTTGTTGAAGCCATGCTGGGTGGCGGCGGGGTTGAAGTGTGGGCCGGCGGTGGTGAAGCCGGGAGGGTCGCAGCGGCCGACCGAGTGGACGTGGATGCCGTGGAGGCCGTGCGGCAGGCCGGCGGCGGCAATGCGGAACGTGACTCCGCCCGGCGTCTCCCACATCCGCACTTGGCCGAGGACTTGCCCGCCGCTGCCGACCAGCGCGAACTGCGGCCCGCCGACCGGCTCGCCGGTGGTCGAGCAGCCGGCCAGCAACACTGGAGCAAGGAGGATGAGAAGGGTGCGCATGATCTAAAGTCTCCTGGGGCCTCAACCCGTCATGCCGGACTTGGTTCAGCCTCGATCTTGGCGAGCACCGTGCCTTCGCTGACTTGCGCTCCCGCTTCGGCCTTGAGCTCGGCGACCACGCCATCGAACGGCGCGACCAGCCCCTGTTCCATCTTCATCGCTTCCAGGGTCAGCAATCGCTGGCCCTTCGTCACCTTTTCTCCAGCCACCACTTCGACGGCCGTCACCCGCCCCGGCATCGGCGCGACGATCGCCCCGCTCCCCGCCGCGGACCCGACGCTGCCTCGAGAAGTCAGGTCAAACTCGGTTGCCAGGCCTTCGTAGAACACCACGACCCGCTCGTCGTCGCGGAAGCCCGAGACCGCTGCAAACGGCTCGTCGACAGTGACATTGCGAAACGCACGCCCCCGCCCGAGCCAGGCGCTGCGCAGCGGCGCCTGGTTGGCGCGAAAGCCGGTCAGGCCGGCCAGCGGCATGTCGTCGGCTTCGGCCAGCGCGACCAACGCCGCCCCCCGCCACAGTGCATCGTCGGGCTCGGCATCCGGCACCAGTTCGAGGTTGCGCTCGATGAAGCCGGTATCGAGGTTCGCCGCGCCGAAATCCGGGTGAAGCAGCGCATTGAACAGGAAGCCGGCATTGGTCTTGACCGGCCACACCTCGACCCCGTCCAGCATCCCCGCCAGCCGCTCGATCGCTGCGTCGCGATTGCCGCCATGGGCAATCAGCTTGGCGATCATCGGGTCGTAAAATGGCGAGATCGCATCGCCCTCCGCGACCCCGGTGTCGATCCGGCCGTCTTCGCCGAGATCGAAATGGTCGAGCCGCCCGACGCTCGGTAGAAACCCCTTGGCCGGGTCTTCGGCGTACAGCCGCGCCTCGGTGGCGTGGCCGTTGATCGCCAACTCGTCCTGTTTCTTCGGGAGCTTCTCCCCGCTCGCCACCCGCAGCTGCCATTCGACCAGATCGACGCCGGTAATCTCCTCGGTGACCGGATGCTCGACCTGCAGCCGCGTGTTCATCTCCATGAACCAGATGCGGTCGGGCTGGAGGCCTTGCGCAGCGTCGGCGATGAACTCGACCGTCCCCGCGCCCTCGTACTTGACCGCCTGGGCCGCGCGCACTGCCGCCCCGCACACGGCTTCGCGCGTCGCGGCGTCCATCCCCGGCGCCGGCGCTTCCTCGATCACTTTCTGGTGCCGCCGCTGCAGCGAGCAATCGCGCTCGAACAAATGGACGACATTGCCGTGGGCGTCGCCGAAGATTTGCACTTCGATGTGGCGCGGGCGATCAATGTATTTTTCCAGGATCACGCGGTCGTCGCCAAACGAGCTCGCCGCCTCACGCTTGCAACTGTCCAGCGCGTCGTCGAAATCCTCACATCGGTCGACCCGCCGCATGCCTTTGCCGCCGCCGCCCGCGACCGCCTTGATCAGCACCGGATAACCGACTTTGCCAGCCTCTTTTTTGAGAGTCTTCGGGTCCTGGTCATCACCAAGATAACCAGGTGTCACCGGCACCCCGGCCTCAGCCATCAGCCGCTTGGCCGCGTCCTTCAAACCCATCGCGCGGATGCTGTCCGGCTTGGGCCCGACCCAGATCAGCCCCGCGTCGATGACCGCTTGGGCAAAATCCGCATTTTCGCTCAGGAAGCCATAGCCCGGATGGATGGCTTCGGCCTTGCTTGCGTTGGCGGCGGCGATAATTCGCTCCCCCACCAAATAGCTTTCCCGCGCCGGCGACGCCCCGATATGCACCGCTTCCTCTGCCTGCCGCACATGCAGCGCCTTGGCGTCCGCATCCGAATAAACCGCGACGGTGCGAATCCCCATCGCTTGCGCCGTCCGCATGACCCGGCAAGCAATCTCCCCCCGATTGGCGATGAGCAGGGACGTAATCATGCCAGACTACCGAAGTGCGGGATGAAAATGACCAGGCCTATCAACAGCGCGAGTGTTGCGGCGATCAGGACGCCCGCAGCAGCGCAATCTTTGGCAATTTTGATCATCGGGTCGCGCTCGGTCGTCACCGCATCCGCCAACCGCTCGATGGCCGAGTTGACCGCTTCCGCGTACCAGACAAGACCAATCGCCAGCGCGATCCAAAGCCATTCGTCGGCGCTAATTCGCAGCAACAGCCCAGTCAAAACGGCGCTAACCGACGCGGCCAGGTGAACCCGTGAATTATGCTCGGAAATAATGAGATAGCGCACGCCCTGCCACGCGAAGACGAAGCTTCGCAGGCGGCTCGCAACGGAAAACCGCACCGGTGTCAGCGGATCGCTCAGGCGCGGACTTCCTCGATGCCGACGCTGTTGCGGCGCAGCGCTTTGAGCACCGTATCGACGATGCCCGCGGCGTCGAGGCCGGCTTCGGCATGCTGCTTCTCGGGCTTGTCATGCTCCTGGAACCGGTCCGGCAAGCGCATCGTCCGCAGCTTCAAGCCAGCGTCGATCAGCCC
>JBDSXT010000054.1:0-8531 GCA_039925985.1 Sphingomicrobium sp.
TCCATCGGCCGCGGCGGTGGTGGTGGCGCCGGCACTCGGAACGTCCGCGGCAGCGGTGGCCCGGCGCGCCCATCGACACTTAGCGCCGGAGCCATGAAATCGCGCCAGATCAGCGCCGGGGCGCTGCCGCCGGTAATCTTGCCCAGCGACTTGTTGTCGTCGCGCCCGACCCACACGCCGACCACCAGATTGCCGGCGAAGCCGACGAACAACGCGTCGCGATTGTCCTGCGACGTGCCGGTCTTGCCAAAAGTCGGCACGGCCAGCGCCGCGCGGCGCCCGGTCCCCTTGTTGGCCGCTTCCCACAAAAGGTCGAGCATCGGTCCCCAGTCGCGGCGTTGGTCGAGGCTGCCGCCACGGCGGAAGAAACTCGAAAAGCCTTCATCGCGGCCGTCTAGCGCCAGGCCGCGCGGCGTGATCGGATAGTGGCCGCCGGCGATCGCCGCATAGGCCGCCGTCAACTCGACCAGGCTGACCCCGGCCGTCCCGAGCGCGACGCTCGGGCTGTTCGGCAACGGGCTCGCAATCCCGAGTTCGCGCGCGGCGCGCAGCACGTTTGCCCTGCCAACGTTTTCCGAGAGGCGAACCGTCGCCGCATTGCTCGATCGGGCAAATGCTTCGCGCAAGGTGATCGACCCGCGATAGACGCCGTCGCTGTTGACCGGGGTCCAGCCGTCAATCGTGATCGGCCGGTCTTCGATCATGCTTTCAGGAGTCCAGCCGGCGCGCAGCGCGGCGAGATAGACGAACAGCTTGAACGCCGATCCCGGCTGGCGGCGGGCCTGGGTGGCGCGATTGAACGGGCTCGATTTATAGCTTCGTCCGCCGACCATCGCGACGACCCGCCCGTCGGGCCGCATCGCCACCATCGCCGCTTGCGCGTCACCGATTTGCGCCCGGCCGATCGCCCGCACCGCCAGACGCTGGAGGTCGGCGTCGAGCGTCGTGCGGACTTTGACCTCGCCGAAATCGGCTTCGAACGCATTTTGCGCGGCCGGCGCGACCCAGTCGGCGAAATAGGTCCCTGTCGGCACTTTCGATGATTGCGCCGACGGGCGTGCAAGCACGGTCGCGCGAGCCCGCGCCGCGCTGATGATCCCGGTATCGGCCATTGCGCCCAGCACCATGCGCGAGCGCTTCTGGGCGCCAGCGAGATTGCGCGTCGGCGCCAGCCGCGACGGCGCCTGCACCAGGCCGGCGAGCATCGCCGACTGGGCGAGGCCAAGCTGCTCGGGGCTGCGGTTGAAATAATGTTTGGCGGCGGCGCGCAGACCGTAAACCCCGTCGCCGAAATAGATGCTCGACAGATAGCGGGATAGGATCTCGTCCTTGGTCAGCCAGGCCTCGAGCCAGAAGGCGATGATCACCTCCTGCGCCTTGCGCTTGAGGCTACGGTCGCTCGACAGGAAGCTGGTCTTAGCGAGCTGCTGAGTGATCGTGCTGCCGCCCTCCTTGACCCCGCCGGCGGAAATATTGGCGGCCATTGCCCGGCCGATCGCCCGCGGGTCGATCCCCCAGTGACGGTAGAAGCGCCGATCTTCGATGGCGACGAAGGCCGCGGGTGTCAGCGGGTTCAGCCTCGACGCGACGACCGGCGACTCCTTCACTGCCCCGCGCCGGGCGATGGGAATGCCTTCCTGCGACAATAAAAGGAGGGCGGGATCGTCGAGCGGCTCCAGCGCCCGCGACAACGGCGCCGTGACGACCAGCCACAACAAGGTCACCAGCAGGACGGCGGCAAGCGAATATAAGACGATTCGGAAGCGGCTCCGCCGGCGCTTCGGCTTGGCCTCGATCGGCTCGCTGCCCGGTGGCGCCTCCGGTGGCGCGAGATTTGGTGCGAACGGGTCGGGCAAATCTTCGACAGGGACTCCGCCGCGGCTCCAGATTCCGTCCCTGTCCGCCACCCACGATCCTTCTTGCGGCAACACCGACTGCTTTAGTCTAGTAAAACACTCGCACGCATTTATCCAGCCGTTCGTGAACCCTGGATTGAGGCAGCCCCACCCACGCTGAACGCGCTCCCTCCCGCGAGCGAGAGGGGTTGGGGGTGGGGTATTCAGAAGCTAGAGCAGTCGCGATGAAGCAGCCCGGCTCCCAGTTCCGTCTTTTAGCGCTGCTGGTTGCCCTCGCCTTGCCCAGCGCCTGCAATCGGCAGCCCGAAGGCGCGGTCAAGGTGGCGGTGATCGGCGCGGCGCCGAAAATCGTCGACCCGGCGGCCGGACCGCTCACAGCCGCCGATGCCGTGCTGCTCAACAATGTCGCGCAAGGCCTGGTGCAGTTCGATGCCCGCGGCCAGATCGAACCCGGGCTCGCCGAGCGCTGGAACGTCAGCGACGATGGCTTGAGCTACATCTTCCGGCTGGCGTCGGGGCAATGGCCGAACGGGACGAGGCTCACCGCTCACCAGGTGGCGCGCGCGCTGCGGCGAGAGCTCGCCGGCAACAGCCTGAATTCGCTCAAGGATACGCTCGGCGCCGTCGACGAAATTGTCGCGATGACCGATCGCGTGCTCGAAATCCGCTTGAAATCTCCGCGCCCCAACTTGCTCGAACTGCTCGCCCAGCCCGAGTTCGCGCTGGTCCGCGACGGGCAGGGCAGCGGCCCGTTCGCACTGGTCGATCGTCCCCGGGAAAATTCGCTGCGGCTCCGGCGCACCGTGCCGGGGCCCGACGGCGAGGAGGGCCGGCGAGTCGAGGTCAGCTTGGCTGGGTCGTCCGCCGATGCTGCCGTCCGCGACTTCGCTGCGGGCAAGCTCGATCTGGTGATGGGCGGCACTTTCGCCGATCTTCCTGTTGCGCGCCGAGTGAAACTTCCCCGCAACGCGCTTAACTTCGATCCAGTGAGCGGCTTGTTCGGCCTGGCGCCGGCGCGCAACGGCGGCCCGCTCGCCAACCCGGAACTGCGAAGGCTCTTGGCCCAGGCGATCGATCGCGACGCGCTGATCGCGGCCCTCGACGTGCCGGGCCTGATCGGCCGCGCGACGGTACTGGAAACGGGCTTGGAAGGGGTCCCAGAACCGGTCATGCCGCAATGGCTGACGATCCCCCTCGCCGAACGGCGGCCGCTGCTCGCCGCGCAAGCCCAGCGGCTGTTCGGCAGCGCCGACCGACCACGGATCATCGTTGCCTTGCCCGACGGTCCGGGCACCCAACTGCTCTTCAACCGGCTGGCCGCGGATTGGGGACTTCTGGGAATAGAGCTGCAGAGGGTCCGGCCCGGCCAACCGGCCGACCTCAAGCTGATCGACGTCGTCGCCCCTTCAACGTCGCCGGCCTGGTTCCTGCGTCAGTTCCGATGCTCAGCAGCGCCGGTCTGCGGCCAGGACATCGACCCGCTGCTCGATGCCGCGCGAATTGCGCCGGTGGCGGCGCAGCGTGCGGCGCTGCTTGCCGAAGCCGCCCGCAAGATCGACGAGATGCAGCTGTTCATGCCGATCGCCGCGCCCATCCGCTGGTCGCTAGTGGCAAGCAGGATCGAAGGCTTCGCAGGGAACCGGTTCGGCATCCACACGCTGACTGACCTCGACCAGAAGCTCAACCGCGAAGGCGCAAGATAATGGTGGGAGAACCCCAGGATAAGCCGTCGTTCCCCGGTTTCGGAACCGATCCGCACTCGGTTCGGCAGCGGGTCGAGGCGATGGAAAAACTGCTCGAAAACGCCTTCACCATTCCCGGCACCAACAAGCGCATAGGCTTGGACGTCTTGCTCGATTTCGTTCCCGTCGTCGGCGATCTCGCCGGCGCGGCGCTCGGCAGCTACATGATATGGGAGGCGCGCAACCTCGGCATGCCGAAATTGGCGATGACGCGGATGGCGGGCAACGTCGGCACCGATTTCCTGCTTGGTTTGATCCCGTGGGCCGGCGCCATCCCCGATTATTTCTTCCGCTCGAATAGCCGCAACCTCAAGATCATCAAGCGCCACCTCGACAAGCACCACGCCGGCACCGCGACGATTCCCGGCGAAATCACATCGCGCCGGGATTCTACCCGCCCTTAAGGTACGCTACCTGCAAGTTCCGAAAATGCGGCAACACGCGCCATTGAGGCGCGGGGGCGTTCTTTCGATGAAACCATCTTCTGATGCAGGCGGCAGGTCAAACCCAACGCCGCGCAAAAGCGCCAGATTTGGCTCGATGCCGAAGTCTCGCTAGGCGCTCGGGCCCCACCAATCATCGAGCGGCCGGTGCTCGACGAAATCGTCTGGGTGAAGTTCGAGGGCCTCAAATCGCTGGAGGCGGTGGTCTCGTGGATCGATGGCTTCGCGGCGGGCTTGGAATTTCAGCGCCCGGTGCACCCGGCGGTGTTCGAAGTGCTCCTCCAAAGGCTCGCCGCCGCGCACCGACAATAAATTCAGTCGCCGCTGATTTGCGGCTTTCCGACATCGCCCTGGCCGACGGTCCTGCCCGCCATGTCGAGCATCCGTTCGAGCGGGATTCGAGAAGCGGCCATGACCTCGTCCGACAGCTCGATCCTGGGCTTCAGGTCGCGCAGGCTGACGTACAGTTTCTCGAGCGTGTTGAGCGCCATGTAGGGGCACATGTTGCAGTTGCAATTGCCGTCCCCGCCCGGGACCCCGATGAACGTCTTGCCCGGCGCGGCTTTCTCCATCTGGTGAATGATGTGCGGCTCGGTGGCGATGAGGATCGTGTCCGCCGGCGAGGCCAGCGTGAACTCGAGAATCGAGCGAGTCGAGCCGACATGATCGGCATGGTCGATGATGTGCGGTGGGCATTCGGGATGCGCGGCGACCGGCGCGCCCGGATGCTCGGCCTTGAGCTTCAACAGCTCGGTTTCCGAAAATGCCTGGTGGACGATGCACACGCCCGGCCACAGCAGCATGTCGCGCCCGGTGCGCCGCGCGAGGTAACCGCCCAAGTGGCGGTCGGGCCCGAAGATGATCTTCTGGTCCATCGGGATCTGCTTGAGGATGATGTCGGCCGACGATGAGGTGACGATGATGTCGCTCAACGCCTTCACCGCCGCCGAGCAGTTGATGTAGGTCAGCGCGATATGGTCGGGGTGGGCCTCGCGAAATGCCTTGAACTGGTCGGGCGGGCAACTGTCTTCAAGGCTGCAGCCGGCGTCCATGTCGGGCAGGACGACGATCTTCTCGGGGCTCAGGATCTTCGCTGTCTCGGCCATGAAGCGGACGCCGCAAAAGGCGATCACTTCTGCGTCGGTGGCGGCGGCCTTGCGCGACAGATCGAGGCTGTCGCCCACGAAATCGGCCAAGTCCTGGATCGCCGGCTTCTGGTAATAATGCGCGAGGATCACCGCGTTGCGCTCGGCCTTGAGCCGCTGAATCTCGGCAAGGAGGTCGACCCCCTTCAGGCTTTGCGGCTGTGCGGTCATGGTTTTCCCCCGGCGGCGGCCTTCGCCCTCTGCTCGCTTAAGACCTCATTATAGGAACGGGAATGGTCGATATAAGAGGGAGCTGCCGTCTGCTCCTCAGATGCAAATCGAGCAACGACCTTGGCGTCGCCAATGCCAGCGGCTTTCAATGGCATAGCGAAGCTGCGCTCGATCGCCGTCCGCGCCGCGTCTCGCGCCAACCGCATCGGCACTTCGGCCATCGCCTGCTTGCGCAAATCGGCCACCGCACGTGACTGGTTGGCCTTGTCGAGCACGCCCTCGGTGTTGGTCAGGGCGCCGAGCAAACCGCCTGCGCCATATTCCCGGCTCGCCGCCAGATCGACTTCGGGCCCGGCGATCTCGATGTCGGGAAGGCGGACGCGCAAGGTGCTGGTCGCTTGGTCCCAGCGAACATCCTCGGGCTGCAATTTCGCCAGGTCGACTTCGTATCGGACGTCGCCCGGCAGGATGAGCGTGCGCTCGGCCGAGAACCCGAACCGCGACTGGCGCGAGCTGGTCACCGAAACATATCGCGCGACGAACGGCACCAGCCGGTTCTGGGCGCGCATTGATTCAAGGCTCGACGAGGCGATCGTTTGCGGGTCGGGGCCACTCCCGAACAGCAGTTTGCCAAGACCGGCGAGCCCGCCAATCAACACCCCGATGAGCAACGCGACGGCGACGGCCGCGATCACCAGCGAGCGTGTCAGTCGGATGGGTTCGCGCGTTTCCATATCTCTCCGTCTTCGACAACCATCCCGCGCGCTGCAAGGTCCAGCAAATGGGCTTGGACCGACCCGCCCGCCGCGACAATTAGCCGCGGATCGAGTCCCGGGTAAGCGGACCCAACGATTTCGGGGATGTTCCGCGCCCTCTCTTTGAGCAGCGACAGGATCTGCCGCTCGCGCTGCATGCGGTGGCCGATGAAGCCGCGCACAAGCTGCCTCGGATTGTCGATCGCCGGTCCGTGCGCGGGATAATAGATGCGGTCGTCGCGCCGCTGCAATTTCGCGAGGCTGGCCATGTAGGCCGCCATGTCGCCATCGGGCGGAAACACCACCGTCGTCGACCAGCCCATCACATGGTCGCCGGTAAACAGCGCCCCCGACTCTTCGTGGGCGAAGCACAGATGATTGGACGTATGGCCGGGCGTCGCGACCGCGACCAGGCGCCGGCCATCGACCTCGACCGCATCCCCGTCCTCGAGCACGCGATCGGGGCGGTAATCCCCGTCGAATGCGGCGTCAGCGCGGGGACCCGCCGTCTCAAGCGCCAGCGCCGCGCAGCCAATGATCGGAGCGCCTGTCGCCTCGGCCAGCGGCCGCGCCGCCGGGCTATGATCGCGGTGGGTGTGGGTGCACATGATGGCCGCAACCCGACGGCCGCCAATCGCCAGCGTCAGCGCGGCCAAATGCTCGGCACTGGCAGGACCGGGATCGATGACGGCGAGTTCCCGCTCGCCCACCAAATAGGTCTGGGTGCCGGTGAACGTGAAAGCCGACGGGTTGTGCGCAAGGACGCGCGAAATCCCCGGTTCGATCGGTTCGAGGAGGGCGTAAGGGGCGTCCACCGCGCCCGTCTGCCACGGACCGGCGATGGTTTGCAAAGCCGCGGGCAAGCGCGAGCAGTCAAGCCTTGACCAAAGATCCCGGAATACCGGCCGGAATCAGGCCCCGGCTCGCGCGGCGGTCGATGGCGGCGGGGTAAACTCGGCCGAACAGCGCGTCCATGCTCCGCTGCCAGCTGAACTGGCGGGCCTCCTGGAACGCTTCTTCGCGCATCGCAGCGCGATCGCCGTTCCAAACCGCCAGAATGTTGTTCGCCATCGTCTCGCTATCGCCAACTGGGCCGAGCCGGCCGATGCGATCGGTCACCCGGTCGATCATCGCTCCGGCGGCCACTCCGACGACCGGCAGGCCAGACGCCTGCGCTTCGATGATCGACACTCCAAACGTCTCGTCGGCCATCGCCGAAACATAGACGTCCGAACTGGCGAGCCATTTTGCGAGTTCGGCGCGGCCCTTCAAATAGCCCGGCGCGACAATCCGCGGATCGCCGATCGCGGTGATCTGTTCGCGCAACGGGCCCTCGCCGATCAGCACCAGGCGGGCGCCCAGTTCGTCCGGCAGGCGCCGGAAGGCCTCGACGACGACGTCGGGCTTTTTCTCGCCGTCCAGCCGGCCGACATAGATCAGGACCGGCTGGTGATCGCAAACCCCGAGCTTGGCGCGCAGACCAGGGTCGCGGCGCGACGGACCGAAATCGCCAAGCTCGGCACCAAGCCCGACGATGTCGACATCGGGCACGCCATAGGCGCGCAGCTTGGAGGCGCCGCCGTTCTCGCTCAGTGCAAAAACCGCGTCGAAACGGCGAAAGAGATGGCCGCAATAGCGATAGCAGAGGCGCGACGCGGCCCCGGCGAGCATTTTGCCGATATATTTGCGAAACGGCCGTTCGACATAGACCGTCGGGAAATCAGTCATGTAGGCCGCGACCAGGGCGGTGTCGGGATAGCGCTTGCGATGGCCGAGTGCCGCCCACGGCAGGAAATAGGCGTCCTGGCATTCGATCAGGTCCGGCCGGAAGCGCTCGAGGACGGCGCGCACCGCGCGCGTCCGCAACAGCAGCCGATAATTGGGGCTGCCGGGAACATGGGGCGAGGCAATGGTGACGGTGATGGCGCGGCCTTCGTCGATAATTTCGTCGCGCGCTGCCGGGATCACCATCAGGTGGCGATGCGGGGTCTTGTCGAGAATATGCCGGCGCTTGTGCAGCAAATAGGTGCGAATACCGCCGCCGACTTCGGACCAGCTTTGGGTCAGGTCGCAGTACAGCCGTGGGGCGCCCAGTGGACCGAGCGAATTGGGGTCATCGCGCCTCATGCAGGTCCCAACACCGCGTGGCGGACAAAGTGCCAGTCCCCGCTACTGAGCCGTCAAACTGTCGGTATATTTTACGTTTGGCCACCTTGGCTTTTTTTCCTGATGAGCAAAAACGCCTAAAAACCGCCATTTTAGCGAATTGGCACAGCCATTGCACTATTGAAACCGTCCACTTTGGTTCCACGCCAAATGTAGAGGGACGGTGAAGCGGTTCTCTGGTCCCGCACACCGTCCCTCTTTCATTATCGGCTAAGGCGCGGCCGCCTCACCCACCAATTGCTTCAATTCGCCG
>JBDSXT010000055.1:0-5320 GCA_039925985.1 Sphingomicrobium sp.
TGGCACGGCGACACCAGCCGCATGTATTTCGCCGGTCACGTGCCGCTGAAGGCAAAAAAGCTGGTCGACGTCACTTACGAGTGCCTGATGCTTGGCCTCGAGCAGGCGCGGCCCGGCAATCGCCTCGGCGACATTTCCAACGCCATCCAGCGCCACGCCGAAGGCAACCGCTACAGCGTCGTTCGCGATTTCTGTGGCCACGGCCTCGGCCGCCTGTTCCACGACAGCCCCGAAGTCGTCCACGCCGGCCGCCCCGGCACTGGCCCGGAGCTCAAGCCCGGCATGTTCTTCACCGTCGAGCCGATGATCAACATCGGGCGCGCCGACGTCAAAATGCTCGACGACGGCTGGACCGCCGTCACCCGCGACCGCTCGCTCTCCGCCCAGTTCGAACATTCGATCGGCATCACCGAGGACGGCTGCGAGATTTTCACGAAAAGCCCGACCGGCCGCGACCAGCCGCCTTACTGAGCGCGCGACTGTCCGCTCTGGTCCCGTTGCGACCGGATCGACGCTGCGGCGCAGTAACACAATCCGGTGATTTCACTCCAATCGTTCATGTTCGGCCAGATAGCTTGAGCGATTCGGGCTCCCTGCCTCCAAACCAGCGCGTGATCGGCGGATGATCGGAAGATGATCGGCAAATGGACATCGCAAAATCCGTACCTCCGTTTCTACGCTCTCGCTTCTGCCAAAGGGGAGTAAAATAATGACACGATTCCTACGAGCGATTGCGCTGACATCGGCGTTGATTGCATCGACTGCTTCGGCCGAAGTGCCCCGAACCCAACCCGACGAGGCGTTGCAGCAGGTGGCAAGGCAGCTTGAGCCCTACAAAAGTGTCGCCTACGCCACGAGCCATGGCTTTGTTCAAGGATCGGCGTGCGAAGCTCATCCGACGCTTGGGACGATGGGCTTCCATTACGTTAATCCCCGCCTCCTCGGCCTTACTGCACCGGTCAACGGACGGGTTAACGGCACGGGCACGTACACCGGCGTCGAACCTCCGAGCATCCTTCTCTATGCTCCTGACGGACAAGGTGGGCTCAAACTGGTCGGCATAGAACTGCTGGTCTTTGCCGCAGCGTGGGACGCCGCCAACACACAACCGCCAATGTATCGCGGCCGTGCGTTCAACTACATGGCGGACGATCCAAGCACGGCGCGCGACGAGGCGCACGGCTTCATGCCCCATTACGACCTGCATATCTGGCTGTTCGAACATAACCCCAGTGGCCTGTACGCCCAGTGGAATCCAGCGATCAGCTGCGGCGTCGGCGTTTTCCAGCACGTCGATCACTAACCCCCGGGAGAACGAAGGCGGGTGTGCTTTGACCGGGACTGGCTCGTCATGAGCGGCACCAGAAGGGGAAGGGTTCGGATCTTCAGTCGGGGTTAGATCCGAAACCAACCTCCCATGGAACTGCAATGGCCCGATCGGCCCGGGCTCAACTTCTGGCGTTGCTGCACGCCTTCACGCCGCTGCCGCTGGGCACGCGCCGCTTGCAGCTGTCCTTTCTCAACTCCTCTGTCGGCATCCGCCGCCGCCCGCGATGAAGGCTTGGCGGTAGGCAGCGATTAGAGCATGATGAACAGGCGACGATCTGCCCACCAAGGGGGAATAGCCTGTGAACGTAGCAGCGACATTTCCCCTTCGCATCGCCGAACTGACCATCGATCCGGTGCGTCGCCGCATTGCCGGGCCGCTCGGCGAGGCGCCCGTCCAACCGCTGGTTATGCAGTTGCTCTTGCAGCTCGTCGAGCGTCAGGGGCAGGTGCTGCCGCGGCGTGAGCTGTTCGATCACTTATGGGGGAATGCTCAGGTCGGTGACGACAGTCTCAACCGGGTGGTCGGAAGCCTCCGCAAAGCGCTCGAACTGACCAGCGCTGGCGCGGTGAAGGTCGAGACGGTGTCGCGGGTCGGATATCGATTGACCGCCGAACCGGCGGGCGGCGGCGTCGCGCCTCCCATTACCCGCCGATCTTTAATCGCTGCCGGTACTTCCTCATTGGTTGCGCTTGGTGGAGCAGGACTGTGGCGCACGCGAGCGCAGGGCCGCATCGCGGAGGTACAGCGCTGGACCGACCGCGGCGATATTCTGCTGCGTGACGCAGTTCCGCTCCAGGCCGGCGAGGCGTTACCGCCGTTGCGGTCTGCGCTTGAGATCGATCCCAGAAACGCGAAGGCGCTTGGGCTGCTGGCGCTGGCTCAAGAGATGCGCGCCAACAATGGCGGAAGCGCCAATGCCGGAGAGACACTGCGGTCCGCGGACGAGGCTGCGCGAGCCGCGCTGAAGCGCGACCCGAGCGAGCCGCATGCGCGCCTCGCGATGATCGACATCACGGCCGGCAGTCTTGACTGGTCGCAGATGGAAGACCGGCTGGCGGCCCTGCATGTATCGGCTCCGACCAACGTGCATGTTCTCGGCAGCATGGCTTCGTTTCTCCAGGCGGCTGGGCGAACATCGAAGTCATGGTTGTACAATGAACGGGCCGCGGCGGCCGCTCCGGCTTCGCCGACGCCGCAATGGCGGCGGGCGCTGCGGCTTTGGACGGGCGGCCGCAACGAGGAGGCTCTCAATCTGAGCGGGCGGTTGCTGCCGCTGTGGCCCAGGCATGCGCTGGTGTGGAACGCGCGCTTCTTGATCCTCGCGTTCACCGGCCGGACAGAGGCAGCTGCGGGAATGCTTCGCGACACCGTCGCCGCGCCCGGTAAACCGCATCCCGTTCAACTTGCACAATGGCTGCCTACGCTCGACGCTTTGGCCGAACCGAGCCCGGTGCGCATCGCCAAGGCAACAGAGGCTAATCTGGCGGCGGCGCAGCTCAATCCCGGCCAGGCGACCTATGCTGCGCTGGCGCTTGGCCACCTTGGAGAGATGGATGCAGCGTTCGCGGTCATCGACGGTCTGTTGCTAAGCAAGGGGCGGCTGGTGGCGAACCGCCCGATCGCCCCACGCAGCTTCGTTGCGAATTCGTCGGGCTGGTGCCGAACCCACTGGCTGTTCCTGCCTCCGCTCGCCGCTGTCCGTCGCGACGCCCGCTTCAAAATTGTGTGCGAGGAGATCGGATTGGCACACTACTGGCGGCAACGCGGTGTCGGTCCGGATACTCGGCTTCCCGCCTAAAAGTTCGCCGATCAACGGTACGCAGGGGAACGCCAGACCGGCCGCGCGTTCACCCGACCGGTCAAATCATGGCTCGACTCTTATGTCCGCTTACCACCCATTGCGGACATTCGCTCAGGCCGCGGCGGCGCCCCGTTTCGCATCCCAACCCGCGACCAGCGCCCGCGCCGCGTCGACGTCAGGCGGGAAATCGACTTCGCCCCATTCCTCACCCTGGATGTCGAGCGTCGCCACCTGCCCGGTCTGGGCCAAATGGTGGATCACCCGCAAATACCAGATGGTGGTGCCCTCTGCGGTGCGCATCGCTTGCTCGATCGCGTCGCGGAACCGCTCGGCGCCGCCGTCGCGGAACGCCAGCAAGCCGATCGACTCGCCGTTGACGCCCTCCGCGATGCGCTTGCCGATCGCCCGCAGCCGGCCCGCATCATCGGTAATCACCTTCATGTCATCGTCGTCATAGCCGTCCTTGCGGTCGATGGTGACGCAGATCCCGGGCTGTGCGTTACCCACGACCCGCGCCATCAGCGCGTCCGAAACCAGCGTATCGCCGTTCCACACCAGGCACTCGCCGGCCAATTCCTCGCGCGCCATGAACAGCGACCCGGTGTTGTCGGCGACCTTGTAGAACGGGTTGAAGATCGTCCGCACCTTGGGCCCGCCAGTCCGCGCCGCGATCGCCGCTTCGATCTGGTCGTCGCGAAAACCGGTGACGACTACCGCCTCATTCACGCCATTGGCGCCAAGCGTGTCGAGCTGGCGGTCGAGCAAGGTGCGCCCGCCAAAGTCGACCAGGCACTTGGGCCGGTCGTCGACCAGATGGCCGAGGCGCGATCCCTGGCCGGCGGAAAGGATGATGGCTTTCATGTCGGTGCGGCCCTTGGCTTTCAAATGCGGCGGCGATTGGGCATGGTCGCGCGATGAAGAAGATCGAAGCCATCATCAAGCCGTTCAAGCTCGACGACGTCAAGGACGCGCTCCACGACGTCGGCGTCAGCGGCATCACCGTCACCGAGGTTAAGGGCTTCGGCCGCCAGAAAGGCCACACCGAGCTCTACCGCGGCGCCGAATATGTCATCGACTTTTTGCCCAAGGTGAAGATCGAGGTGGTGGTCGAGGACACGCTCGCCGATAATGTCGTCGAAGCGATCGCCAACGCCGCCCGCACCGGCCGAATCGGCGACGGCAAGATCTTCGTCAGTGATATCGAACAAGCGATCCGCATCCGCACCGGCGATACCGGCCCCGACGCGATCTGAGGGGCGGTAAGCCCTTCCCCGCACGCTTGCGCTCCGGCTAAAGACCACCGCGATGGACACCGCCACTCCCACCAAGGACGAGCGCCTCGCGTCAATGGCGCCCGAAGAGCTGCGCGGGGCGATGCGCACTTTGGGCTACCGGACCCAGAACGACCTCGCCCATGCGATCGGCGTGAGCCGCTCGGCGGTCAGCCTCTGGCTCGAAGGCAAGGTCGGCGTCCCGCGCCCCGTCGCCATGCTGCTCCGAATGCTCGTCGCGGCTCAACGCCGGTCATTCTAGCAGCGACGAGATCGTCAAGAGCCGCCCCGAGTTCGCCGTCCTGCCCAAACCCTACCGCCCGCAAGACCTCAGCGAAGCCATCGCCGCGCTGCTAAAGAAACACCGCGAACAAGCGGCTTGATGGCGCTCTTGCGGCAAATCTAAGCCCGGCAAACGGGTGAAATATTCGCCCGTCCGCTGACTCTTGGGGCGGCGTCTGGAATCTGTGCCGCCCAAGCTTCGGATTCGCAAAACATGACCCCAGCACGGGCCGGGGTTGCAACGGCGTTATCCAGTCTAATTCAGGGCAAAGGGACAATCGAAATGGCGACCGACGCGGGCAAAACCCTTTCACGCATCAAGGACGAGGAGATCGATTGGGTCGACCTCCGCTTCACCGATCCCAAGGGCAAGTGGCAGCATCTGACGATGGCCTCGGGCGCGATCGACGACGACATGCTGACCGACGGCTTCATGTTCGACGGCTCGTCGATTGCCGGCTGGAAGGCGATCAACGAGAGCGACATGATTTTGAAGCCGGATCTCGACGCCGCCTATGTCGATCCGTTCAGCGCCACCCCGATGCTGATCCTGTTCTGCAACATCGTCGAGCCGTCGACCGGCGAGCTTTACGCGCGCGATCCGCGCAGCACCGCGACCCGCGCCGAAGCCTATCT
>JBDSXT010000056.1:0-6073 GCA_039925985.1 Sphingomicrobium sp.
CGGCTGTGGCCGATGGGCGATGACACCGCCTTCGTGCCCGGCCATGGGCCGATGTCGACATTCGGCCACGAGCGCGCGACCAATCCCTATGTCGGCGACCGGGCGCTTGCTGCTGCCTAAGTCTTGCGCTTGAGCGCCTGTGCGCTATAGGAGCCGCGGTTCGCGACGATCCGGGCGCCGCCGCGGGACTTCCCGTTGAGATAGGCGCAGATCGTCGCAATTTTTATTTCTAGCTAGCAAGGTGCCGCATGGCTGTTCCCAAAAGAAAAACATCGCCCTCCAAGCGCAACATGCGCCGCAGCCACCATGCGCTGAAGCCCGCGGCGTTCCAGGAATGCAAGAATTGCGGTGAATTGAAGTTGCCGCACAATCTGTGCGCTGCCTGCGGTCATTATAACGGCCGCGAGATCGTTCCGAGCGAGGCCTGAGCGGCGCTAGGGACCCGGGGCGCCGCTAAATGAACGCAGGCCCACGAATTGCGATCGACGCCATGGGGGGCGACAGTGGCGCCTCGGCGATGCTCGCCGGAGCGTCCCGCGCGCGGCGCAAGGATTCTTCGCTGCAATTCCTGTTCTACGGCGACGAGCAGCTGATCCGGCCGGAGCTCGACAAGCACCGCAACCTCAAAGCCGGGGTGACGATCACCCACACCGCCGAATCCATCGCTCCCAGCGAAAAGCCGAGCCAGGCGATCCGCCGCGCCCGGACGACCTCGATGGGCATGGCGATCAACGCGGTCAAGGATGGCCTGGCCGACGCCGCGCTGTCGGGCGGCAACACCGGCGCGATGATGGCGATGGCCAAGCTGGCGCTGCGCACCATGCCCGGCATCGACCGGCCGGCGCTGGCCGCGCTGCTGCCGACTTTGGGCGCGACCGACTGCGTCATGCTCGATCTTGGGGCAAATACCGAGTGCGACGCCCAAAATCTGGTTCAGTTCGCGGTGATGGGGTCGGCTTATGCGCGGACCGTGCTCGAAATCGACCGGCCGCGGGTCAAATTGCTCAACATCGGCACCGAGGAATTGAAGGGTACCGATGAATTAAAGGAAGCGGCCGGACTGCTTCGCGAAGCGGCCGATTATCTGCCGATGCGGTTCAATGGCTTCACCGAAGGCGACCAGTTGTCGCGCGGCAATTTCGACGTCGTCGTGACCGATGGCTTTTCGGGCAACATCGCCTTGAAGACCGCCGAGGGCACGGCTCGCTTCGTCACCGATCTGCTGCGCCGCGCGTTCGAGAGCTCGCTTCGGTCGAAAGCCGGCTTTGCTCTGTCCAAGCCGGCGCTCAATATTCTGAAAGTCCAGCTCGATCCGAATAACCACAACGGCGCCGTGTTCCTCGGGTTGAACGGACTGGTCGTCAAAAGCCACGGCGGCGCCAACCCCAAAGGCGTCGCCAACGCGATCGGAGTCGCGGCGCGGATGGTGTTGAACGACATCACGCGCAAGATCGGCGAGGACCTCGATAATTTCCGCGCTCACGCCTTTAATCACGAGGCGGCGTAGTGGCGATGCGGTCGGTCGTGCTCGGCACCGGCTCGGCGCTGCCGAAGCGGCAGCTCGACAATGCCGAGCTTTGCGAGACCGTCGACACCTCCGACCAGTGGATCGTCGAGCGGACCGGAATCCGCACGCGATATATTGCCGGGGAGGGGGAGACTACGGCGAGCCTGGCCGCCGACGCATCGCGCAAGGCGCTCGAGCTTGCCGGCATCGACGCGGCCGACATCGACCTGATCGTGCTCGCCACGGCGACTCCCGACCAAACCTTTCCTTCGTCCGCGACCAAGGTCCAGGCGATGCTCGGCATCCCCGATTGCATTGCCTTTGACGTCCACGCGGTGTGCACTGGCTTTCTCTACGCGCTGAGCGTCGCCGACTCGATGCTGAGGTCGGGCAGCGGGACCAAGGCGCTGGTTATCGGCGCCGAGACCTTCAGCCGAATTCTCGACTGGGAAGACCGCGCGACCTGCGTGCTGTTCGGCGATGGTGCCGGCGCCGTGGTGCTGGGGACCGAAGATGGCGAACGGGGCGTGCTGGCGACCAAGCTCCACGCGGATGGACGCCACAATGACTTGCTGTTCGTCGATGGCGGCCCATCGACCACCGGCACCGTCGGCAAATTGAGGATGAAAGGCCGCGAGGTCTTTCGGCATGCGGTGATCAATTTGGCCGATGTCCTCAACGAAGTGCTGGCCGAAATCGGGCTGACCGCGGCCGACGTCGACTGGATTGTCCCGCACCAGGCAAACGCCCGGATTCTCGACGCAACCGCCCGGAAACTCGGCGTTTCGACCGACAAGATCGTCGTCACCGTCGATCGTCATGCCAACACATCGGCGGCGTCGGTGCCGCTGGCACTGGACACGGCGGTCCGCGACGGCCGAATCAAACGAGGCGATTTGATCGTGCTCGAAGCGATGGGCGGCGGCTTTACATGGGGGGCCGCGGCGCTCAGGTATTGAAAAGTCTCAATAAATAAGCGAAATGTCGATTTGCCGACACGGACAGTTTCGGTTAAGTTACAGTTAAATTCTGCGACGGTGGGGCACGTCGTAAAGGGCGGGAGAATAAAATGGCAGATCTTGGGATCGCCCGAATGGGCAGTGAAGCGGGCACCGGCGGGACTTTGACCCGCGCCGATTTGTCCGATGTCGCGCATCGCAAGCTTGGTCTGTCGCGGGCCGAATCGGCGAGCGTCGTCGAGCGTGTGCTTCACCACATGTGCGCGGCGCTGGCCCATGGCAAAAACGTCAAGATTTCGGGCTTCGGCAGCTTCATCCTGCGCGACAAGGGGCAGCGCGTCGGTCGCAATCCCAAGACCGGAGTCGAAGTGCCGATCGCTCCGCGGCGGGTGATGACCTTCCGCGCCAGCCAGATCATGCGCGACAGCATCGCGAAATAGCAGCGCGATGCTGGCGGCCGACAAGGGACCCGGCGCCTTCAGGACGATCGGCGAACTGTCGCAGGAACTGGGCGTTGCCCAGCACATCCTGCGCTATTGGGAAACCAAGTTCCCCCAACTGAAGCCGCTGCAGCGCGCCGGCAATCGCCGCTATTACCGCCCCGCCGATGTCGATCTGGCGCGCAATATCCACCGGTTGTTGAGCCAGGAAGGGTATACCGTCCGCGGCGTCCAGCAGTTGCTGCGCGCGAAGACAAGCGTAGATGCCGCCGATACGCCGCCCATGGCACTGCCTGAGGTGTCGTCTCAACGCGCGGAGCAGGAAGCCCAGGCTCGCTCAGCAGTCGACGTGACTAGCCTGGTTGCGTTGCGCGATCGGCTGGCCGAAGCGCTCGATCACTGACGGTCAGTCGTCCGGCCGCAGCAGGCTGACGATCCTGCCGCTGTCTCGCCCGACATCCCGCCAATGCTCGATGGAAAGACGCAGCTCGGCCAGGGTCGCGGTCGGATAGGCGGAAGCAACGTCCGCACGCAGCCCATTATCGTCCTGTTGCGCCAGGTGCAGAATCAGCGACTGTAGCCCCGGATTGTGGCCGGCAATCAGCAAGCATTCGACATTGTCGTCGGCTTGGCGAACGACCTCGCTCAGAGCCTCGGGCGACGCATTGTAGATGCGGCGGTCGTACTTCGGCTCACAAGCAAGCTCGGCCCCTTCGATTACGCTGGAAATGGTTTCGACAACACGTGTCGCGGGGCTGGCAACGATGGCTTCGACGGTCATGCCGCGCTCGCGCATCATTTGACCCAGCGCCAGCGACTGCCGGTGCCCGCGCGGCTTGAGCGGGCGATCGAAATCCATGCCGGACGGAGAATCCTGGCTGGCCTTGACATGGCGCAGGACGAGCAGCGTCTTCATTCGACCAGAGCCGGAGCCGCGATGTCAGCGGGGGCGAGTCGTTCGGCGACGCGGGCGATGGCCTGGTCGAGCGGCAGGCGGCGGATCGTCACTTTCGGGGGAAAGGCGGACAGCAGCCGCGACGGCATCGCCGCCGACAGGATCACTAAAACCCCATGATCGTTCTCCCGGCGGATCAGCCGACCAAAGGCTTGGGCAAGGCGGGCGCGGACGACGCGGTCGTCATAGGCGCTGCCGCCGCCGGCCATTCGCCGCGCGGCATGGAGGACGGTCGGCCGCGGCCATGGCACCCGCTCGAGCACCACCAGCCGGAGCGAATTGCCGGGCACATCGACGCCGTCGCGCAACGCATCGGTGCCGAGCAGCGACGTGCTGGGATCGTCGCGGAAAATGTCGACCAAAGTCCCGGCATCGATCGGATCGACGTGCTGGGCAAGCAGCGGCAAGCCGGCGCGCGCCAGCCGATCGGCGATCCGTGCGTGCACGGCCTTCAGTCGCTGGATGGCGGTGAACAGGCCGAGGACGCCGCCGCCCGCCGCCTCGATCAGCCGCGCGTACGCGCCGGCCAACGCGGCCGCATCGCCTTGCTTGACGTCGGTGACGATCAGAACTTCGGAACAGGTCGCATAGTCGAACGGGCTTTCCGCCTCGAATTGCAGCGCCGCCCGCGGCAGATGGAGCGCGCCAGTCCGTGCCTCCGCCGCCGCCCAGCCGTCGCCGCCGCGCAACGTCGCCGACGTCACCAGCACGCCGTCGGCCGGGGCCATCACCACTTCGGCCAACGGTCGCGTCGGGTCGAGCCAGCGGCGCTGGATGGCGATATCATATTCGCGGCCCTCGGCGCGCTCGATCGCCAGCCAGTCGACGAAATTGGGGTCGGCCGAGCCGCCGATCCGACCGAGCAGCGCGATCCAAGCGGCAAGCGTTTCGCGCCGCCAGGTCAGCCCGCGAATCGCGCCATCGACTCGGGCCCGCGCCTGAGCATCGAGCCAATCGGGCGCGTCGTCGAGCACCGCGTCGAGCCGCCGCGCCAATGCCGCCAGCGGCCTTTGCAGAGATTCGAGGGTCTCGAGCGCCGCGGTCGCGGCCGCGACTAGCGCCCCGTCGGGCTCGGCCAGTTCGGTTTCTAGGCCGTAGCCCGCCTCCTGCGCCTTGGCGCGGGCATAAACCGTGCCGCGGACATCCGCGAGCAGTGCCTCGACAGAGCCGAACGGATCGCCTTCGGCGACACGGGCGAGCCAGCCATCGGACGGCAGCGCCCTCGCCGCTTCTATCGCCGCCTCCAGCGCCAGCCCGCCTTCTTCGTCGTAGGAAGCGACGTCCATCAACCGCGCCGCGAGGCCGCGCCGCCGGCCCCGCGACCGGCCTTCCGGCCCGACGATCCAGCGCCGCATCTCAATCGCTTCCTGGCCGCCGAACGCCACCGCAAAGGTCGAATCGGCGGCGCCGAACAGATGGTGGCCTTCGTCGAACAGGATTCGCGCCGGCGCACTCTCGCGCGACCGGGCGGCGTTGATCATCACCAAAGCGTGATTGGCGATGACGATGTCCGCCTCGCGCCCGGCCCGCTCGGCGCGCTCGATGAAACAGCGGCGGTAATGCGGGCAGCCGGCGTAAACGCATTCGCCCCGGCGGTCGGTCAGCGCCGTCGCTCCGGCGCGGCGAAAGAGGCTAGGCAGCCAACCGGGAAGATCGCCACCAACCATGTCGCCGTCGCGCGTATAAGCCGCCCAGCGCCCGACCAGATGGGCGAGGATCGCCGCGCGGCCGGCAAACGCGCCCTGCATCGCGTCCTCAAGGTTGAGCAAGCACAGATAATTCTCGCGGCCCTTGCGGATGACGATCTTCTTCGCGCGCTCGGCCGGGTCGGCGAACAGCCGTGCGCCCTCGGCGTCGAGCTGTCGCTGCAGCGCCTTGGTAAAGGTCGACACCCAAACCGTGCCGCCCGACGCGGCCGACCACAGCGATGCCGGCGCAAGATAAGCGAGCGTCTTGCCGATGCCGGTGCCTGCTTCGGCGAGCAGCAGATTGGGGGAGCCCTCGCCCGGCTTGGCCGCGAACACCGAGGTCACCGCGGCGGCCATCGCGCGCTGCCCTTCGCGCGGTTCGGAGCCGAGGCCGGTGAGTTCGTCGAGCCTGGCTTGCGCCGCCTCGGGAGCGATCGAAACGGTCCGCGGCGGCGGCCGGTCGGCGGCCTCCTCCCACTGGGCGAGGCGCGAGAACAGCATGCGCTCGCCGCGCTCGGGCGCCT
>JBDSXT010000057.1:0-6019 GCA_039925985.1 Sphingomicrobium sp.
ATTTGACCAGCTGCAGGTCGCGCGCGCCAATGCGGTCGATGGCCGCGTACAGCAGCGGGCCGGTCTGGCGCTCGCCGCTGGCGGCTCGTCGGCTGGCGATGATCAGGTCGAAGCGGTCGTCGGCGCCAATCTCGCTGCCGACGTCGATCTCGGTTGCGAGCGCGCGGAGATATTCGGCTGCCGACTGCGGCGACACCCCCGCCGCGCGCAGCGACCAGTAGACGCCGGCGCCAGCGCGGCCACGGACCCGCAACGGGCTAGTGTCGATGGCGGCCTGCTGCTTGACCAGCTGCAACGCTCCGTTCGCGGCCCGGACGATCTCAAGGCTCAAGCCAAGGCCGGCCTTGAGCGTGACCCGCTCAACCGGCCGGCTCGCTCCGTTCCTGGGTCCGAGAACGATCGAGACCAGGGTTCCCGGAGCGATCGCCAGGGCGGCAGCGGCAATCATCGCCCCCGCGTTCCCAGCATCGGCGTAAGTCGCGCCGGCGCGGGTAAGAAGCGCACGGATCGAATCTCCCGCGCCATAGGTCATCACGAGGTCGACCGTCGGTCGATCCGGGGCGAGGTCGATCGGCTCGACGGCTTGAGTCGCCACCAGCCGCAGGCCGGTGCGGGCGCCGGTTGACTGGGGTGTGATGGCCAGGGCCTGCCACTGCCACTCCTGCGAGCTCGCCGCCGCCGTCGCGCGGGGAACAGCGGCCATCGCCACGCCGGCGCACAGCAGTGCGAGCGCGGCGGCCTTGCCAGCCAGAAATGGATGCGTGCGCGCCAAAAGCGTCCCCTCAGGCGCCACCATCGGCAATCGAGGTTAAAACGCCCTTAAATTGAGCCGTTTGGAACCTTGCGCTTTCGCAGAGCGCTGCCACATTCCAATGATGGCGCGGCGTGACGAGGCCCCGGTCCGGGCGATTTTGGGACCGACCAACACCGGCAAGACCTACCTTGCGATCGAACGGATGTGCGCCCATTCGTCCGGCATTATCGGCTTCCCGCTGCGGCTGTTGGCGCGCGAGGTGTACGACCGCGTCGTCGCCTTGAAGGGCGCAAACCGGGTCGCGCTGCTGACCGGCGAGGAGCGCATCGTCCCGCCCCAGGCACGATACGTGCTGTGCACTGCCGAAAGCATGCCAGTTCCTGATCCCAAGCACGAACAGCGTGGCAACCTGCCGGCCGATTTCGCTTTCGCGGCGATCGACGAGGCGCAGCTCGGCGTCGACCCCGAACGCGGTCACGTCTTCACCGACCGAATGCTTCGCGCCCGCGGCCGCGAGGAGACATTGATCCTCGGCTCCGAGAGCTTGAAGCCGATGATCCGCGCCTTGCTTCCCAACGCCGAAATCGTCAGCCGCCCGCGCTTCTCGACCCTGCGCTATGCCGGCAGCACCAAGCTGTCTCGGCTGCCGCCCCGCTCCGCGGTCGTCGCCTTCTCCGCCGAGCAGGTCTACGCGCTGGCCGAGATGCTGCGGCGGTTTCGCGGTGGCGCGGCAGTGGTCATGGGGGCGCTGTCGCCGGCCACCCGCAATGCTCAGGTGGCGATGCTCCAGCGCGGCGAGGTCGATTATCTGGTCGCCACCGACGCGATCGGCATGGGCCTCAACATGGACGTGACGCACGTCGCCTTCGCCGGTCTCGAGAAGTTCGACGGCCGCCGCGACCGCCGCTTGAGCATCGCCGAGATGGCCCAGATCGCCGGCCGTGCCGGCCGCCACCAGCGCGACGGCAGCTTCGGCACGCTCGGGCTCGGCGGCGAGGCGGGCGCAGCGTTCACCGATGAAGAGATCAACGCCATCGAGGAGCACCGGTTTCGGCCGCTCGATCATCTATACTGGCGCAACTCGGAACTCGACTTCACCGACGTCGGGGCGCTGATCGCCAGCCTCGAGACCCCCAGCGACGATCCGCTGCTGCGCTCGGCACCGTTGGCCGTCGACCTCGCCGTCCTCAAGCTGATTGCCGAAGACCCGGCGGTGTTCGACAAGCGCGGCGCCGTCGCCCGGCGGCTGTGGGCAGCGTGCGGGCTGCCCGATTTCCGCAAGGTCGGCGCGATGCACCATACGCGCATGGTTCGCCGCATCTTCGGCTACATCGGCGACGGCGGCCATATCCCGCACGAGTGGTTCGCGGCCGAAGTCGCGCGGCTCGACAATGTTTCGGGCGACATCGAAGCCCTCGCCGACCGCCTCGCGGGGGTGCGAAGCTGGGCCTATATCGCCCATCGTGCCGACTGGCTGGCCGAGCCGCGCAAATGGGCGGAGCGGACGATGGAGGTCGAAAGCCGACTTTCCGATGCGCTCCACGAACGCCTGACCCAGCGCTTCGTCGATCGCCGCACGGCGGTGCTGGTTCGCGACATTGGCGCGCGCGGCAGCGACGCCTTGCCGGTCACGGTCGCCGCCGACGGCGAGGTTAGCGTCGGCCCCGAGCCGATCGGCCATCTGACCGGCTTCGATTTCCGAGTCGATCCGTCGGCCCGCCTGGCCGACAAGCGATTGTTGCTTGCGGCGGCCGAGCGCCGTCTCGGCGACGAGCTTGATCGGCGGGCCAAGGCTCTGCTCAAGGCGCCGGACGAGGCGTTCGCGTTGGTGGTCGATGCCAGTGGGGCCGTTGCGGTCGGCTGGCAGGGTCACGCGCTCGCGCGGCTCGCCCCAGGGCGGTCGCTGCTCGAACCGGCGCTGCGCACGCACCGCGCGCTCGACCGGCTGTCGGCGCCGACGCGCGCCGCGCTGCGATCGCGGCTTGAAGCGTGGCTGGAGGAGGCAATTGGCCAACAACTGGCGCCGCTCCGGAGCCTCGCCAGGGCGGCGACCGACCCGGCCAATTCTCCCGGGGTTCGGGCATTGGCAGCGATGCTCGCCGATGCCGGCGGCGTTGCCCCGCGCCGCGCGATGCTCGCCCCGATCGCCGCGCTCGAACCCGTCGACCGTCGGGCGCTGCACCGGTTGAGAGTCCGGCTCGGGGCGCTTGACCTGTTCGTCCCGGCCCTGTTGAAGCCGTCGGCGCAACGCTGGCGAGCGGCGCTCGGCGCCGTCCGCTCGGGGCAGGACATGCCCGGCCTGCCGCCGGCGGGGGCAGCGAATCTTGGTCCGGAGGCGGATCCGCGCGGCGCCGCTCTCGCCTATCGACGCGTGGGCAGGGAATGGCTTCGGATCGACCTTGCCGACCGGCTCGCCAGCCACGCCCACGCAGTCCGCTCGGCCGGCGGCGCCGATCCGGTCGATGCCGAACTGGCCCGGTCGGTCGGCCTCAGCGAGGAGGGCATTGCTCGGCTGATGGCCGAGATCGGCTTCGCCCGCGCCGGCGACGCCTGGCGCTGGCGCGGGCGGCGCGGACGCCGGCCCGAAACCCCCACCCAGCGCAGTGGCAACGCATTTGCCGCGCTCGCCGACCTCAAGCGCTGAGCGTTGCGGATCGACCGTTTTCTCCACTGTATCAGGCTGGTCAAAAGCCGTAGCCTTGCGCAAGGCCTGATCGACACCGGCCATGTCCGCATCGACGGCAAGCGCGTCATAAAAACCAGCGAGGCGGTTCGGATCGGCAGCGTCATCGCGCTGCCGCTCGGCGATCGCGTGCGAGTCCTCCGGGTGCTTTCCTTGCCAATCCGGCGCGGGCCGGCGGCCGAAGCGCGCACCTGCTACGAAGAGCTGGGCGTTGACGTCGAAAGCGCCGCGACCTAGCGAGAATCCGCACTGGGAGCACAACGGCACCATGACCTACGTCGTCACCGAAGCCTGTATCAAATGCAAATATATGGATTGCGTCGAGGTCTGCCCGGTCGACTGTTTCTATGAGGGCGAGAACATGCTCGTCATCAACCCCAACGAGTGCATCGATTGCGGCGTCTGCGAGCCCGAATGCCCGGCCGAAGCGATCCTTCCCGACACCGAAAGCGGGCTTGAGAAATGGCTCGAGGTCAACACCAACTTCAGTGCTTCGTGGCCCAACATCACCCGCAAGAAAGACAGCCCGGCCGACGCCGACGAGTATAAGGGCGAAGAGGGCAAGTTCGAAAAATACTTCACCGCGGAGCCCGGCGAGGGCGACTGATCTCGCCGTTTCGGAACCGGAGCGGCGCAACAAGAGCTGATTGCCCGATGCGTATCCAAATTGTCTCGCTGCTGTTGATATTGTCGGGCTGTGCACCGGTGCCGATGTCCGCGCCAACGGCGCACGCACCTGCTTGTGCGTCCATGGTCTTTCCAACCAATCCCCAGATCGGCGCTGGGTCGGTTGATAAATTCGCCGGCGCATATGCTTCGGGCACCCGCTCGCTGACCGTCCGGCGCGAAGGCAGCCGCCTGTTGGTGCAAGACGGGACCCAGGCACCGCGCGAGATCACCACCAGCGATCTCAACAGCTGGGAATTCCATGATGGTTGCGGGATCAGCTATCGCTTCGTGCTGCCGCCGGACGGTCCCGGCGCGATGCTGACCATCCTTGCGCCGGGAGCGAGCGCAACCCAGTGGCACCGGACCGGATATTGAGTTAGCTTGGCCGGCAGAGAAACAAGGAGTTTTGGGCAATGCGTCCAACTTACATTTTTGCAGCCGCCGCTTGGTGCGCGGCTGCGTCGCCAGCCTGGGCGCAGGACGCCGCTGCGCTTCCCAGCCCCGAAGAGATCAACTCGGCCAACAGCTTCACGATTGCGGGCGGCGCCGGCATCATCCCCGACTATGAAGGCTCCGACGATTACAAACTGATTCCCGCCGCAGCGATCCGCGGCAAGGTCGGCAATGTCTCTTTCTCGACCCGCGGCCTGTACCTGTATGTCGATGTCATTTCCGGCTCGGGCAAGCTCGACTTCGACGTCGGGCCAATCGCGGGCGTGCGGCTCAACCGCACGGGCAAGATCAAGGACGACGTCGTCAATCTGTTGCCCGACAGGAAAGTGGCGGTCGAGGTCGGCGGCTTCGCGGGCGTCAGCTTCAAGGGGCTAACCAACCCCTATGACAGCCTCGGGGTGCGGCTCGACGTCGTTCATGACGTCGGCAGCGCCCACAAGTCGACGATCGTTACGCCGAACGTCGAGTTCAGCACGCCATTGTCGCGGAGTTTCTACGTCGGCGTTTCCGCGTCGGCCGATTTCGTCAGCAATCGCTTCGCCGATTATTATTTCAGCGTCTCCCCAGCCGATACGGTGCTCAGCGGCCTGCCGACCTTCAACGCCGGCGGCGGAATGAAGAACTGGAAGCTCGGCCTGCTCGCCAATTACGCCTTGTCCGGCGACCTGAGGCACGGGCTGTCGCTGTTCGGCACCGCTGGCTATTCGCGGCTCGTCGGCGACTTCAAGCGGACGCCGATCGTGTCGCAGCGCGGTAGCGCCAGCCAGTGGCTCGGCGCCCTGGGGCTCGCCTACAGCTTCTAGGCTAGGATCCTTTCAACAATTTCTCGACGATTGCGTCGGCCGCCTGCTCGGCGCTTGATTGGAGCGTGTCGATGTGGATTTCGGGCGCTTCGGGCGCCTCATAGGGGCTGTCGATACCGGTGAAATTGGCGAGCTCGCCGGAGCGCGCCTTGGCGTAGAGCCCCTTGGCGTCGCGCTTCTCGGCCTCGGCCAGCGGCGTATCGACGAAAATCTCGATGAACTCTTCGTCGGCGAGCATCTCGCGGACCATGGCGCGCTCGGCCCGGAATGGCGAAATGAAGGCGGTGAGAACGATCAGCCCTGCATCGGTCATCAGCCGCGCGACCTCGCCGACGCGGCGGATGTTCTCGATCCGGTCGGCCTCGGTAAAGCCGAGGTCGCGGTTGAGGCCGTGGCGGACATTGTCGCCGTCGAGCAGGAAAGTGTGCTTGCCAAGAGCGACCAATTTCTTCTCGACGAGATTGGCGATGGTCGATTTGCCGGCGCCCGACAGACCGGTGAACCACAGCACCGCCGGTCGCTGGCCCTTGATCCTGGCGTGAACCTCGCGGCTGACGTCGAGATGCTGGCGGTGGATGTTGACCGCCCGGCGCAGCGCGAAATGGATCATCCCCGCGGCGACGGTCGCATTTGTCAATTTATCGATTAGGATGAAGC
>JBDSXT010000058.1:0-3494 GCA_039925985.1 Sphingomicrobium sp.
TCGGCGAACGTCAGGTCGGCGAACTCCCAGTCATATTTGTTCGGGCCGAGGTAGGTGCGGTGCAGCGGCGGGCCGTAGCGCAGATAATTGATGCCGATTTCCTGGACGCAGTCGAAATCCTCGCGCCACCGTTCATAGTGGCCGCTCGACTCCATTTGATCGATCCGGGTCTTGCCGTTGTTGATCGTCGGGATGCTGTTCTCGATCCCGGTCGCGAACATGAAGTTGGCGATGGTTCAATCTCCTTGAGCCACTGCTCGCGCGGCCTCGTCAGTCTGCAACGGGAATTCGGAAATGCCCCTACCCCCTAGGGGAGCGTCGCACTAGTTGCTCCGAAAGAAAACCGTGGAACACATGTCGCCTCGGCGAGAGTTATCGTTCAATGACTCGTTCCATGCGCTGGGCTGAAGGTTTCATCGCCGTCGATTGGGGCACGACCAACCGCCGCGGCTATGCCATCGGCGGAGACGGTTGCTGCGGCGACGAGTTCGAGGACTCGCGCGGCGTGCTCTCGGTTCCGACCGGCGCCTTCCCTGATGAAGTCGCCGAGATTCGCGCCCGCCTCGGCGACCAGCCGCTGCTGCTCGCCGGGATGATCGGCTCCAACCGCGGCTGGATCGAGGCGCCTTATGTTCCGTGTCCGGCCGGCATCGACGAACTCGCGAGCGGACTGGTGTGGGCCGACGACCGCACCGCGATCGTCCCCGGGGTGTGCGACCTGGCCCGCGCCGACGTCATGCGCGGCGAGGAAGTGCAGCTGCTCAGCGCCGTTGCCAGTGCAACGATCCCACCCGACGGTCTCGTCTGCCACCCCGGTACCCACAACAAATGGGTCGACGTCGCCGGCGGGCGCATCGCGTCTTTCCGTACGGTGATGACCGGCGAGCTGTTCAACCTGCTCAAAGAGCACAGCGTCCTCTCCGACCTGCTGGAGCCCCCGGTCGAATTGGGCGGCGCCTTCGATGCCGGCGTCCGCCACGGCCTCGCGCACGACGATCTTCAGGCGGAATTATTTTCGGTGCGAGCGCGGGTGTTGCTCGGCCAGGCGCGGCGCGAGGACGCCGCCAGCTACACCAGCGGCCTGTTGATCGGCGGCGATGTGAGAATCGGCCTTCAGCCCGGCGGCGCCCCGCAGGTCACAGTCATGGGCCGCCCCGAACTTACCCGCCTCTACGCCGCCGCCTTGACCCTCGCCGGCCACTCGCCGGTGGAGCTCGATGGCGAGCAATGCTTCCTCGCCGGCATTCGGCAAATCGCGGAGCGAATCGCATGACTCCCGTCGAAGACTTTCGCCAATATCTCGATACCTGCCCGCTGATCGCGATCATTCGCGGCGTCACTCCCGAAGAAGCCGAGGCGATCGGCGCCGCCATCTTCGACGCCGGCATTCGGATCATCGAGGTGCCGCTGAATTCGCCCGACCCATTCAAGAGCATCCAGCGCCTCGCCGACAGCCTCGGCGAGCGCGCGCTGATCGGCGCCGGGACAGTCCTCGAGCCCGGCCAAGTCGCCGAGGTCAAGGCGGCCGGTGGACGCCTGATCGTCTCGCCCAACACCAATCCGGAGGTCATTCGCGCAACTGCGGATGCGGGCATGATATCGAGCCCTGGCTACTTCACGCCGTCTGAGGCTTTCACCGCCATCGAGGCCGGAGCGCATGCGATCAAGCTGTTCCCGGCCGAGGCCGCGACCCCCGCCGTTGCCAAGGCGCAGCGGGCGGTCCTTCCCAAACATATTCCGCTGATCATTGTCGGCGGGATCAAGCCCGACAATATGCAACCCTGGCTCGAAGCCGGAGCGGACGGTTTCGGGCTCGGGTCGGGACTATACGTTCCCGGCCAGTCGCCCGCGGTCACCGCCGAAAGAGCGCAGGCTTTCGTCGCCGGGCTCGGTCGCTGATGCGCATTGCCATCATCGGCTTCGGCAAGATTGCCGCCGACCAGCATGTGCCGTCGATCGAGTCCAACCCACGGTTCGAGCTTGCCGCAAGCTCGAGCTGCACGGGTGCCGGCCCCGAACCCCGCTTCACCGATTGGCGCGAGTTGTTGGCCAAGGTCGAAGGCCTGGACGCGGTCGCCATCACCACGCCGCCGGCGGTCCGCTTCGAGATCGCCAGCGAATGCATCGCGGCGGGTTTGCACCTGTTGCTCGAAAAGCCCCCGACCGACACGCTTGGTGAAATCGAGGAGCTCGCCCGTCTCGCGGAAGCTCGTAAAGTGACCCTCTTCACAACCTGGCATGCGCAACACAATCCCGCCGTCGCCGCCGCGGCCGCCACGCTCGCCGGCAAGCGCATCGCGGCGATGGACATCATCTGGCACGAGGACGTTCGCAAATGGCATCCCGGCCAGCGCTGGATCTGGGAAGCGGGCGGCTTCGGCGTGTTCGACCCCGGCATCAACGCCTTCTCGATCGCCACGAAAATCTTTCCGGGTACGCTTCTCGTCGACCAGGCCGAGCTTAGCTTCCCGGAGGATGCTCAGACGCCGATTGCGGCCGAGATCCAGTTCGCCAGCATCGCCGCCGACGGACCGCTCCGTTGCAGCCTCGACTGGCGGCGCAGCGAGGGCGAGGAATGGACCATCGCCATTCGGACATCGGACGGGCTCGAGCTGCGGCTGGAGGATGGCGGCTCACGCTTGCTCATCGGTGCTGACGAGCGGCCAAGCGAGGGTCCCGGCGAATATCCCGACATTTACCGCGAATTCGCCGAGCTGATCGACCAGCGCCGGAGCCACATCGATGTCGCGCCGCTTCGCCTGGTAGCGGATTGCCTGCTCGCCGGCAGCCGCAAGATGGTCGAACCCGCGCCAGCGTGATATTTCGGACTCACAGCGAGAGTCGTGCGGCTCGTTGGGAGGGGTGAGCCATGGAAGTTGCAGTCATCGACGAGCTCGACCGGATCGACGAAGCGTTCGCTCGCAACCGGCTGCTAGCGACTTTTTCCGACGACGCCCGCGCGCTCATCGAACCCGTTGCGTCCGTGGTCGATTTTGAACTTGGATCGGTGATCAACGCCCGTGGCGCCAGCGTCGACCACAGCTATTTCCTGTTTGGCCCGACCATGGTCTCGCTGCGTCTCGACCTCAATGACGGTCGCACGATCGAGGTAGCCTCGATCGGCCAGGAAGGCGCGCTCGGCGGTATCGTCAGCTGCGGCCAGGCGCCGGCCTTTGCCCATGCCGACGTGATCGTCCCGGGGCCGGCGCTCAAGGTCCCGATGAAGCAGCTCGAGGAAGCGAAAAGACGGTCCGGGCACGTCCGCAACCTGTTTTGCCGCTTTTCCGATTATCTGTTGGCGCAAGTCATGCAGTCGGTCGCCTGCAACGCCTATCACTCGATCGAGTCGCGGGCGGCGCGCTGGCTGCTGACCGCCCAGGATCGCGCCGGCGACCGCATCGAATTGACCCAGGAAGCGCTCGCCGGATTGCTCGGCGCCCAACGCACGACCGTCAATGCGGTCGCCCGAACGCTCCAGGATGAAGGCCTGATCG
>JBDSXT010000059.1:0-5890 GCA_039925985.1 Sphingomicrobium sp.
GGTTCCACGCCAAATGTAGAGGGACGGTGAAGCGGTTCTCTGGTCCCGCACACCGTCCCTCTTTCATTATCGGCTAAGGCGCGGCCGCCTCACCCACCAATTGCTTCAATTCGCCGCTCTCGAACATCTCCATCATGATGTCCGAACCGCCGACGAATTCGCCCTTCACATAGAGCTGCGGCACCGTCGGCCAGTCGCTATACTCCTTGATGCCTTGGCGGATTTCGGGGTCCTGGAGCACGTCGACGGTCTCGAACGGCACCCCGAGATGATCGAGAATCGCCACCGCGCGGCTCGAAAAGCCGCATTGCGGAAACAAGGTCGTACCCTTCATGAACAGCACGACGTCGTCCTTGCCGACGATTTCGGCGATCCGTTCCTTGACCTCACTCACTGATCATCTCCTGATGGCGCGGCGGTTGTCAGTTGCAGCGCATGCAATTCATTCCCCATTCGCGTGCCGAGGGCCGCATAGACCTGCTGGTGCTGGCGCACCCGGCTGATCCCCGCGAAGGTCGTGCTGACCACCCGCGCCGCATAATGATCCCCGTCGCCTGCCAGGTCCGTGATCGTCACTTGCGCATCCGGAATCGCCTCCAGGATCAACTGCTCGATCTCGTTCGCCGCCATCGCCATTACAGGCTGAGCTGGTCCATGATCTGGCGCCGCGCTTCGGCCTCCTTGTGGCCGAGCGCCTCTCGGATCGTGATTTCGTTGCTGTCGACCCCGGCGGCCGTCAGGTCGCCGAGCAATTTGCGGATCACATCCTCCTCGCCTGCTTCCTCGAAATCGGCCCTGATGACGTCCTTGGCATAAGCGTCGGCCTCGGCTTCGGACAGGCCCATCAGCCGGGCCGCCCAAGCGCCCAACAGCCGATTACGGCGGGCGATCACCCGAAATTTGAGCTCCTCGTCATGCGCATATTTGCTCTCGAAAGCGCGCTCGCGATCGTCGAATGTCGTCATGCCGTCCTTTTCCCTCAATGCTGGCGCGAGATAGGGCGGCACGGCTTTCGACGCAACGCGCCATGGCGATCAGCGCCAGCCGAAGTACCACAACGCGGCCAGCGTCAGCGCGCCGGCGCCATAGCCCCAGACGGGAATCCGCGACCCGATGCGATTGCCCGAAGGGCTGCACCGCAGACGATAATCTTCTTCAATCGACCAAGCGATAGCGACGATCTCTTCGAACGGCTGCGTCGCGTCCGCGGGATCCTCGCACGCTTCAAGATGCCGCAGCAGCAGCGCCTTGAGCTCGTCCGGGCGGACGGCCTCGGCAGTGCGCTCGACGAGCACTCGATCCGCTTTAAAACCGATTCGATATGGCTCCCCGGTCGGACCGTAAGCCGCGCTGTAAAGCCCTTCCGCAGCCTCGCCGGCCTCGAGCAGTTTTCGCGCTACCGCTGTGGACGGAAATATCAGCAATTCCTCGCCCGCGGCAACGAACAGCGCGCCCGGCGGGACGGCCCTGGATTCGCCGCTCTTGCTCACCGTTCGTCCAGCGTCACCACCAGCTTGCCGATGGCGCGGCGCTCGGCGATGGCGGTGATCGCTTCGCCGGCGCGCTCGAGCGGAAATGTGGCACTGATCTTTGGCGCGATCTTGCCTTCGTCCCACCATCTGAACAATTGCTCGACATGGGCGGCGTTGGCCTTGGGATCGCGCATCGCGAACGCCCCCCAGAACACGCCGCAAACGTCGCAGCTCTTGAGCAAGGTCAGGTTGAGCGGCAGCTTGGGGATGCCGGCCGGAAACCCGACCACGAGATAGCGCCCTTCCCAGCCGATGCTGCGCAGCGCCGGCTCGGCATAGTCGCCGCCGACGGGGTCGAAGATCACGTCGGCCCCGGCCGGCCCCACCGCGCCCTTGAACTGTTCGGAAAGCGCCTTTTGCCCGTCGCGGTCGAACGGCCCGGGGGGATAGATCAGCACCTCGTCCGCCCCGGCGTCGCGCGCCGCCGCCGCTTTCTCCTCGGACGACACGGCGGCCACCACCCGAGCGCCCATCGCTTTGCCAAGCTCGACCGCCGCGAGCCCAACCCCGCCCGCCGCGCCCAACACCAGCAGGGTTTGGCCCGGCTGCAATCGCCCGCGGTCGGCCAGCGCATGGATCGAGGTCGCGTAGGTTAGCAACAGCGCTGCGCCGTCCTCAAAACTCCGCTCGGCCGGCAATCGAAAGGCGATCCGGGCGGGGATCACGATCTTTTCGACGAGACCGCCAAAGCCCGGCACCGCGATCGCTCGATCGCCAACCGCCCAGCCCTCGACCCCTTCGCCGACCGCCTCGACCTCGCCCGCAACTTCGCCGCCCGGCGCAAACGGCCGCGGCGGCTTCAATTGATATTTGTCCTCGATGATCAGCACGTCGGGAAAGTTAATCGCGCACGCCCGCACCCGGACGAGCAATTCACCGGGCGCGGGTTGCGGGTCGGGCAACTCGACGATCTCGAGCGTCTCGGGTCCACCCGGAGCGCGTGACAGCAACGCCTTCAACCTGGTCTCCTAATGCTCGTGCGCCCGCTCGTCGGCGACGACTTCGGGCGCCGTCATACCGTCGAAGGTCACCCGCGCCAATGCCGCCGGGTCGCGATTGGCGAGCCGCCGCCCGCCGATCGTGCGCAGCGCACGGTCGAATAGCGGTCGCTCGGCATTGGGAAGTTCGAGCCGGGCGGCGCTCGCGGATCGCTCGAACGCTGGCTGCGACGATCCGTCGATCAGCACCGGCGGCTCCTTCTTGCACGCTGCGCCGAACATCGTCAGCGCGGCCAGCAGAAGCCCGGATTTTCTCATCTCTCAACTTTTGCGAGCGCGCCGCGCCAGGTCGAGGCCCGGCCCGCACCGGCATAGGGTGGCGCCACCCGGGCGAGGAATTCGAGCGGTTGGCGTTTGAGCCCGCACAGGACGACCTCGGCCCCGGCGTTGCGCGCCTGGCGCACGAAAGTCTTGAGCGCGTTGGCACCGGTCATGTCGATGTAGGGTACTAGCTCCATCCGCATGATGATCGCCCGCGGCCGCTGACCACTACGGCCAAGCGCCTCGAGCATTTCGCTCGCATGCCGAAGAAGATCGGCCCCGAGATGCGGAACACTTCCACACCCTCGGGAAGCGAATTGCGGAGCTCGGGCTCCTCGTCGGCATCGATCGCCACCAATCCCGCATGCTCGCTCATCCGGGCCATGAACAGTAGCGCCGCAAGCGAAACGCCGACTGCAATGGCCACCGTCAGATCGACGAAGATGGTGAGCAGGAAGGTGAGGACCATGATCGATCCTTCTCCGAAATCGCTTCGCACCGTTTCCGCGAAGCGGCCGGCCTCACTCATCCCCCAGGCGACCATCAGCAATACCGCGGCCAGCGCCGCCATCGGCACCCGCGCCAACCAGTCCCCCGCGAGCAACATGAAGAGCAGAATGAACAAGGCGTGGGAGATGCCCGCAACTGGGGTGATTCCGCCGGCCCGGATGTTGGTTGCAGTCCGCGCAATCGCTCCAGTGGCGGGAAGCCCACCGAACGCCGCCGACGCCAGATTGGCAACGCCCACGCCGACCAGTTCCTGCCCCGACCGGTGGCGGCGGCCGGTCATTCCGTCGGCGACCGGCGCCGACAGCAATGCCTCGATCCCGGCGAGGAAGGCGATGACGAACGCGCTTGGCAAGACTTCGCGGGCCAACCCGAGCGAGACCTGCGGCAAATGCGGCGACGGCAGACCGGCGGGCATCGACGGAAAGCGCTGACCAACGGTTTCCACAGGCAAGGCGAGCCATATAGTCGCGGCGGCACTGGCGACGATCGCGATTAGAAACGCCGGGGCCCGCGGCACTGTTCGTCGGATAAGGACGATCAGCGCCAGCGTCGCCGCCCCGGGCCCGACCGCGCTCCAGTTGACTCTGCTCATCGCACCCCAATACACGCCCCATTTGTCGATGAAGTCGGCCGGAACCTTGCCCGCGGACAAGCCCAGGAAATCGCCCACCTGGCTCGATGCGATGATCACTGCGATGCCGGCGGTGAAGCCGGTCACGACCGGCATCGGCACGAACTTCATCAGCCGCCCGAGCCCCGAATAGCCGGCGATGATCAGGATCGCGCCGGCGATGAACGTCGCCAACAGCAGCCCGTCGAAGCCATGGAGGGCGATGACTCCGGCGACAACCACCACGAAGGCGCCGGTCGGGCCGCCGATTTGAACCCGCGATCCGCCGAATGCGGAGATCAGGAAGCCGGCAATGACCGCCGTCACCAGCCCTTCGCGTGGGCTTGCTCCGCTGGCGATCCCGAGCGCCATCGCCAGCGGCAAAGCGACGATTGCGACCGTCAGGCCGGCGAACAGGTCGGCGCGCAATTTCGCCGCCGAATAGCCTTCCCGAAAAGCGGTGACGAGCTTGGGCGTGAACGCTTGCCCGCTCATTCCTCGTAATGCGCGGTGGTCGCCTCGCGGACTTCCTGCGCCGTCACTCCCGGCGCCATCTCGATCAGCTTGAACGGGCTTGCATGGTCGGGCCGGTGAAACACTGCGAGGTCGGTGATGATCATGTCGACGACGTTCTTGCCGGTCAGCGGCAGCGTGCATTCGGGGATGAACTTGGGGTCGCCGTTCTTCGACACATGCTCCATCACCACAATGATCTTCTTGACCCCGGCGACGAGGTCCATCGCCCCGCCCATGCCCTTGATCATCTTGCCCGGGATCATCCAGTTGGCGATGTCGCCTTTTTCCGAAACCTCCATCGCGCCGAGCACGGTCAAATCGATATGCCCGCCGCGGATCATCGCGAAGCTCGCCGCGCTATCGAAATAGGAGGACGAAGGCAGTTCGCTGATGGTCTGCTTGCCGGCGTTGATCAGGTCGGGGTCGACCTCGTCGTCATACGGAAACGGCCCGATGCCGAGCATCCCGTTTTCCGACTGCAACGTGACCTCGATCCCTGCCGGGATGTTGTTCGCCACCAGCGTCGGAATGCCGATTCCCAGATTGACGTAATAACCGTCCTCGAGCTCCTTGGCCGCCCGAGCCGCCATCTGGTCACGGGTCCAGCCCTTGGCGATCGCATCGGTCGTCATCGCGCTTTCCATTCTTCTCCAATAGCCACGAGTTCTTCGAGCGATGTTGTCGCGCGCCCGTCGAGGCGACGCATCAAATATTCGAAACCAGGTCGCATCTCTGGAGTGATGCGCCCAGGTGAATCCGACGCCCGGCCAACATGAATGGGAAACCTAGCCTCTTTGTGCGGCTCGTTGCTGAGCGACATGAAGGTCCTGGCGAGATCAGCATCGTCACCGGAACTCATTCCAAGAAGACGCAACGTTTCCTCAACGTCGTACTTGTCCCGAGGTTCGACCATCTCACTACTCGGCCATACTGGGACGTCGAACGCCTCGAACACGGCGCGAATTTCATGGACCAAGTCGCTAACCAACGACCCGTATTTGGGCCCTGGATCGATATCGAACGATCCCTCCGCCGGGACCAAAGGAAGTGGAATGGTCAGCAATTCTTCCCTCATACTGCCTCCCGCTGGCGCACCGTCCGAAACTCGATCTTCTTGTCGTACGGGCTGCCGTCGATCAGGCGCTTCACATAGATGCTCGGCAGATGGACGCAGTTGGGGACCATCTTGCCAATGGGCACGATGATCTCGACCTCGGCGACGCAAATCCGCCCACAAGTCGCCGCCGGCAAGTTGAAATTCCGGGCGGTCTTGCGGAACATGATGTTGCCGCTCTCGTCGGCCTTCCACCCCTTGACGATGCTGAGGTCCGCCCGGATGCCGCGCTCGAGGATATAATCCTCGCCGTCGAACGACTTTACCTCCTTGCCCTCGGCGACGACCGTGCCAACGCCGGTCTTGGTGTAGAAGCCGGGAATGCCGGCGCCGCCCGCGCGCATGCGTT
>JBDSXT010000060.1:0-2578 GCA_039925985.1 Sphingomicrobium sp.
GCATGGTCGCGTAGATCGGCTCCAGCGGCCGGCCGTAGGCAACGAGCCCGTGGATCCACGCCCACCACCAGAACGGCGGGTGGATGAGATCGATGCCGTGGTCGAAGACATTGCCCCATTTGGACGAAGTGCCGGTGCAGCGCGCGAGCTTCCCATCGACGGTGTCGAGCACCATGAAAATGAAGCCGGCCAGACTGCCGAGCCAATAATGGCCGCCCCAGAACAGCCAGAAGGCCAGCCCGCAGAGGATTGCGCCGACCGCGGTCACCATGTTCGGCGACAAGCCTGCCTCTGCCGCCCACCGCGTCAGATGGAACGCCGGCTTGCGCCACAAATAGAGTGTCAGAGCATCGGTGACGCCCTTGTACGAGGCATCATAAGCGGCGCGCTCGACCGCTTGCGGATCGGCGGGGTCGAGCAGCATCACGAACGGCCGCTCGCGCTTGCGGAGTTCGGCGTAGCTGAGCTCGAACGTCTCGGCCGGGATCTGTTCCAGCCGCTCGAGCGCCGCCAAGTCGCCGCGGGCAAAGGCCTCAGCGACTGGTGCCGGCGCCGGACCGTCCACTGGGACATGGGCGAGCACCGGCTTGCCCGCGAGGGTCAGCACGCTCGACGGCCGCGCCGCGATCGCCTTGAGCCATGCCGGGTCCCATGCGTAGTCGAGGCTGGCAATCAGCACAGCGCGTCCCTGATCGACCGTATCGGCGCATTCGAAACCGGCATTGCCCGCCAGCCGGCACGCGCGAGTGCGCGCATCCATCCCGAACAGCCGGGCTTGGTTGGAACCGACCGGGACGAACATCAGTGGCGGAGCTTCGGCAGGCATCGGCCTGGGCATAATGGCGAGATCGGTGGCAGGGAAGCCATCGCCCTTGCCGACGCCAACAACAGCGCTGGACTTGCCCCTGTGTGGGAATTCGCGCACTAATTCGCACGCATGGCCGGTCAGGATCACATCGCCGCCGCATCCCGGCGACCGGAAGCCGGCGCGGGCGACACCTATCGGGTCGCCGGCGCGCTGACGATTACCCGCGCTGCGACCACCGCCCGCGAGATCGAAGCGCTTGGCGACCCGCTTACCATCGACCTCTCAGAGGTTCACAAGATGGACACCGTCGGCGCCTGGATCGTCTACCGCGCGGTGCGCGACCGCAAGGCCAAGGTGACGGGCGCCAGCCCCGAGATCGAGAGTCTGCTCGAGCAGGTTGCCGAGGCCGACCGACCGGTCCAGGTCCACCCCGAGGCACCCAGCGGCTTTGTCCACGTGCTCGACGAACTCGGCAATTGGATGGCCGAGCTTGGTAAGACCTTCGTCGGGCTGCTGGGCTTCCTCGGCGCAACGCTGATCGGGTTCGCCAATCTGGTCAAACATCCCAAGCGGTTCCGCGTCAATGCGATCGTCCAGCGCTTCGACGTGGTCGGTGTCAGGGCGCTAGGGATCATCGGCTTGATGAGTTTCCTGATCGGCGTCGTCGTCGGCCAGCAAGGCGCGGTTCAGCTCGAGCAGTTCGGGGCCGAAATCTACACGATCAACCTGATCGGCCGAATCACCGTCCGCGAGTTGGGAACGCTGATGACCGCGATCATGGTCGCCGGGCGCTCGGGGTCGGCGTTCGCGGCGCAAATCGGGACGATGAAGATCACCGAAGAAATCGACGCAATGCGGACCATCGGCGTCTCGCCGGTCGAGGCTTTGGTCATCCCGCGAATGATCGCTGCGGTGGTGATGATGCCGCTGCTCGCTTTTTTCGCCATGATGATGTCGCTGCTCGGCGGCGGCGTTTTCGTCTGGCTGGTCCTCGACATCCCGCCGCTGACCTATGTCCAGCGGCTTCAGGAAGTGATCCCGATGACCGATTTCTACATCGGCATGATCAAGGCGCCGGTGTTCGGCTTCATCATCGCGCTCGCCGGTTGCTTCCAGGGCATGCTGGTCCAGGGCAATAGCGAGGAAGTTGGGATGCGGACCACCAACGCGGTCGTCCAGTCGATCTTCCTGGTTATCGTCCTCGACTCGGTGTTCGCCGTGTTTTTCAGTTCGATCGGCTGGCGATGACTCAAGAGGCGCCCATCATCCGCGTGCACGGACTCAAGAATAGCTTCGGCGATCAGGTCATTCACGAGGATCTGAGTATCGACGTCCGCCGCCGCGAGATTCTCGGCGTGGTCGGCGGGTCCGGGACCGGCAAGTCGGTGCTGATGCGCTCGATCATCGGCTTGCAGCGGCCCGACGCCGGCGAGATCGAAGTGCTCGGCGAGAACATGATCGATCGCAACGAGGACGAAGCGAAAAACATCCGCCGCCGCTGGGGCATTTTATTCCAGAACGGCGCCTTGTTCTCGACGCTTTCGGTCGCGGAAAACGTCGAGGTGCCGATCCACGAATATTTCCCGTATCTGCAGCCGACTTTGGTCGACGAAATCGCCTCGTTCAAGATCGCCATGAGCGGGCTCGAGCCCGAAGCCGGGCCGAAATTCCCGTCCGAACTGTCGGGAGGCATGCGCAAGCGGGCCGGCCTGGCGCGGGCGCTGGCGTTGGATCCCGAGCTGTTGTTCCTCGACGAGCCGACCGCCGGGC
>JBDSXT010000061.1:0-7545 GCA_039925985.1 Sphingomicrobium sp.
TCGCCGCCGCCGACGAGGCCAATCTCGACGGGCGCCGGGACTCCGGGCCGGGGGACGACGACTTGCAGCGCCTTGCGCGGGACCAGCATCGGATCGGCGAGGCTGCTCTCGTCGATCCCGACCGTCATCGGGGTAAAGGTGGCGAGGCCGCCGACCAGCACCTCACCTTTGGCGTCGGTCGCCCGGTCGGAGAGGCGGCGCCCGGTGGTTACCAGTGCGCCCTTCTCGAACGGTTCGAGCGGATCGCGGACGCCATTGTCGTTGAGATCGCGATAGACGCGCGCGTTGACCGCGCCCGCGGCGGCCAGCGCCTGACGCGACAATTTGAACCCCCCGCCCGGATCGAGCGAGAAGTTGAGGTTGAAGCCGAGCGCCAGCGAACCATCGGTCGCGGCTTCGCCGGTGACCGCGATGGCCATCGAATTGAGCCGCCGAATATGGCTGATGCGGGCGTTCCCACGATGCGCGGCGGCGTCGTAGATCAGCCCGCCTTCCCAATCGACCGTGTCCGACGCCGACCAATAGGCCGACAGCTCCGCCGTCCGGAACCGCGCCTGGGGAGCGATATCGAAGCTGCTCGAGCCGCGAACTCGGACGGCGCCGACGCGGCCGGTTCCGATCAGCGCGAGGTTCAATTCGCTCGGCGGTGCCGGCCCCGAACGAAGATATTGTTTTCTATAGCGAAGATCGCCGGCGATATTGAAGCGATCGATGTTGGCCGACAGGCGCGCCGCCGCTTCGAGCTGGCGAGTGCCGTCGAGCCGGTCGGTCAGGCGGACATCGGCGTGCGCCGGAATCATCGTTCGCCCAAGGCGAATGGGTGCATCGAGCGTCACTCGATAATCGCGTACGCTTGATGGCCGGCCTCCTCGCAAATGAAAATCATTTGCAGCAAGCACCTCGGCGCTGACGTTGATCTTGCCGAATTTGGCCAAAACCTGGGCTCGGGCGGCCTTGCCGCCGCTACTGTCGCCGGCAACACCGACCTCGACAAGCGCCTGGCCGATCGAACGGCGGACCGTGCCCTCGACGAAGGTCAACCGCTGGTCGTCCATCAAAATCATGCGCGCCAAAGCGCCGACCGAGGTTCGCTGGTCGACGCCATGTTCGATGGAGATCGCGGCCTGAGCCTTGGGCTGGCCGGTCCCGTCCGGTGGATGTTCGAACGAAATCAGGTCGCGGCCGGGCTGGCTGGCCCCGGCCCAATACCAGGTCTTGCCGGCCGGGACATTGTCCTGCCCGACGTTGATCATCTTCTCGCGGTTCCGGATTTGCCCTTGCGGACCGTAGAGCACGATGGTGATTCGGTTCTCGCCATAGAGAAGCTGAACGTCTTCAAAGCGATAGCGCTGGTCGGAAGTCGGCTTGGCGAAGGCCAGCAGTTCGCCATTTCGGTAGATTTCGGCGTCCCAGCCGCTCGGCAGGTCGCCCTCGAAGCGCGTGCGGTCGAAGGCGGTCGGGGAGAACAGCGGCCTGTTGGTGACGATTGCGCCGCGGCCGGTGGTCGGCGACCCACTCAAGCGGCTGTCGAGCCCGGCGACGTCGCCAAAGCCGAAATGGGTCGCTTTCAATGGCCCGAGCAAGCCCCCTTCGGGGTCGGATCGGTACGCCCGCATGCGCAAGCTGTTGGGAATGCCTTTGCGGGTGGTCGACAGCTGCGCGTCATAGGAAAGGTGGGCAATCTCGCCGGCCGCGTAGACCGACGTGTGGCGATCGACTTTCACGCCGTCCTTGGCGCGATAGGTGGCGCCGCCGCTGACGACGAAATCGAGCGCCGGGGCGCGCCACATACGATAGGGCAGCCGGACCTGGGGAAGCGTCGACAAGTCGAATTTGGCGGGGCGGATCTGCGCCGCGCGCGCTTGGCGCTCGATCGCCATTTCGATTGGTAACTTGGCTTCGGATTCGAGGAAAACGGCCGAATTCGAAGTCATCGGCTTGACCCCGATCCCGAACCAGCGGGCTAAAGCCTTGGTCTCGACGCACCAGCCCTCGGGCGTCTCGCGAACGGTGCCGGCGGCCATCGGCTCGCTTGTCCCGCGGTAGCTCGCGACCTGGGCGGCGAGGTCGATGGCGATGCGGTTCTGCTCCTTGAACGCCCAGCCGCCGGCTTTTTTCGATGAAAGATCGATCTTCATTGGCACGTCGAGGGTGGTCAGGAAGTCGCCGAAGATGATGCACGTGCCTTCAGGCGTCGCATAGGCGCGGACCCCGTCGCCGAGCCTGAGCTGGCGGATATGGACCTCGAGCAGGAACTGGTCGTCCGGTTCGGCGGTCCACGCATTCGTAGCCGGAATCGACGCCGAAGCGCCAACCGCGGCGGTGCAGCCAAGCGCCGCAAGCGAGGCGAGCCGGCGCAGCCATCGGCGGCCGCGGAGCATGACGATTGCCCTCGAGCCCCCGCCCGCTCCTAGCGCAGCACCGTTTGGGTTTCAGCGATGGTGTGCGAGCCGTCGTCGAACATTTCGACATATTGGACGGTCACCGGGCCGCTCAAGGCGCCCTTATAGTCGGGATCGACGGGGATGGAGACCTTGCGGCTCGCAACTTCCTTGTAGACCGCGACGGCTTTCTGGATGGCGATCGGGTTCTTGACGCCGGCCTTGAGCACGCGGATTTCGCCAAAAGTCGAGCGATCGCCCGACCGGCTAAGGTCGAGCGCGACGGCCGAACCGCCATCCTTTGTCTCCAAATGAACGTTGGCGATGCCGGCCCTGGCCTGCAGATTGCCGACGCGGACGATGACCGGGATGGTCACGCCATAGACGGGGGTCAAAGCGAAGCTGATGCCCTTGGGCGCCTCGGCCAGTTGTGCCGCGGTTATTGGTTGCGACGGCGGTATTGCCCGAAACAGCAAATGGACGCGATACTCGCCGTCGGCCAGCCCTTCCGGCGCCCGGGCCGCCACCCGCACCGATTGCGGCTGGTGCGGCGCGAGCGTCACCCGGCGCGGCGCATAGACGATCATGTCCTCGGCAAGCTTGTCCTCGGCGGTCGGCACGTCGACGTCGACGAGGCCGCCATCGGGCGTCATCCGGCGGAATTCGACGGAGATACGATAGGTCGCTGGCTCTTCGCCGATATTGTTGAGGATCACCTCGGCGTCTTTGCGGCCGTCGAGTACGAGCCGGGTCGGAGCGACCAGCAGGTCGCCGATGCCCGCATGGGCGGGAACCGGCAAGGCGGCCAGTGTTCCGGCCAAGAGAGCAGCGGCAAGCGGCGGCTTCAAGGAAAACTTCATCGTTGCGATCCCCGTCTTGCTCCGAAATGGAGCGATCGCCTCTCTTGCCTCCGGAATGGTTATTATTCGGTCAACCATAGGGGTTGAACCGCGGCTTCATCCCCAAGCTGAGCAATTAAAAAGGGGCCGCCGATGCCGGCGACCCCTCCACTCAGCCCACTTTGATGAGCAGTAAATTTAGGTGATCAATAGTCGACGGTGACGTTGAAGACACCCGAGTAGACGCCGTCGCCGGTCGTCGAAGCAACCGTGATCGAGCCGCCGAGGTTGAAATCGTTGCCCGGCGAACCCGAACTGGTCAGCATGACCGAGCCAGGGTTGCTGACAGTCATCAGCAACGTGTCGAGCGGATTGTTGGCGCTGGTCAGCGTGACATTCGGCGCGGTGATGTAGACCAACTGGTTGTTGGTGCCGCGAACGTTGTAGCGCGCCGCTTGGACCGCGCCGGAGCAAACCACGTTTGAGTTGGCGCAGGTCAGCGCTCCCGCCTGTGAAACACTGACGACCGCACCCGACCAGGCACCGGCACCCGACAGCAAAACGGTGCCGAGGTTGAGGTTCTGGACCCAGGTCAGGGTCAGTGGCTTGACGATCCGGGCGGTCGCCGTTGCATTCTGGTTGGGCGAGACCGGCGCAGCGAACGCCGGAGTGGCGGTCAGTGCGACAACGGCAAAGGCCGCTACGTTACGAAGAAGTTTCATATGTGTAATCCCCACTGGTCGAAAGGTCAGCGGCTGTCCCGTCAGTGGGTCATCCGTGGAGCTGTCATTAACCGCGTGCGCTTACGGCTTTCCTCAAGGGATTGGTTAACGCCCCGTTGGGGTTTGGACCGAAATGGAGCGGTCCTCTGCAGGGTGCTCAGAGATATTCGACGGTGATCGGCACATCCCCGCGATATTCGCCCTCGGCATCGCCGGAGATCTGCAGACGGCCGCCGAATCGGAATGCCAGCGCCCCGGCCGAATCGAGCTTGGCGCCGGACGGCAAATCGCTGACGATGTCCTCGATGGTGATTCGAGCGCCGCTCAGCGAATAAAGCTCGATGCGCGCCGGCAGCTCGATGCGGACCGAGCGGCCGGCTTCGCCATGAACCAAGGCGCTGCCGACCATCGCCCGTCCGCTCAGATTCTCGACCATGCCGCTGACGCTGCGCTGGCCGTTGGGGAGCAGGGTCGCGCTGCCCTCGCCGTTGCCGAGCATCACCAGCCGGTCGAAATCGAGGCTGGTCTCGATCTCCAGGCGGATCGGACCGTCCGCCGTCGGATCATCGCGAACGGTGGTCGGCGAAGCGCACAGCCGGCATTGCGCCGCGGCCGGAACAGCCAAGGTGAACGCCCCTGCGGCTAGCGCGAGGATCGGCAAGAGGAGAATTCTCCGCGTCATTGGCGGCGACTTTATCGGTGGACAGGCTAAAACAGGGTTAATCCTCGGCTAACCGCACGGGCAGGCGAGCGCGGCGGCGAGCTCGACAGTTTCAAGCCGACTCTTGCCGGGAGACTCTGGCCTTTCTATCCCCTGTCCCCGATGCCGCCGATCCCCTCCGCTCGCCGCCGGCCGTTGGCAACCGCCCTCAAGGTTGTGCTTTACGGCGCCCTCGCGGCTTTGCTGTTGCTGATTATCTTCGTTGCGGTCGCCGTCGCCTCGCTGCCCGATTACAGTGAGCTGTCGACGAAGGCCGGCCTCGGTCAGACCATCCGCCTTCGCTCGAGCAACGGCACGGTGCTGGTCTCGGAAGGGCCAAGCTTCGGGCAATGGCTCCGCTACGATCAAATTCCTCCGCAGATGCGGGCGGCGATGATCGCCGTCGAGGACAAAAGGTTTCGCAATCACTTCGGCGTCGACCCGATCGGCGTCGCCCGCTCGGTCAAGGTGCGGTTCGACACCGGACGATGGAGCCAGGGCGGCTCAACCATCACCCAGCAGCTCGCCCGCAACATCTTCCTGACCAACAGCCGCACCTTCGCGCGCAAAGTGAAGGAAGCTATCCTTGCACTCGCGCTCGAGCGCAAGTTCAGCAAGAATCAGGTCCTCGAGCTCTACCTCAACCGCGTCTATTTCGGCGGCGGCGCCTACGGCATCGACGCCGCCTCCCGGCGCTTCTTCGGCCATAGCGCCGAAACGCTGTCGCTCGGCGAAGCCGCGATCATCGCCGGCCTGGTCAAGGCGCCGTCCAATTACTCGCCGACCGCCGATGTCGAGGCCGCCCGCAGCCGCGCCGGAGTGGTCCTGAACTCAATGGTCGCCAACGGGTTCGTCAGCGCGGCCGCGGCCGCCTCGGTCGATCCGGCGACGATCCAGCTGCAGCCGACCACCAAGCAGAACAGCGTCCGTTATTTCACCGACTGGGCGCTGCCCCAGCTCGACACGCTGATTGATGAAAGCGGCGAGCCGATCGACGTCTGGACCACGCTAGACATAGGCATGCAGGCGGCCGCCGATCGGGCGATCGCCGCCAACACGCCGGGCGGAGCCCAAGGGGCGCTGGTCGCGCTAGATCGCGACGGCGCCGTACGAGCGATGGTCGGCGGCCGCGATTACGTCGATTCGCTCTACAACCGCGCGACCCAGGCGCAGCGCCAGCCGGGTTCCGCGTTCAAGCTGTTCGTTTATCTCTCTGCGCTCGAATCGGGTATGAAGCCGACCGACACAATCGTCGACGAGCCAGTGACAATCGACGGCTGGAGCCCGCGCAACTCAACCCGCACCAACTTGGGGCCAGTCACTCTGCGCGAGGCATTCTCGCGCTCGATCAACACCATCAGCGCCAAGATCGGCGCCCAACTGGGCTTCGCGACCATCGCCGACATGGCGCGCCGCTTCGGCATCAGCAGCAAGATCTCGACCTTTCCCTCGATGGTGCTGGGCAGCAGCGAGGTCCGCCTGGTCGACATGACCCGGGCGTTCGCCTCGGTCGCCAACCACGGCGTCGCCGTCTCGCCCTATGCGATCCGCAAGGTGGTCACCGCCGACGGCCGCCAGCTCTACCAGCACAACGCGGACGAGGAGCGAGTGCTGGTGGCCCCCTGGGTCGCTGCGGAAATGACCGACCTGCTGCAGTCGGCGGTTCTCACCGGCACCGGCCGGGCGGCGCAGATCGGCCGGCCGGTGGCGGGCAAGACCGGCACCACCAGTTCCAACAAGGATGGCTGGTTCATCGGTTTTTCGAGCGGCATCACGGCCGGCGTATGGATGGGCCGCGACGACGCCCGCCCGATCGCCGGCCTGCAGGGCGGGACCGCGCCGGCCCGCGCCTTCCACGACTTCATGGTCACCGCGGTCGCCCGCCGGCCGGTTGAACAGTTCGAGACCGAAGTACCGATGCCGGACTGGCAGCTCGAGCCCGAAGAGGAAACCTGGGGGGTGCCGCCGCCCGAGGTTGGCGCCGGGCCGTTGGTGGATGCCGACGGCAATCCGCTAGGCGTCGATCCCGCGACCGGCCAGCCTGGCGTGATCCGCCCGGATGGGACCGGGGTCGACGGTCAATATCCCGAGGAAATCATTCAGCGCGACGGCGAACGCGCCCCACCGCAACAACCGGGGCAGTCGTCGCCACTGGCTCCGCGCACTCCCGCGCCGCGGCCGCCGCAACCCCGATTAGTCCCGGTGCCCGATCCGCTTCAGCCGCGGCCCGACGGTTCGCAATAAGTCCCGCGCGGCAACGACATCGCCGCCAAACACTTCGCCGAACAAGCGCGCTTCGAGCTTTCGAAATTCGGGCCCATGATCGAGGTGAACGAGGTGGGCGACTTCGTGCGCGACGACGAAGCGGCGAGCGGTCGGCGGGGCGAGGATAAGCCGCCAGCTGTAGCGGATGCGGCGCTCGGCCGAGCAGCTTCCCCAACGGGTGTCGGCATCCCCAACCGCGACCGAGCGCGGCGTAACGTCGGCCGCAACGGAAGCCAGCGCCGTCTCCTCGGACAGCGTAACGAGCGCCAGTCGCTTGAGGAAAGCCTCGACGCGCCGGGGAAAAGTGGCTGCGGGACCGCCGCAACGAAGCTCGCCGTCGATCAGCCGCGGAACGCGGGCTCCCCCGTTCGCCCAAGCCAGATACGTGTCGCGTCCCTCGACCGGCACTGTCGCACCCGGAGCAAAGGGCTCGCCGGGGAGACCATCGGCAATCTGACGGTCGACCCAGGCTCGCTGCTCGGCCGCCCAGGCGAGTGCCGCCCGGCGGCTGGTGCGGATCGGGCAGGTCAGCTTGAGCAGGCGGCGGCGTTCGTCGAACCGCAGCCGAAGGCGCCGGGCGCTGCGCACCGGATGGATCTCCACCGGCACCGGAAGATCGGGGTGGACGACGAGCTCCT
>JBDSXT010000062.1:0-27354 GCA_039925985.1 Sphingomicrobium sp.
TTCTCAAGCACGCCGATATTGCCGGGCAACATGGTCATGACGCCGCGTTCGGCTTCGGGGCCCTGGCAATCCTCGATGAAGCGCACCGAGCGGCCGCTGAGCAGGGTCAGCGGGCGGACCAGCTGAGCGGTCGACATGTCGGGCCGGTTCTGCCCCTTGGGCCGCCCGAAATGCGACAAGAGCAGCACTATCGCACCGCGGTCGGCCAGCTCCAGCACGGTCGGGAGAAGCGCGCGCAGCCGCGTGTCGTCGGTCACCGACGCGCCGTCCATCGGCACGTTCAAGTCGACTCGGACCAACACGCGCTTGCCGGTCAGGTCTTCGGGCAGGTCGTCGAGGGTCTTGAATGCGGCCATGCTGAGCTAGAGCTTGGCCATCGCGCAGGCGGTGTCGACCATGCGGTTCGAGAAGCCCCATTCATTGTCGTACCAACTGACGACACGGACCAATTTGCCTTCGATGACCGCGGTTTCGAGGCTGTCGATGGTCGAGCTCTGCGGGGTGTGAACGATGTCGACCGAGACCAAGGGCTCGTCCGAATAGACCAATATGCCCTTCAGCGGGCCACTCTCCGACGCCGCCTTGAGGATCGCATTGACCTCGTCACGGCTGGTCTCGCGGCCGGGCATGAATGTGAGATCGATGAGGCTGCCGTCGGGCACCGGCACGCGGATCGCCGAGCCGTCGAGCTTGCCCTTCAATTCTGGAAGCACTTCGCCGACAGCGCGGGCGGCGCCGGTGGTGGTCGGGATCATCGACATCGCCGCGGCCCGCGCGCGCCGCAGATCGGGGTGGATCTGGTCGAGGATCTTCTGGTCGTTGGTGTAGGCGTGAATGGTGGTCATCAACCCGCGTTCGATGCCGATCGAGTCGTTGAGGACCTTGGCGACGGGAGCCAGGCAGTTGGTCGTGCACGAGGCGTTGGAGACGATAGTGTGATCGGCGGTCAGCGCATCGTGATTGACGCCGTAAACGACGGTCAGATCGGCGCCTTTGGCCGGCGCGGAGATCAGCACCCGCTTGGCGCCGGCATCAATGTGCTTCTGCCCGCCGTCGCGGTCGGCGAAAAAGCCGGTGCATTCGAGCACCAGTTCGACGCCGTCGGCCTTGTGCGGCAGCTTGGCCGGGTCGCGCTCGGCGGTGACCTTGATGCGCTTGCCATCGATGACGAGATCGTTGCCCTCGGCGGACACGGTGCCGGGATATTTGCCGTGGACGCTGTCGCGTGAGAACAGCCAGGCGTTGGACTTGGCGTCGGCGAGATCGTTGATCGTCACCAGCTCGAGCCCGCACTCGGGGCGCTCGAGGATCGCCCGCGCCACCAGCCTGCCGATGCGGCCAAAACCGTTGATTGCCACTTTGGTCATCTCATTTTCCTCTTGTCGAGAAGCTCAACCACGCGCGGCACAATCGCGTCCGGGGTCAGGCCGAATGATTTATACAGGTCTTCCGCCGGCGCGGAGGCGCCGAACCGGTCGATGCCGATCCGCAGGCCGTGCAGGCCGGTGTACCGTTCCCAGCCGATCGTCGAGCCAGCCTCGATCGAAACCCGCAAAATCTCGCGGTTCGAGACGTCGGGCAAAATGTCCTCGCGATAGTCGGCGTCCTGGGCGTCGAAGCGATCGGTCGACGGCATCGAGACAACGTCGGCGCCGATCCCCTGCCCTTCGAGCTGGTCGGCAACCACGCAAGCAATCTCGACCTCGGAGCCGGTGGCGATCAGGATGACTTTGCGCGCTTTGCCAGCTTTTTTGAGCCGGTAAGCGCCGCGCGCGCTGAGGTTCTTTGACGAGGATTTCGTGCGCATCGGGGTCAAATTCTGCCGCGACAGGGCCAACACGCTCGGCCCGTCGCTGGCCAGCGCCGCCGCCCAGCATTCGGCGGTCTCGACCGCGTCGGCCGGGCGATAGACGTCGAGCTGGGGGATCGCCCGCAAGCTCTGCAATTGCTCGATCGGCTGATGGGTAGGCCCGTCCTCGCCAAGCCCGATCGAATCGTGGGTCATGACGTAGATGACCCGGGCATTCTGCAACGCTGACAAGCGGATCGCCGGCCGGCAATAATCGGAGAAGATCAGGAACGTGCCGCCGTAGGGAATGACGCCGCCGTGCAGCGCCATGCCGTTCATCGCCGCCGCCATGCCGAATTCGCGAATGCCGTAATAGATGTAACGGCCGGCGTAATTTTCGGCGGTCAGCGGCTCCTGGTTCTTGGTCTTGGTATTGTTGGACCCGGTGAGGTCGGCCGAGCCGCCGATGGTCGCGGGAATGGCGGAGTTGATCGCCTCGAGCGCCATTTCCGACGATTTGCGCGTCGCCACCGTCGGCGGCTTGGCGATCAGCCCATCGATGTGCGGTTTCAGCCAGGCATCGTCGGCCTTGCCCGCGATACGGCTGAGGAATTCGGTCTTCTTCTTGCTCGCATCCAGTCGACGGTGCCATTCGGCCCGAGCGACACTGCCGCGCTGCCCGGCCGCGTGCCAACCCTTGGCGACATCGGCGGGGATTTCGAACGGCGGATATTCCCAGCCAAGCTCCTTGCGCGCCGCCTCGACTTCGTCCTTGCCGAGCGCCGCGCCGTGAATTGCCGCCGTGCCCTGCTTTTTGGGCGCGCCATAGCCGATGATCGTCTTGCATCGGATCAGGCTCGGCCGCTCGTCGGCGACCGCTTCGTCGAGGGCACGGGAGACCTTGCCGGCGTCGAGCCCGTCGCATTCGACCGTGTGCCAGCCGCTCGCCGCGTAGCGCGCCGACACGTCCTCGTTGCGCGACAAATCGGTCGAGCCGTCGATCGTAATCCGATTGTCGTCCCACAGCACGATCAGGCGGCCGAGCTTCAAATGCCCGGCCAGACCGACCGCCTCATGATTGATACCTTCCATCAAGCAGCCATCGCCCGCGACGACAAAGGTCCGGTGATCGACGAGATCGTCGCCGTAAATCGCGTTCAAATGCCGCTCCGCGATCGCCATGCCGACCGCCATCGCCAACCCCTGCCCGAGCGGACCGGTGGTCGCTTCGACTCCGGGCAGTTCAAAATTCTCCGGATGCCCGGCGCACGGGCTGCCAAGCTGCCGAAAGCGCTTGATATCGTCGAGCGTCGGACGCGCGTATCCGGTCAGGTGCAACAGCGCATAGATGAGCATCGAGCCGTGGCCGGCCGACAACACAAAGCGGTCGCGATCGGGCCAGGCCGGGTCGGCCGGGTCGTATTTCAGGTGGCGAGTGAACAGAGCGGTGGCGGCGTCGGCCATGCCCATCGGCATGCCCGGATGTCCGCTATTGGCGGCTTCGACGGCATCCATCGCCAAGGCGCGAATGGCGTTGGCAAGGCGGCGCTGGGTCGGCTGCAATCCGTGGTGCTCCGTTGACGATGATCAGCCGCGCACCGCTTTGGCGGGCCGATGGGTGGCCCCTTTGGGCGGTGAGCCGTTGGGCGTCAACCACAGTCCCGCTCTTGCCCGGATGCTGTATCTTGCGTAGCACAATTGTCATGGATGACGGGGCTCTTGCCGCCGCTTTGGAGCGGGCCGAACGCGCGCTTGGGCGCATCGAGCGCGCTGTTACAGCGCGCGATCACACGGCCAGCGACCGCGAGCAGGCGCTTCGTTCCAAGGTCCGCGATGCAGTCGCCGAGCTCGACCAGCTGATCCGCTCGGCCGGAGAGCCCAATGGCTGAGGTCGACCTGACCATCGCCGGCCGCCCCTATCGGGTCGCCTGCCGCGCTGGCGAGGAGGACAGCCTGCGCGCCGCCGCCGCTCTGGTCGATGCCAAGAGCCGCGAGGCGCTGGCGGGCCTCGGGACGATGTCCGAGGCCCGGCAATTATTGTTCGCCTCGTTGCTGCTGGCCGACCAATTGGTCGATCAAAGGCCTGCGGCGCCCGAGCCCGCGGCGCCCGATCCGCGGGTCGCGGCAGGCGTGACGGCGTTCGCCGACCGCCTGGAAGCGCTGGCCGACACTCTTGAGAGCAAGGCTCAAAGCGCCTAGATAGAGCATGACGGGTACTGCCCGGTACGTGGCCTATGAACATCCCTGAGGCTATTACCTTCCACGGGAGCTGTCCCTGCCTGGACCATGGTCCGGATCATACGGCGCCCACCTGACGTTTGTGGCGTCAGTGGATTTCCGGCAAACGGCCATGGTGGTCCCGTCACTTCCCTTCCCCGAGCTCACCAAGGCGACGCTTCGCCGGGCCGCGATCGACGCCCGCAAGGCGTTTGTCAGCGCGCTGAGCGATGCCGACCGAGCCTTGCTCGAGCAACGACTCGCCGAGCACCTGACCTCGCTGTGCGCGGGCTCCAAGGTGGTCGCCGGCTATTCGCCCTTGGGCAGCGAGATCAGCCCGCTGCTGGCGATGGAGGAAGCGCGGGCGGTCGGCGCGATCGTCGCCTTTCCGGCCTTCGGGGACCCGGCCAAGCCGTTTCGTTTCCTTGCCGGGGACCCCGCCGCCGGCGGCCCGTTCGGGATCCTGCAGCCCAAGCCAAGCGCGCCGGCCGTTGAGCCCGACCTGATCCTGGTGCCGCTGATCGCCGTCGACCGCCGCGGCACCCGCCTGGGGCGCGGCAAAGGCCATTACGATCGCGTGCTGGCCCCGCTGCGGCGCAAAGGGGCGCGGCTGATCGGGGTCGGCTGGACGATCCAGCGGCTCGATGAAGACATCCCCCGCGACCCATGGGACGTCGCCATGGACGGCTTCGTCTCGCCGGGCGGATTCGAGCAATTCACGCCATGACTCCATCGTGGCGAAAAGGCGCCGGGATCTTGATTATCTTAGCGCTGATCATAATTTGGGCGGTGCTCGTCGCGAGCCTGGCACCGATGGTCGGACATTGGCCCGTCATCGTTCAGGGCGCGTTCTATCTGGTTATGGGAGTAGCGTGGATCGCGCCGCTCCGACCCCTGATCCGATGGATCGAGACCGGCCGGTGGACAGCTTTGCACGACCAAGAGGATTGAACCACTGTCTTATTCGAGTATAACAGCAACCCTGCAATGACTCATGCTTTGACCTTTTCAGTCGGGAAACCGACTCTGTTGCTTGCCAGGCTGTGGCGAGAGCTTCCGCGCGACATGCTTGCGCTCGGAGCAGTGGCGCTCGCCGCCTCCGCGGCGCTGGCCGGCACGGCGATTTCCGATCCGCGGGACAGCGCTCAAACGGTCGCCGCCGAGGCGCCGCCGGCGCCGCCGCCGCTGCTCATCCGGCCGCTGGCGCCGGAGACCGCGCTGTCGATCAACCAAACCATTCCCATCGCCGACTCGCCCAACCCCGTCGCGACGCCATTCGCGTGGCGCGGGGCCGACAAGACAGCGCGGGCGCGGGCGCTCGATTGCCTTGCCAGCGCGGTCTATTATGAAGCGGGCAGCGAGCCTGTGGACGGCCAGAAAGCGGTCGCCCAGGTGATTCTCAATCGGGTCCAGCACCCGGCCTTTCCGGCGACCGTCTGCGGCGTCGTCTACCAGGGCTCGACCCGGGCCACCGGCTGCCAGTTCACCTTCACTTGCGACGGCTCGCTCAATCGCCGGCCGAGCAGCGACGGCCTGGCACGGGCGAGGAAGATCGCCGCGGCGGCTCTCAACGGTGCGGTCTTTGCGCCGGCCGGCTTTGCAACCCATTATCACGCCAATTATGTCGTCCCTTACTGGGCGTCGAGCCTGGCCAAGAATGCGGTCGTCGGAGCGCATATTTTCTACCGTTGGGCGGGTAGCTGGGGCGGTCCGAGTGCGTTCAACAACAATTACGCCGGCCACGAGCCCGACGGCCAGGCGCTGCGAGTAACGGCGCTGGCCGCGGCGGCATTACGGCCCGACGCGCCCGCGACGACCGCCGAGGCGATTGCAGCGATCCCGGGCGCCGAGATCAAGACGCCCGAGGGCGGCCGGGTCCGCGTCCGCTTCAGCCTCGCCGCGCGCAAGGCCGTCGAGCGGGCCCCGCACAGCGATTATGTCGATAAGTTCGAAGCTTCCGACAATCTGCGCTGGTCGTTGAGCGGGGGCGCTGCGGAGGCGAGCGGCGACAAGCCGCTTGGCCAGCCGGCGACGTCCGTCGCGACGGGCGCCGGGTCGGGGACCGCTCAGTAGAGCTTCAGAGGCTTGCGTGGCGGGCGCTGGGCCACAGCTCGCCGCCGCTGTCCTCGCGCGGCCGCGAGCGGCTCATCAGCGCCAGCGATGCCGCCATGATGGTGCTCAGCGCCGCGGTTCGGAGCGGGTAGTCAACCAGGCTGTGAACGAGGATCGCGGCCGAGGCGATCGAGCCGGCCAACGCGTAGCGGTCGACGGCCGCCGAGCGCCAGATGGGTACCGCTCGAGTCACCCACCAAAACAGGAATGCGGCGAGCAGCAAGAGTCCCGGAATGCCGGTTTCGAGCGCGATCTCGAGATAGTCGTTGTGAGCGTGATTGACGAAGGTCGAGCTGACCGCCGCCGGGTCTTCATATTGGGGGTAGACCTGCGCGAAGGTGCCGACGCCCGAGCCGAGCAAGAGATTGTCGCGGATCGCCGGAATGCTTGTCTTCCACATCGTCTGCCGCGAATCGAACGAGGTCGCGTTGGACGCCGCGAACTTATCGTTGAGCGGGGTCAGATAGACGATCAGGATCGCCGCCATTGACGCCAGTGCAACGGCGGTCAGCGGCCCGCGCAGCCGCTTGCCCTGCGGCAAGAGCATGGTGGCGCTGGTGATGACCACCGCTGGCCCGAGCAATAGCGCGGCCAGCGAGCCGTTGAGGAAAATCCCGACCAGCAGCACCAGGCTCCCGGCGACGGCGACGAGCAGCACCGCGGACCCCGAGCGCTGGTTCTTGGCCTTGAGGCGAAGGTCGGCGATCAGCGCGAACAGCATCGGCACGCTGATCATCAGCAAGGTCGACATGTGGTTGCCGTTGGCAAAGAAGCCTGTCGCGATCCCGGCATTGGTTTCGGGATACAGGTACCAGGGGGACTGGGTAGCGCCCGAGCTGCCGACCTGGAGCGCGCCGAGCAGCACCGCGGCCAGGGTGCCGATGGGAATGGCCACGCCCAGCCAGTGAGCCCGATAGGCCCCGGCGACCAGCATGCCCGTCAACACCGCCAACGGCGGCAATAGGGTGAGCAAGGTCGCCGCCGTGGCGTAGGGCGCCAACGAGATCGGCAGGCTGGGCAGGCTTTGTCCGAGCAGCAGATAGCCTTCGACGAAGGGCTCGCGGCCGGGAAGCGACGCCCACAGGGCCGGCGGCAGCGGGACCAGCTGAACGATGGCGATGAGAACCGTCACTCCGGCAATGACGAACAAAGCCTTGGCCGACGCGGACAAGGGGGCGGCATTGCGGGCGAGCACGCTCCAGCCGATGATGGCGATCGCCAACAGCTGCAGCAGGGCGACGCCCCACACTCCCTGGACGCTGCCGCCCAGCCCGATGCACAGCAGGACATAGGCCGGGATGACGGCGGTGCGCAGGCGCTGGCTCACGCTCCGGTCACTTTTGCCAGGCTCAACTTGCCAATGGAAAAATCTTGCGACTTGGGAAAATCGCCGGGCGTTCCAGTCAGCCGAAGCCGTTGCGCCGCACAGCCCTGCGGAACCGTAAATCCGACCGCGGCCCGGCCTCGGCGGTCAATCGGCAGGCGGGCGAGGGCTTCCTTGCCCGGAGCGCAAGCCAGCGACCAGGCAATCTCGCCGCCCTCCCCCGGCGGTTTCGAAATATCCATGCTCAACTCGTATTGGCCGGGGCCAAGCAGCAGCAACTGCTCGGCGAGGATCGTGTCGCTCCGGCCGAAATAGATCACCTGGAGCTGACCGTCGGCGATCGGCTCGACAACCCCGCCAGCCGTCGCAAGTGCCCAGTTGAAAGGCGGCGGAATCGTCGACTTGGCAAATTGGGGATTGAACAGCGCGCCGCGGCTATCCTGTTCGCCGGTCACTCGCCGCCAAACCGCATAGGCGCTTCCAAACTGGCCCTGATCGACCAGCGCGTTGATCAGCTTCGCCTGCCATTGGCTAGCCGCGGGGTCGACCGTGGACGCTGGTCGTCCCCACAAGGTGAGGATCAGCTTGGCGTTCTTCGCGTCGTCGGCAAGCGAGCTGAGCACAACCGGCTCGAGGCGCGGTGACGAGTGGAATAAGCGGCGCAGCTGCGGCACCGCGCCCGGCGTCGGCGCGAACGTCGCCAGCGCCGGCCCGAACCCCACCATGCCCTGGGGAAAGAGGTCGGAAAGTACGGCAATTTCGGCTAGGGCCCGACTGGTCCGGCCGGTCCGAAGATAGCGATCGGCAAGGAAATAGCGCGCTGCGACCGACCGCGGCTCGCGAGCTTCGGCCGCGGCGAACAAACGCTCCGCTCGGCCCTGATCCTGCTGGACCTGAGCCAGCGCGCCCTGGATCAGGAAGGGTTCGGGAGCCAGCGGCGCCTTGCTTGCGACCTGGTTGACCTGGCGGAGGATCGCGGGGGTCAGCGATTGGCCGCGGGCCGCGCGCAAGCCGATTTCCGCCATTGTCCTGTCGACGAGAACCTCCGGGTGTGACGGCCATAGGCGAACGGCGAGAGATCCGCTCGAATCGCTGGCAACGGCGGCTGTCCGGACCACCTGCCCGGCGAGCAGCCCGCCAAGTACAATCGTCAGAATTGCTCGCGCGATCCTAGGCATTGGCGTCGAAATCAGCCTTCGGCCTGCTGCGGGATGAGGACGATCTGGTTCCGCTTATCGCCCACCGCCGTGTACTGGTAGAGCCGGTAGCCGTATTGCACCGCCTCTCCGGCCGATTTGGTCAGCGTCACCCCGACGATGTGGGCTCCCGCCGATTCAATGCGCTCGACCGACTCGCGCGCCGCCCGAGTCCGGGTCTTGCCGCTCTCGATGATCAGCATGGCATTGCGACAGGCTGACGCGAGCAGCGAGGCGTCGGCCAGCCCGAGCACTGGTGGTCCGTCGATGATGACCAGGTCGAACTGCGCCGCTGCTTCGGCGACAATCTGCTTGATTCGCGGAGTCGACAGGAGATCCGCCGGATTGGGCGGGATCGGACCGCACGGCAGCAGCCACAGATTTTCGTGCTGGGTGCTGGCGATATGGTCGCCGATCGGCTCTTCGTTGGTCAGCAGCTTGGTCAGACCTTTGGCCTTGGACGCCGACTTGAACGCCGGACGGCGCAAGTCGCCATCGATCAGGAGGACGGCCGCTCCGCGGCGCGCGTGATTTTGGGCTAGTGCCAGCGCCGAGGACGACTTGCCTTCCGAGGCGCGGCTGCTGGTCACCAGCAGCGTCTTGGGAGCCCCGGTCGCGGTGCTGAACCGCAATGCTGCAAGCACCGCCGAATAAGCCTCGGACAGCGGCGAAGTCGGATCGGCGAGATCTTCGATCACCGAACCCTTGCCTCGGCGCTTTGGAACCGCGCCAAGACAGGCGAGGCCAAGCTTGCTCCTGACGTCCTCGCGGGTCTTGATAGTGTCGTTGAGCACTTCCAGCGCGACTGCGGCGACAATACCGCTGAGCAGCCCGGCCATCAGGCCAATCACCAGATTGAGCAGCAGATTGGGTTTGTACGGAGCGCCCGGAACATCGGCCCGGTCGACGATCGAAACGAGGGTGGTGCCGACGCCTCCGGCGACCCCGATCTCCTTGTAACGTTGGAGCAGTGCATCGTAGAGCCCGCGATTGGTATCCACCTCGCGCTGAAGGATATTATACTGAATGCTGCGGCCGCGAAGGTCGAGTACGGCGCCCTTGAGCTGCGCAACCCGGCTTCGCAAGGCGCCCTCGGCAGAGGCGGCGGCGCGGTAATCGGCAAGCAAGGCGCCGACCCGGCCACCCGCGACCTGCGATCCTTCGCGGCTGATCTGGCGGTTGAGCTCGTCGATCCGCGAGCGCAGGCTCAGCATGTCCGGGTGGTCGGGTTTCATCAGCGTGCGCTTGTCTTGGTAATCGGCCTCCAGCGCCGCCTTGGATTGGCGCAGCACCTGGGTGTCCGCGACGCCGGCCGAGGCCCCGGTGAGCTGCGCATTGCGGTACGCGCCTTCCGCTTCGACTCGCTTCGCAGTCGCCGCCGCCAAGGCCCCGTTCAATGCGACCAGCGAAGCGCCCTGGAGCGATCCGGCATCGTTGCCAGGCTCGCCGGGCAGGTTGCTGCCGGTGTTGATGATGCCTTGCTGCTGGGCATAAGCGACGATCTGCTTTTCCGAGCGCTCGAGGTCGCGCCGGGTCTTGGCGATCTGTTGCTGGAGGAAGGTCCGGGCGTAAGTCGACGCCTCGAAGCGCCGCTGCAATCCCGCGCTGATGAAGTTTTCCGCGACGCCGTTGGCGATCTGGGCGGCGAGCTGGGGCGATTCGGAAATATAGTTGAACTTGATCAGCTGGCCTTCTTCGGGCGCCTCCACCTTGAGCCCGAGACTGACCTTGTCCGTCGCCGCCTTGAGGCGGCTCGCCGGATCGCCGGCAGTGCCGACGAAATCCTCGTTCGAGGCAAGGTTGAGATCCTGGGCGACGCGCTCGGCGAGGGTCCGGCTGGACAGCAGGCCGACCTGGGTCGCGACGAAATCGTACAGGTTCGGGGCCGAGCTGCCCTCGCGATTCTTCTCGTCAAGAATCTCGACCGTTGGCGGATTAACCTCGAGCGTGACCCAGGCGCGGTAGAGCGGCTTGGTCAGGAAGGTGAGCACGATTGCCGCCGCGATTCCGAGCGCCACCGCGCCGAGGATCAGCCAGCGCCACTCGGTGACGATCCGAAACAAAGCAGCGAGATCGAAATGCCCCGCCTCATGACTGCCGTCTTGCCAGTAAGGCGACAGCTCGCCGCGTTGGGGGCGCGGCTGTCCAACAGCCTTCCGGTCGTCGGGCTGCAAGGCAATTTCAGCGGCCACGCGATATCATTCCCATTTGCTTGTCCGTGCCGACCAAAATTCAGAACGGTCGGAAGATCGACAGGATCGGAAGACCGTTCATGATCTGCTTTTGCAGGGCCTTGATCGACGACCCATCGACGACAACGATGTCGCCAGGATAGATTGGCGGGTCTTCGGCCTGACCCCGGCGGATGTCGACGAGGTCGAAGGCCGCGGCCTGCCGCTTGCCCTGGATCGTCCGAAAGATGGCGACGCGGTGTGCATTGGCTTCCGGCGAGCTTCCCCCCGCCAGCGCAATCGCCTGCATCAGGGTCACCGAGCCGCCAATCGGAAAGGAGCCCGACTTGTTGACTGCCCCGTCGACGGTGACGCTTTGGCGGGTTGAGGCCTTGACGCCGACGCTGACGTCGGGATGCTCGAGGTACCGCTCGCCGAGCTTGTCGGTCAGCCTTTTGTCGAGCTCGGCAGTGGTCAGTTCGACCGCGCTGACCTCGCCGATCAATGGCATCGAGATCCGTCCGGTCAGGTCGACGTCGAAGTCTCCTGACAAGTCGGGCATCTTGAACACCTTGATCGACAGCGTGTCGAGCGGCGCAATCTTGTAGCCCGATTCGAGCGGGACGACGGTCGGCGCGTCGGGAGCGGACATCCCGCCGGCATAAGCGATCGGGCCGCCGCGGCTGTCGGCGCAGCCAGCCAGCAGCGCCGCGCACCCCATTAGCAGCATGGCCCGAGACGGGCCAGGACGAGAACTCACTGCAACGCTCCTTTTCACTGGGATGCAGCCCACCAACCTACCAGCCACCATCGCGGTTTGCCACCAGTTGAGGAGCCGTCGCCGATTGCCCGGCCGCCGGACCGGCATTGGTCTGAAGATACCAGCGCTCCCGGCCCTCCATACCCATAGCAGTCAAGACCCCGGTTCGATACGCGCCGGTGTCGATGCCAATGCGATTGGCACGGACATCGACATCGGCGGCAATCGTATGACCATGGACAACGACAAAGCCGTGATCGTCGTGATTGTCGAGGAATGGCCCTCGGATCCAGCGCAGGTCCGCCTGGTTCTGTTGGGCGAGCGGAACGCCGGGCCGAACGCCGGCATGGACGAACAAATATGAGCCGACCTGAAACGTGTCGACAAATTGCTGGAGGAAATTGCGGTGAGTTTCCGGAATTTTCTGGCGAAGATGGGCAACCGCCTGATCGGCGTCCATTCGCTTGAGCGCGGTCGAGCTGATGCCATAGCTCCGCGCGCATTCCTCGCCGCCAAAGGTCAGCCAATCGCTCAAGTACCGGCTTTCCCCACGGATCAGGCGCAGCAGCACCTCTTCATGGTTGCCGCTGAGGAAAACGGTGCGGACGCCATCCCGACGATAAGTCCGAAGCCGCTCGACGACCGTGGCCGAGTCGGGGCCGCGGTCGATCAGGTCGCCGAGGAAGATGATGATGTTCCGGGCGGGCCGGCGGCCGTCGATGTCGGCCTCGATCCGCGCCAGCGTGTCGTTGAGCAAGTCGAGTCGGCCATGAATGTCGCCGATCGCGTAGACCCGATAGCCCGCGGGTACGCTCGGGTCCGGCGACGGCGGGCCGCCATGGGGAGATAGGTTATGAAACATGGTCATAGGTTCAGCTAAAATCCGGAATGCGTCGGCGAGTTGCAGGCGTAACTAATAAAAGCTGCATTGAGCCCCGAGCGCGTCGAGATATTTCGCGACCGAGCGTTCACTGTGGCAATTGAGCCGCTTCGGATTTTTTTTCTGAACGTAGCGCAAGTCGCTGAAACATCTGCTATAGCTATCGGTTCCTGGCATTGGCCGTAGCAGTTTTTCCGCTCGGGCCAATCGTTGGTGTCTCAGGCGTACGGGAGAGTTCAATGAAGTCCGGCAGCAGTTCGAGAAACGTCGCGGCAGTGGTTGCCGGGATTGCATTGTGTGTCAGCTCGACGGGCGCAATCGCCGCCTCGCCTCAGCCTCGCGCGGCCGTCAGCCCGCTCGTTGCCCTGAGCGCTCTCGCCTCCGCGCCGTCTGCCGTTGCGTTGTGCGGTTCGTCCGCAGTGGCGGGCGCAGCCGCGAATTCGCAGGGAGCGACACAGGGATGCGTACTGCCGGTGGTCGACCAGGCCATGGCCCCGCCCCCGCCGGTGGCCTCGGCCGAGCCTATGATCGGGATCGGCCCGGTTGCGCCAATGGCCGGCTCGGCGGTCTCACCGCTGCTGCTGGCACTGGCGGGCATCGCCGCTGCCGTCGGCCTCTATTATCTGGTGTTCAAGGGCCGGGATAATTTCCACATCATCTTCCCGGAAAGCCCGTCTTAATCCGCAGTTCAGGCAATTTTCGTTAAGCGCCGGATATCAACTGAATTTCCGCTCACTTTTTCGAAACTGAGGCGCATATGACGAAAATTATGAAGCTGGCTGGGGCATTGCTCCTCAGCACCGGCGCGATGACGCTAGCGGGCTGCGCGACCGCCCTGAACACCCAGGTTTCCCGTTACCAGGCGATGCCGGCGCCGGCCGGGCAAACCTTCTATGTGGTGCCCGCCAATGGCGCCCCGGCGAACCTCCAGTTCAACCGCTACGCGGCCATCGTTTCTCAACAGCTGGCCGCCCGAGGCTACGCGCCGGCTGGCGCGCCGCAGCTTGCCAACATGCTGGTCAAGCTCGACTTTGGCGTCGACCAGGGTCGGACCGAATATACCAGCGATCCCTTCGGCCGGTCGCGCTATGGCTTCGGTTTCGGCAACCAGTTCGGTTATGACCCGTTCTACCGTGGCTTCTATGGCCGGCCCTATTACTCGCGATTCGGCTATTGGGGCGGCCGCTCGCCATTCTATTACGGCTGGGACGACCCGTTCTGGTATTCGTCGGGCTTCGGTGGCTACGGCGGTGAAATCCGCAGCTACACCCAATACAAAAGCTTTTTCGACATGGACATCGTCGGCAAGGACACCAACGCGCCGCTGTTCGAAGGCCATGCCAAGGCGCGGTCGCAGACCGACGAGCTGGGCGTGCTGGTCCCCAATCTGATCGAAGCGATGTTCACCGGCTTCCCGGGGCGCAGCGGCGAAACGGTCCGGATCTCGGTCCCCGCCCGCAAGCGGCAGACTTATTAACTCAATCAACCCACTTGAGCAGGCAAGGAAAGGCCCGGTCGGATTGCTCTGGCCGGGCCTTTCTTCAATCATTCGGCGGTCCGAAGACTCTGGCTGGTTCTAGCCCTCGAGTTGGCGGGTCAGAAGCCGGATGTCGGCGTCGAGCTCAGCATCGTTGGCGCGGAGCCGCTCGATCTGCTTGACCGCGTGGATGACGGTGGTGTGGTCGCGGCCGCCGAAGCGCCGGCCGATGTCGGGCAAGGATTTCGGCGTCAGCTGTTTTGACAGATACATCGCCACCTGGCGCGGCCGAGCGACCTCGCGAGCCCGCCGGGCCGAAGTCATCTCGGCCTTGCGGATGCGATAATGCTCGGCGACCTGGGTCTGGATCTCGTCGATCGAAATCCGGCGCTGATTGGCGCGCAAGACATTGGCGAGGACTTCCTCGACGAACGCGACGTCGATCGCGCGACCAGTCATCATCGCATAAGCGGCGATGCGGTTCAGCGCCCCCTCCAATTCGCGAACGCTCGAGGTCACTCGCCGCGCGAGGAAATCGACCACCGGGCGCGGCATGGTGACGCCCGGAAGAACCGAAAGCTTGGCTTCGACGATGTTGAACCGGAGTTCGAAATCGGCGGCGTTGATGTCGGCGACCAGGCCCCACGACAAGCGCGACAGGATTCGCGGGGCGACGCCGTCGAGATCCTGGGGAGCACGGTCCGAGGTAATCACCAGCCGCCGCCCGGCAGTGATGATCTCGTTCATCGTGTGGAAGAATTCCTCCTGAGTGGAATCCTTGCCGGCGATGAACTGGACATCGTCAATCAGCAGCAGGTCGGCGCTGCGCAGCCGGCCCTTGAAGCCGATCGTGTCATTGGCTTTCAGCGCGCGGATGAATTCGACCATGAACTTTTCGGCCGACATCGACACCACCCGCTTGCCCGGATGGGTGGCAAGGAAACTGTGGCCAATCGCGTGCAACAAGTGCGTTTTGCCGCGGCCGGTGCCGCCGTGAATGAACAAGGGATTGAAGCTGACCGAGTCGGCTCCGGCCAAGGTTCGCGCAGCCGATGCGGCAACCTCGTTGGCCTTGCCGACGATGAACGTCTCGAATCGGTAGCGCGGATCGAAATTCGGCGCGTTAGGGTCACGGACCGGGGCCGGTGGCGGCGGAACGTCCTCGAGGATCAGCAGCGGCGACGGGCGCGGCGCATCGGCGGCCGCGGCAATGCGAACCTCGCGAACGATCGGCAGGATCGTCCGCCACGCCAGAGTCAGGCGCTCGCCAAAGTGGGAGCGAACCCAGTCGGCCATGAACTGGCTCGGCATCAGGATTTCGAGGCTGCCGCTATCCGGCTCGAATGCACCAAGCGCAGCTGGCTTCAACCAACCGTCGAACGTTCGGACCCCGAGGTCGCGGCGAAGGCCAGCGCGAATGGAATCCCACGCAGCCTCAAGGGGTGCTGCGATCGGTGCGTCGGCAAGCTCGGAAGACGAAAAGGATCGATCGCCTTGCACTTGCCTGCCCGCCTCCTGTCTCTGTTCGCGGAGACAAAAGGGAGCCGCTGCGTCGGACGGTGAGTCGCGACGCCAGTAGCTGCTTTTCTCTCTAGCCCCCTGACGCGAGACTCGCGTCCGGAGGGACGTTTTTGGAAGCCTGCGGCCAAGCTTTCAAGCGATGTTTTTTCACAAAAGTGAAATAATCAGTCTTGACAGTGAAAACCCACGGAAAGCCGGGATTAGCGCAGGAAACTGCGGTTTTTTTGACAGACTGCATTCGGGCGGTCAGGCGAATCGCCGGAAATGCTGGCTTTTTTGAAGGTCCCGAATCAGGACCAATTAGCTGTCCGTCGCGAGTGGCCGAACCGACGCTTTTCTTGTCCTGATTTGAGCCTGGCCTTAGCCCAATGAGGCGACTCTTTTGGACAGCCGCGAGAACTTGCGGGCGGCGGTATTCTTGTGAATCACGCCGCGGGCAACGCCGCGGGCGAGTTCGGGCTGGGCGTCCTTCAAAGCCTTGGCGGCATCGTCTTTCTTGCCCGAAGCAAGAGCCGACTCGACAGCCTTGATGAAGGTCCGGATGCGACCGACACGAGCGCCGTTGATCTCGGCGCGGTTAGCGTTGCGGCGGATGCGCTTCTTGGCTTGCGGCGTGTTCGCCATCGAATAGTCCTCTAGAATTTCGGCTCAATGGAAAGCGGCGCCAAAGCCAATTGGCGGCGCCGACATGCGCGCTCCCTACCTTCAGGGGGGCTTCCGGTCAACCGGCGGACTACTTCTGGCAGCGCGGGCAATAGAATGTCGAGCGGCCGCCCTGAACGATTCGTTTTACCGTCCCGCCGCACGCACAAAGTTGGCCTTCGCGGTCGTAGACGTCGAAGCGCTTCGAGAAATAGCCGAGCGTGCCGTCGGGGCTGACGAAGTCGCGCAGGCTCGAACCACCGGCGGCAACCGCCTCGCCGAGCACTTGCGGAATGGCCGTCGCCAGCCTTGCCAGCCGGATCAGTGAGATCGAGCCGGCGGCCCGGCCTGGGTGAATGCGGGCCCGGTAGAGCGCTTCGCAGGCGTAGATGTTGCCGAGTCCCGCGATGATCCGCTGATCGAGGAGCAGCGCCTTCACCGGCGCCTGGCGGCCTTCGAAGCGGCGCCTGAACCATCGCGCGTCCAGATCGGGGCCGAGCGCGTCGGGGCCGAGCGCGACAAACGGCGGCCAATCGGCAAGCTCGCCGGTGGCGACAAGATCGACCGCGCCGAAGCGGCGGGCATCGTTGAGCGCCAGCCGCCGGCCGTCGTCGGTCTCGATGAGCAAATGATCGTGCGCGCCGATATCCGGGGGATCGATCCGCCAGTGACCGGACATGCCGAGGTGGAAGACCATCGTGTCGCCGCGGTCCGTGCCGATCAGCCCGAACTTCGCCCGGCGGCCCAGGCTGATGACGGTCGCTCCGGTGAGCCGCTGGCCAAGATTGTGCGGGAATGCGCGGCGCAAGTCGGCGCGCCGCAGCTCGACCCGCGCGAGTCGCCGGCCATCAAGCACGCGAGCGAGGCCGCGGACGGTGGTTTCGACTTCGGGAAGCTCGGGCATCCCCCGCGATATGGCGAAGGGACGCCAAGGCGGCTAGAGGCTCGGCACGATGAGCGACAAAGTGAATTTCGGCGACGAGTTGGTCGAGCCCGACGAAAAGACCCGGCGCGTCGGCGCGGTCTTCAGCTCGGTCGCCCGGCGCTACGATGTAATGAACGACTTGATGTCGGGCGGCCTCCACCGACGCTGGAAGGATCGCTTCGTCGCCCGGGTCAAACCGCGGCCCGGTGAGTCCATTCTCGACATGGCGGGCGGCACCGGCGACGTTGCGTTCCGGATGGCGAAGCGCGGCGCTCAGGTCACGGTCGCCGACATCAATGCCGACATGCTCGGGGTTGGAGAGGAGCGCGCCAAGCAGCGCGGCATCGACGGGCTCGCGTGGCGAGTCGAGAATGCCGAGAGGCTGACGTTCACGGACCGCGGCTTCGATGCCTATACGATTGCGTTCGGCATCCGGAACGTCACCGATATCGGGGCCGCGCTGGGCGAAGCGTATCGCGTGCTGAAACGCGGCGGACGCATTTATTGCCTGGAATTCTCGACCAGCGACTGGCCTGGGTTCGCCGACGCCTATGAGGCGTATGCGGGCACGGTCATTCCGCGGATTGGCAAGGCCGTTGCCGGCGACGAGGCCAGTTATCGCTACCTCGTCGAGTCGATCCGCCGTTTCCCGAAGCCCGAGGCGTTCCGGCAGATGATCGCTCAAGCGGGGTTCGAGCGCAGCAACGTCGAGCCGATTCTCGGCGGGTTGGTCGCGATTCACTCGGGTTGGAAGATTTGACGACTTCGGTTACCCATTTGTGGCGCCTCCTCAAATGGGGACGGACGCTTGCCCGCCATGGTGCCTTGAAGGGTATCGAGGCCGATCCGCTGACGCCGCTGCAGGTCCGCCGGCTGGTGAAGTTGGTCAGCATTGGCGCGAGCCCGCCGGCGACGCCCGATTACGCCAGGGCGCTGCAGGAGATCGGCCCGGCCGCGATCAAGCTCGGCCAGGCGCTGTCGACCCGTCCCGATCTGGTCGGTGACCGCGCCGCTGAAAATCTATCGCGGCTCCAGGACGACGTTCCGCCGACACCATTCCCGGCGATCAAGGCGGCGATCGAAACCGCATTCGGCACTCCGCTCGACCAATTGTACGCAAGCTTCGATCCCGTTCCCGTCGGCTCGGCCTCGATCGCCCAGGTCCATCGCGCCGTGACGACCGAGGGGCGCGACGTCGCGGTCAAGGTGCTTCGTCCGGGGATCGAGCAGGAGTTCGCCGACGCGATCGAGACCTATGAATGGGCGGCGGCGCATGTCGAAAGCGGCGGCGGCGAGCTCGAGCGTTTGCGGCCGCGGCTGGTGGTCGCCCATTTCAAGCAATGGACGGCGCGCGAGCTCGACTTGCAGCGCGAGGCCGCGTCAGCGTCGGAATTGCGCGAGAATATGGTCGCCGAGCCGGGCTTCTTCGTCCCCGAGATCGACTGGCGGCGCACCGCCCGGCGCGTGCTGACTCTCGAATGGCTCGACGGGGTCAAGCTCAACGACCGCGACGCGCTGGTCGCCGCCGGTCACGACTGCAAGGCGCTTGCCGCGATCCTCGTCCGCGCCTTTCTGCGCCAGGCGGTGGTCGACGGTTTCTTTCACGCCGACCTTCACCAGGGCAATTTGTTCGCGCTGCCCGACGGGCGTATCGCGGTCATCGATTTCGGGATCATGGGGCGGATCGACCGGCGGGCGCGGATGTGGCTGGCCGAGATCCTCTATGGCTTGATTACCGGCAATTACCGGCGCGTCGCCGAGATTCATTTCGAGGCGCAATATGTGCCGGCGCATCACAATGTCGAGGAGTTCGCGACCGCGCTGCGCGCCTCCGGCGAACCGATCCGCGGGCTTCCGGTCAAGGACATTTCGGTCGGTCGGATGCTCGAAAGCCTGTTCGCAATCACTCGCGATTTCGACATGCCGACACAGCCGCACTTGCTGCTCCTGCAAAAGACCATGGTGATGGAGGAAGGTGTCGCCACCAACCTCGATCCCGACATCAACATGTGGGAGACCGCGGAGCCATTCCTCAAGGACTGGCTGCGCTCGGAATTGGGCCCGGAAGCCTATTTTGCCGACCGGATCATCGACGCGGTCCGGGCATTGAAGCTGGTCCCGCAGCTGATCAAGCGGATGAACGAATATTACCCGCTGCGCGGCGGTGCCCCACCCCCGCCGCCGCTGCCCGCGATCGCCGTGATTGAGCGGCGGCAGTGGTGGAGCTATGCGGCAGCCGGGGTTGCGGGTGCGGGCGCTGCCGCGGTGCTGATGCGCATTTTCTAGCCATTGGGGGTCCTTGGATGCTTAAAGTTTTCACTGTGTTGACGGCCGTAACGTCGATCGCCTTGGCCGCCGTTCCCGCCGCCGCGGCAACCGCCGCGCCTGCCGCGACGAGCCATGCCCAACTTGTCCAGCTGTTCGCCGACTGGCGCGCGTTCAATCATCCGGCGATCGTTCGCGGCAAGCCTGACTATGGGGCCAAAGCGATGGCCGCAAAGGCCGCGCGCCTGCCCGAGTTCCGCCGCCGCCTCGCTGCTTTCAACACAACCCAATGGAGCGCGTCGCAGAGCGGCGACCATCGCCTAGTCGAAGCAGAGATGAACGGCCTCGATTTCTTCCTGCGCGTACTCCGACCATGGTCGCGCGACCCAGGCTTTTACCAGACCGTGTTTGCCGAGATGAGCGACGTGCCGGCGCACGAAGGACCGTCCGCGGAGCCTAATGTCGATTTGCACAATTTCACTTACCCGCTGTCGCCCGCCGACGATGCCAAGCTGACCCAACTGCTTGGCGCGGTGCCGGCGCTGCTGGCCGACGCCAAGCACAACCTCGCCGCCAGCCAGGCGCATGATTTGTGGGCCTATGGCGACCGCGCATTTAACGAGCAGGCCGACGTGCTCGGCAAGCTCGAGGCGGGGACGCTGGTCATGAACGACCTCGGCGGAAAGCGGCCGGCAAGCTTGTCCGCGGCGACGCCGGAGCTCCACGCAGCGGTTCGCAGCGCGCGGCTGGCGACGGAAGAATTCGCCAAGTGGGTCAAGGCGGAGGCGCCGCGCCGGACCGGCCCATCGGGCGTCGGCAAGGCCAATTACAATTGGTATTTGAAGCACATCCTGCTCAGCCCGTATGATTTTGATCAGCAGCGGACCTTGCTCGAGCGCGAGCTCGACCGCTCGCTGGCATCGCTCCGACTCGAGGAATTGCGCAACCGCGCCGCGCCGCCAATTGCGGAAATCAGCGATCCAGCCGCCTATCGCCGCCTCGCCGAAGCGCGCACCGAGAAGCTCTACCGGCTGCTGGTCGAGGCCGGCTTCATCGCCGACCAGCCTTATTACCGCGCCGCACTCGCCGCCCAGACCGGCGACTACACCGCGCCCGCCGACCGCAATTTCTTTACCCACGTGACGGCGCTCGATCCGCTGCCGCTGTCGAGTCACCAGACGCACTGGATCGAACTTGCGCGGCTGCGCCACGAGCCGCATCCGAGCCCGATCCGGCAGACTCCGCCCTTGTTCAACATCTTCGAGGACCGCTCGGAAGGCTGGGCCACGGCGATGGAGGAAGTGGTCGCGCAGGCCGGCCTCTACGACGACATCCCGCATGGCCGCGAGCTGGTCTGGATCATGCTTGCTAACCGCGCCGCGCGCGGCCTCGCGTCGTTGCGCGTCCAGGCCAATGAGATCGGGCTCGATGAGGCCGGCAAGTATCACGCTGCGTGGACCCCGCGCGGCTGGTCCGACGCGGCGAGCCGCCTCGTCGGGTTCGAGCAGCTGCTCTACCTGCGCCAGCCGGGTTACGGCCCGAGCTACATCGTCGGCAAGGTCCAGCTCGACCATCTGCTGGCGCTGGCGTCGCACCGAGCGGAACAGGACCATCGCCCGTTCGACAATCGGGCCGCCTTTGCCGCGATCCTCGACTCGGGCATCGTCCCGCCGGCGATCATCACCGATGAGGTGGCGGAAGCGGCGCCTGCGCGCTAGGTCGCAGCAATGAAGCGGGTATTGCTGATCGTCGGAGGAGGGATCGCGGCTTACAAGAGCTGCGAACTGGTGCGGCTGTTGAAGAAGGCGGGGCACCAAGTGACGCCGGTGTTGACCAAAAGCGGCGAGCATTTTGTCACGGCGATGACCTTGGGCGCGCTCGCCCAGAGCCCCGTCTATACCAGCCTGTGGGACCTCAAGGACGAGGTCGAGATGGGCCATATCGAGCTGAGCCGAGCGGCCGATGTCCTGCTCGTCTGCCCGGCGACGGCGGACCTGCTGGCGAAGATGGCCAACGGGATTGCGGACGACCTTGCGTCGACGCTGCTGCTGGCGACCGACAAGCCAGTAGTGGTCGCGCCGGCGATGAACGTGCGGATGTGGCAGCACCCCGCGACGCAGCGCAACCTCGCTCAATTGAAGGCCGACGGCGTTCAAGTGATCGAGCCCGACGAAGGCGAGATGGCGTGCGGCGAGTTCGGCCCGGGCCGCCTGCCGGAGCCGGCGGCGATCATGGCGTGGCTGGCGACGCACAAGTTCCTCCCGGCCAAGTGACCCTCGCCGGCAAGCACATCCTCGTCACCGCGGGGCCGACCCACGAACCGATCGATCCGGTGCGGATGATCGCCAACCGCTCGTCGGGGCGGCAGGGCTTCGCGATTGCCGCGGCGGCTGCCGAAGCTGGCGCCCGAGTGACGCTGGTCGCGGGGCCGGTCACGCTGGAGACGCCGCCCGGAGTCGCGCGGATCGACGTCGAAACCGCCGAGCAGATGGCCGACGCAGTGATGGGTGCCCTGCCCTGCGACGTCGCGGTGATGGTCGCCGCGGTCGCCGACTGGCGGGTCGAGCCGGCCGATCGAAAGCTCAAAAAGAGCGGCGGCCGGCTGAGCCTGAATTTCACGCCGACACGCGACATTTTGGCCGAGCTCGGCGCCAGCCTCCACCGGCCGCGGCTGCTGATCGGATTTGCTGCCGAAACCGACGACGTTGTTGCCAACGCGGTCGCCAAGAGGGTCGCCAAGCGCGCCGACTGGATCGTCGCCAATGACGTCTCGGGCGACGTGATGGGCGGCACGCACAACCGCGTCCATCTGGTCACGGCGCAGGGCGTCGAGGCCTGGCCCGAAGCGGCCAAGGACGAGGTCGCGCAGCATCTGGTCGAGCGGATCGCGAGGGACATCGGATGATCGAGATCAAACTCACCCGGCTGTCGCACGGGGACGGCTTGCCGCTGCCCGGATATGCGACCGACGGTGCGGCGGGGCTAGATATCGCATCGGCCGAGGAGCGGACGCTGGAGCCTGGCGAGCGGCACGCATTCGCAACCGGGTTCGCGATCGAGATTCCAACTGGTTACGAAGTGCAGGTCCGGCCGCGCTCGGGCCTGGCGTTCAAGCATGGCATCACCTGCCTCAATACGCCCGGCACGATCGACAGCGACTATCGCGGCGAAGTGAAGGTGATTCTCATCAATCTGGGGTCGGAGCCGTTCGCGGTCGCTCGCGGCGAGCGGATCGCGCAATTGGTCCCGGCGGCGGTGTTGCGCGCCCAATTTTCGGAAGCGGCGAACCTCGCCGAGACCGCTCGCGGAAGTGGCGGGTTCGGCTCTACCGGGCGATGACCCTCGGCGACGGCGAGCTCGAGCGCTACGCGCGACAGATCGTGCTGCCGCAGGTCGGCGGCCCCGGACAGCGTAAGCTGAAGGTGTCGCGCGTCGCGCTGGTCGGCGCCGGCGCGATCGGCAGCGCGGCGCTGCCGGCGCTGGCCGGAGCGGGCATCGGCTGGCTGACCATCATCGACGACGACGTTGTCGAAGCGTCCAACCTCCACCGCCAGCTCATCTATCGCGAGGACCAGGTCGGCGCGGCGAAGGCCGAGGCCGCGGCTGCATTCTCGCTCGCGCTCAACTCGCATGTCGAAGCGATTCCGGTTGGCCGTCGAATTACCGACGACAATGCGCACAGCTTGCTTGCGGGTCACGACATGGTGCTCGACGGAAGCGACAATTTCGCGACTCGCCTAGCCGTCAACGAGGCTTGCGTTGCGCTCGAGATTCCGCTGGTTTCCGCGGCTGCGGCGCAGTTCCAGGGCCAGATTGCGCTGTTCCGCGGCTGGGAGTCGGACCAGCCCTGTTACCGCTGCTTCGTCGGCGATGCGTTCGATGCCGACGATTGCGACACGTGCGCCGAACTCGGGGTGCTGGGTGCGTTGACCGCAACGACCGGTCATTTCGCCGCGCTGACCGCGCTGCGTTCGCTGCTCGGTATTGGCGAAGATGCGGCCGGCAAGCTGCACGTGCTCGACGGCGAGGCACTCCACTGGCGGACCATGAACTTGCCGAAGGATCCCGGCTGCAAGGCGTGCGGGCGGCTTGGCTAGGCCTTGGCCTTTTTCCGGCGGCCGCCCCCGCGAGAGCCCTTTTTGACCGGTCCCTTCGCCGCTTTCGCGTCGATCCATTCGACCGCTTGCTCCAGGGTCACCGACTTGGGTTCTGCGCTCTTCGGCAAGGTCGCGTGGATGGTGCCGTCGCTGACATAGGGACCGTATTTCCCCTCGAGCACCTTGATCTCCTTGCCGCTGGCTGGATGCGGGCCAAGGACCGCGATCGCCTCGCGCGCCGCGCCGCGCTTGCCGGCTCCCGATGCCGCGTCGGCGAGCTTGACGACCGCCGCGTTCATGCCGGTTTCGAACACTTCGGCGGTCGTTGCCAGCCGCGCATATTTGCCGTCGTGCAGCAGATAGGGCCCGTAACGGCCTATGGCGGCCGAAATCGGCTTGCCGCTCTCCGGGTGAAGGCCGATCTCGCGCGGCAGCGACAATAATTTCTCCGCCCATTCGAGCGTCAGATCGTCGGCTGGCAGGTCCTTGGGGAGCGACGCGCGCTTGGCGTCCTTGTCCTCCCCCTGCTGGACATAAGGACCAAAGCGGCCGGTGCGCAGCGTGATGCCGTTACCGAGCTCGGTCGGTCCTTCGCTGGCACCATCGCCCGCCCCCGCCTGGCCAAACTTCTGGGTAAAGCGGCACTCGGGGTAGTTGGAGCAGGCGACGAACGCGCCGAATTTGCCGCCGCGCAGCGATAGGCGGCCGTTGCCGCACGCCGGGCACAGTCGAGGGTCGGATCCGTCGGCCCGTTCCGGATAGAGCCACGGCGCGAGGAACTCGTCGAGCGCGGCGGTGATCTCGGACGGCTTCTGTTCCATGACCTCGCCGGCCAGTGGCTTGAAATCCTTCCAGAAGGCGGCGAGCAGATCCTGCCAGCCGGCGCGGCCGCCGGAGACGTCGTCGAGCCCCTCCTCGAGCTCGGCGGTGTAATCATAGCTGACGTACCGCTCGAAGAATCGCTCGAGGAAGGCGGTGACCAGCCGGCCGCTTTCTTCGGGCATGAAGCGCGCCTTTTCGACCCGCACATATTCGCGGTCCTTAAGCGTCTGGAGAGTCGCCGCGTAGGTCGATGGGCGGCCGATGCCGAGCTCCTCAAGTCGCTTGACCAGGCTCGCTTCGGAGTAGCGCGGCGGCGGCTGCGTAAAATGCTGTGTCGCCTCGACGCCCGTCTTGGCGGGCGCGTCGCCGCTTTTCAGCGCCGGCATCCGGGCGCCGTCCTCGTCGTCCGCTTTTTCGTCGAGGCCTTCCTCGTAAAGTGCGAGGAAGCCGGGGAAGAGGACCACCTGGCCAGTCGCGCGGAGGACGGCGCGGCCCGCGCCGTCGGTCAAATCGATGGTCGTGCGCTCGAGCCGGGCCGACGCCATCTGGCTGGCCAGCGCCCGGTTGTAGACCAGGCCGTAGAGCCGCGCGTGGTCGCCGCTGGCGGCGTTGGCCTGCGAAAAATCGGTCGGGCGGATCGCCTCATGGGCTTCCTGCGCGTTCTTGGCCTTGGTCGTGTAGTGGCGCGGTTTATCGGGGACGTAGCCGGCGTCGTAGCGACTGGCGATCGCCTTGCGGGCCGCGCTGATTGCTTCGGGCGCCATGTCGACGCCGTCGGTGCGCATGTAAGTGATCAGGCCGTCCTCGTAGAGGCTTTGGGCAACGCGCATCGTGTGACTTGCAGCGAAGCCCAATTTGCGCGCCGCCTCCTGCTGCAGTGTCGAGGTGGTGAATGGCGGCGGCGGGTTGCGCCCGAACGGCTTAGTTTCGACAGAATCGACAGTGAAATGCCCGGCCTCGACCACCGCCTTGGCCGCCTCGGCGTCACCCTTGCTACCGATCGACAGCCGGTCGAGCTTCTTACCGTCGAGCTGGTTGAGGCGCGCCGTAAACGGCTGGCCGTCGGCCTCAAAGGTGGCGTGGACCGACCAATATTCCTGGCTCTTGAACAGCTCGATCTCGCGCTCGCGATCGACGATCAGCCGGAGCGCGACCGACTGCACCCGCCCCGCCGATTTCGCGCCGGGAAGCTTGCGCCAGAGGATCGGCGACAGGGTGAAGCCGACCAGATAATCGAGCGCTCGGCGGGCGCGGTAGGCGTCGATCAGATCCTCGTCGAGCGCCCGGGGATGCCCCATGGCGGTCGTCACCGCCGACTTGGTGATGGCGTTGAAGGTCACCCGCTCGACCTTGGCTGGGAGCGCCTTCTTGGCCCGCAGGACTTCCTGGACATGCCAGCTGATCGCCTCACCCTCGCGGTCGGGGTCGGTGGCGAGGATCAACGTGTCGGCCTTCCTGGCCTCGTCGGTAATCGCCTTCAATTGCTTGGCGCGGTCGGGCGACGGGGTCCACAGCATGGCGAAACCGTCGTCGGGATCGACCGAGCCGTCCTTGGGCGGCAGGTCGCGGACATGGCCGTAGCTGGCCAGCACGCGGTGACCCGGCCCGAGATATTTCTCGATGGTTTTCGCCTTGGCCGGCGATTCAACGACTACTAGCTTCATTCAATGGCCCTCACGCATACGCGTATAGGGTGGTTATCGATCGAGGAGCGCGTCAAGGGGCGGTTGATGAACGGGGAAAATCCGACCGACATTGAGCTTCGTACGGAGCGCCTGCTGCTCCGCCGCGCGCGTCCTGACAGCCTTGAGGCAATGCACGCGGTGTTCTCCGACGAGCGGGCGATGCGGTATTGGTCGCATGGGCCGCACGCGGACTTGGTCAAGACCAGGGAGTGGCTGGATTCGATGATCACATCGCCCGCCGAGATCAGCGACGATTTCGTCGTGACGCTGGATGGCGAGGTGATAGGTAAAATGGGCGCGTGGCGATTGCCGGACTTCGGCTTCATCCTGCTGCCGGAGCATTGGGGCCGCGGTTATGCGGCCGAAGCGATGAAGGCCTTTCTCGACCATATTTTCCGAGGTCGGGGCCTCGATTTCCTGACTGCCGACGTCGACCCGCGCAACACATCGTCGTTGCGCTTGCTCGCCAACCACGGTTTCGTGGAAACCGGGCGCGCATCGGCAACATGGACCACCCACATCGGCGTCTGCGACAGCGTCTATCTGCGGCTCGAGCGCGAGGCATGGCTCAGCGCAAGCTGACCTTGCCGCCGGCGTGGCGGTCGAGGCGGCCTGCGAGGTCCAGCTCGAGCAGGGCCATCTGCACGGCGCCGCTGGGAACGCCCGACAAGCGGATGATCTCGTCGACCGGGACCGGGCTTGGGCCGAGCAATTCCTCGACCGTGCCAATCGCTGATCGGTCGCCTTCAGCTATTGTAATGGGCGCTTCATAAGGCATTGGGGCCGACTCGACCCTGCCCTCGAACGGCCGGATCGCCTCCATCACGTCGGCGGCTGATTGGATTAGGGTGGCCCCGTCGCGGATCAATTGGTTGCAGCCCTGTGCTCGGGGGTCGAGCGGCGAGCCCGGGACCGCCATCACCTCGCGCCCCGCTTCGGCGGCCAGGCGAGCGGTAATCAGCGATCCAGACCGCGGCGCGGCTTCGACGACGACGGTGCCGACGCCGATACCGGCGATGATCCGGTTGCGGCGCGGAAAATCCCGGGCGCGCGGTTCCAGCCCCGGCGGTCGCTCGCTGACCACCAGGCCGGCCTCCCACATCTGGCGCTGCCGGGGTTCGTTCTCCGGCGGGTAGAAGACGTCGATGCCGCCGGCCGCGCAGCCGATCGTGCCGCTGTCCATCGCACCGTCGTGCGCGGCGGCGTCGATGCCGCGGGCCAGGCCGGAGACGATGACGGCGCCTTGGTGGCCAAGGCCGTGCGCCAGCCCGCGAGCAAAGCGGCAGGCGGCCGCCGAGGCATTGCGCGCCCCGACAATCGCCACTGCGACCCGGTCGAGCAAAGCGAACTGACCCTTGGCGATCAGCAATGGCGGCGCGTCGTCCATTTCGCCAAGCAGTCGCGGGTAGAGGCCTTGGCCGAGGACCAGATATCGCGCCCCGAGCGCTTCGACCTGGGCAATTTCCGCCTC
>JBDSXT010000063.1:0-14101 GCA_039925985.1 Sphingomicrobium sp.
CCGGTCGACTTCGGATTCGAAAGCAAGGCGATCCGGGTGCGGGCCATCAGCCGTTCAGTCGACCGACGGAGAAGCCGCGCCGATACGGCACGAGCACAGTCGGCTGATCAGGCGCGCGCCCGCCCGCAATGAAACAGGGAGCCAAGAGCAGGAGCGAATTCAACATGATTTTACCAATAGTTTGCTCTACGCACTGCCGGGCGGCGCGCCTTCGCGGGGAAGGGTAGAACGCCCGTCATGCAATCTCGGCCCGCTTTGCGGCCAAATCATGGTGTTGGGACGACCAAAGCTTGGGCCGCCTGTCTTTAATCGATCGCTACCTGGCGCGGACCATCGCGGTGCCGCTGTTCGGCACGCTGATTTTGGCGGCGATGCTGTTGGTGCTCGACAAGATGCTGCGCTTGTTCGACTTCGTCGTCATGGCCGGCGGACCGGTCAGCGTCGTCTGGCGAATGCTCGCCAATCTGCTGCCCGAATATTTTGCGCTCGGCATCCCGATTGGGCTGATGCTCGGCATATTGCTGGCGTTCCGCAAGCTCGCTTTGTCCTCGGAACTCGACGCGCTGCGCGGGATCGGCATCGGTTTCGGGCGGCTGATGCGCGTGCCCTATCTGTATACGGCGGTGCTGCTTCTCCTCAACCTCGCCATCGTCGGCTACATCGAGCCCTATTCGCGCTACCGTTACGAAGGGCTGCGCTTCGATTTGCGCTCGGGCGCGCTGGGCGCCTCGATAAAGGTCGGGGAATTCAACCGCCTCGGCAAGAGGCTGACGCTGAGGATCGACAGCAGCGAGAATCAGGGCACCAGGCTCGGCGGCATTTTCGTGCAGATGGACGATCGGTCGGGAGCATCGGTCGCGGCAACCGCCGAGACCGGACGATTCCTGTCGACCGAGGACCCCGACACCATTCTCTTCCGGCTCGGCAAGGGACGACTGATCCAGCAATCGCCGAAGTTCGCGGCCCCGCGAACCTTGTCTTTCGACAGCTATGACTTGCCGATCAACTTGCCCGCGGTCGACCGCTTTCGAAGCCGGGGGCACGAGCATGAGGAGTTGACCCTCAACGAGCTTGTGGGAGAAGTTTATGGCGGCGGAGCCCGCGGCGGCGACCGCCTGGCGGCAGAAGCCAATCTCCACATGAGGCTGGTCGAGGTGGTGATGATGCTGATGCTGCCGATGCTTGCGGTGTCGCTCGCCGTGCCGCCCAAGCGAAGCTCGTCGTCGTTGGGGATCTTCATCGGCATCGTGATCCTGGTCGCTTACCACAAGGTCAACCAATATGCGGAGCAGGCCGGCGCGCAGGGCCGGATCGAGCCGGTCATCGCCATGTGGGTGCCGCTGATCCTGCTGGCGGGGCTGATTTGGTGGATGTACCATGTGCTTGCCCACACGCCGGGCGGCCAGCCGATCGGCGCGCTCGAGCGGGCGTTCGCCAAAATCGGCCGGACCGCGCGCTCGTTCCTGCGGCGGGCGCAGACCGCATGATCAATTTGCGCTTTTTTCCGTCGCGCCGGGTCGCATTTTACACCGTCCGCCTGTTCCTGACGCGAAGCCTGGCGGTGCTGGTGTCGCTGGTCCTCATCCTGATGACCCTCGACCTGCTCGGCGAATCGGGCAAGATTCTTGCCGTTCCCGGCAATGGCGACGCCCAGCTGTGGCAATATGTCGCGCTTCGTATACCGCTACTGACGTCGCGCTTCATGCCTTTTTCGGTGCTGCTCGGAACGCTGATCGCCTTTGCCGGGCTCAACCAGCACAGCGAAGTCATCGCGATGAAGGCCGCGGGCATTTCCGCGCACCAGATCCTTGCCCCGCTGATCGTCGCCAGCCTTGGGATTGCGGCCGTGGCGTTCGCTTTCAACGAGACGGTCGTGGTCAAGGCGGCTCGGACGGTGACGGCGTGGAGCGATAATGATTATCGGCCGATCCCGGCGGAGAGCGATCTTCAGTCGAACGTCTGGGTGCTTGCCGGCGACGATCTCGTCCGCGCCCGACAGGTTGTCGGCCAAGGCAATGGGCTGCGCGCCACCGGACTGACGATCTATGACCGCGACCGTGGTACGCTGCGCCAGGTGATCAACGCCGAGCGCGCCCGGCCGGCGGGCGATGCGTGGCTGCTCGAAAAGGTGCGGATATACGACGCGGCGATGAACCTGATGGTCGCCAAGCCGCAGATGATTGCGCTCCACGGCGTCGAGCCCGAGCGGCTGACGCTGGCCAAGGTCGATCCCGACCAGCTCGATTTCTCCACACTCCAGGAGAGAATTGGCCAGCTCGAACGGGCCGGCCGCCAAGCCGATGAGGCGCGGGCGGGCCTGTGGCACAAGATTTCGGGGCCGCTATCGACGTTGCTGATGCCGCTGCTGGCGGCGGTCGCGGCGTTCGGCCTCGCCCGCTCGGGCCAGGTGCTACTCCGGGCGACGGTCGGCAGGGCGCTCGGCTTCGCCTATTTCGTCGCCGACAATTTCAGCCTGGCGATGGGCAATGTCGGCGCCTACCCGCCGCTCCTCGCCGCCTGGGCGCCGTTCATCCTGTTCCTGTTGATCGGCGAGACCGTCCTCATCCGCTCCGAGGAGTAAGGCTCAGCGGCCGCTGGTGCTACGCGCGAGCCGGGCCACCAACGGCGACAGACCGCGATGGCTCGAGTGGTGGTAGATCGAGGCCGGGTCGAGCTTGGCGCAAATCCTGCGGTGGGCCTCGCCGAGCGCGTGATAAGGCAGGCCGGGCAGCAAATGGTGGAGCGCGTGGTAACGCAAGCCGACGGGCGCCCATAAGGCCGGAAGCGCGGTCGGCGGCGGGACGTTGACGCTGTCGAGATATTGCGCGGTGACGCTCATCGCCTCGCCGTCATTCTCCCACAAATGCGCAACCAGCGTGCGGACCTGATTGAGGAACATGGTTCCAGAGGCGACGCCGATGAAGATGGCGAACGCGCGCAAGGGGATGATCCCGGTCGCGACCATCGCCAGCAAGGCGATCGCCCACAGGCTCGTCGCTGCCTCCTGCCAGCGCCACTGGCGGGCGAGTTCGCCTTCGGCGCGCTTGCGGCGAAACACCGGATTGATCTGAAGACCGGAAAAGCGGGCGATGACCAGCTCGCGGAGCCGGGGAAAGAGGAGCGACAGCGGCGCCAGCACGGCAAAGCGGAACAGCAATGCGATCGGCGCGAGCAACGATACCACCAGGAAGACCGGCAAGGTCCACGGCCTCATGAGGGCGAGCGGCAGATATTCGGGGTCGTTCGCGGTGCCGTAATAGGTCTTGGCGTGGTGCTGGTTGTGGACGCCTTCGTAGAGGAAGGACGGGATCAGCAGCGGCACGCCGACCAGCAGGTTCCACACCAGCCGGAAGCCGCGAATCGCGCCCTGCTTGATGTGAGTCAGCTCGTGGATGAAGCTGCCCGCGCGGTAGAGAGCGAGGACGGCGACAAGCCCGGCGAGGGCGGCCAGCCAGGCCGAAGGCGCGAGCATCGCGGTTAGCAGCGCGCCATAGCCAAGCAGCGCCGAACCCATCAAATCGGCCCAATAAATCGCGTCGCGCGGGATATTGAGGTCCCGCGTCAAGTCGGCGGCGGCGCGAAGCATTGCCTTGTCGTCCGCAACCGGCGCACGACCAGGCCGCCCGACGACGTCGGAAGTGCCGCCAGCGGCTCGCTCGAAGATTGCCATATCGCTCATAAGTGCCTGTTTCAGCTGGACCGAGATAGTGGCGCCATCATGGCCATGCAATGAACCCGCTGCCACGCGGCTGGCGCTGAACTGCGTGACGCGCTAGCCAAATGCATGCCGACTGCTCCACCGACCATCCACCGCGTCGCCTCCAAGGCCGACCGCAAGCGCTTCGTCGACCTCGCGTGGGAGGTCTATAAGGACGATCCCGCCTGGGTGCCGCCGTTGAAGGACGAAGTCCACGGCCTGCTCGACCCGAAGAAAAACCCGTGGTTCGAACATGCCCGGGCCGAATTATGGCTGGCGACGCGCGGCGAACAGGTCGTCGGACGGATCAGCGCGCAAGTCGATGACCTCGTCCAGACCCACATGAGCGAAGGCACCGGCCAGTGGGGCATGTTCGAAGCGCTCGATGGTGACGCGGCGGGGGCGTTGATTGCCACCGCCGAGGAGTGGCTGCGTGCTCAGGGCATGACCCGCTCGCTCGGGCCGATCAGCCTGTCGATCTGGGACGAGCCCGGCCTGGAGATCGAAGGGTTCGACGAGCCGCCGACAGTGATGATGGGCCACCACCGCCCCGAATACCGCGGCTGGATCGAGGCCGCCGGCCATTCCAAGGCCAAGGACCTGCTGACCTATGAGCTCGACATTCGCGGCTGGCAGGACCCGCTGATCGACAGGCTGATCGCCGCCGGGGAACGCAATCCGCGGATCGTCATCCGCACCGTCGACAAGTCGCGCTTCGCCGACGAAGCCCGGGTCATCCTCAACCTGCTGAACGACGCCTGGTCGGACAATTGGGGGTATGTGCCGCTGACCGAGGCGGAGATCGCCTACGCCGGCAAGAAATTGAAGCCGATCATCTATGAGCCATTGGTGCGAATCGCCGAAGTCGACGGCGAGCCGGTCGCCTTCATGCTGACCCTGCCGGACATCAACGAACTCATTGCCGACCTCAATGGCGCGCTGTTCCCGTTCGGCTGGGCGAAGTTGCTGTGGCGGCTCCGCAAGCCGCGGACACGGCGGTTGCGGGTGCCGTTGATGGGGGTCGCGAAAAAGCTTCACGGGACGCGGATGGCGAGCCAGCTGGCCTTCATGCTGATCGAGTTCACGCGGCGGCCGGCGGTCGCCGATTTCGGCGCAACCCATGGTGAGTTCGGCTGGATCCTCGAGGACAATAAGGGAATGCTGTCGATCGCCGAATTGCCCGGCGCGGCGGTCAATCACCGCTACCGGATTTTCGAGAAGGGCCTAGCCTAGCTCCACCCAGGTCGGGGCGTGGTCGCTGGCTTTCTCCTGGTCGCGCGCCCATTTGTCGACGCCGGCGCCGCGCAGACGGTCGGCGGCTTCGGGCGAGCACAGCAGATGATCGATGCGAAAGCCTGCGTCACGCTGCCAGCAGCCGGCGGTATAGTCCCAAAAGGTGTAGAGCCGCTCCTCGTTCGGGTGCAGCGAGCGCAAGGCATCCGTCCAGCCTTGGTGGAGGATAGTCCGATAGGCGGCGCGAGTCTCGGGCTGAAGCAGGGCGTCCTGCGCCGTCGCCTTGGCCGAAAAGACGTCTCGATCCTCGGGCACTACGTTCCAGTCGCCGGCCAGCACGGTCGGCCGCTCGTCGGCCAGCAGTTCGCGAGCGTGGCGGCCGAGCCGATCCATCCAATTGAGCTTATAGTCGAATTTTTCGGTGCCGACCGGATTGCCGTTGGGCAAATAGAGCGAGGCAATGACGACGTCGGCGATTTCGGCCTCGATGTAGCGGCTGTGGCTGTCGTCGGGATCGCCGGGAAGCCCGACGCGGCGAAGCTTCGGCGTGTCGCCGCGGGCGAGAATGGCGACGCCGTTGAAGCCCTTCTGCCCATGCCAGACGGCGCCGTATCCGGCCGCCTCCACATCAGCGATCGGCAGCGATTCGTCGGCGCATTTCAATTCCTGAAGGCAGACGACGTCGGGCTTTTCGCGCTCCAGCCACTCGACGAGCCGCGGCAGCCGGGCGCGGATGCCATTCACATTATAGGTCGCGAGCCTCACTTCAGACGGAGAAGCTCGAGCCGCAACCGCAGCCGGACGCCGCGTTGGGATTGGTCACCTTGAACGCGGCGCCGCCGAGATTCTCGACAAAATCGACCGCCGAGCCGCGCACCAGATCGAGGCTCGTCGGGTCGACGACGAGTTGGACGCCATTGGTCTCGGCGATGGTGTCGTCGGCTTCCGGGGCGTCGGCGAGTTCGAATTTGTAAGTGAAACCCGCGCAACCGCCACCGTCGACGGCAAGCCGCAAAATGGCGGGTTTCGACTGACGCGCGGCGATGGCGGCAACGCGCTTGGCGGCACTGTCGGTCAGGAAGATCTGGGCTTCGCTCACAGGAGCGAGATAGGGACGAGGCGGGTTGGCGGCAACCTTAGCGGCGCGCGCCAGCCATCGGCCCACCGAGGGCGATCTGCTCCATCGGCGCGGCATTGGCCTTGGTCTGCATCGCCACCAGATAATCAGTCGCCTTCATAAACGGCACCGGGTTCACCGGGCGGCCGTCGATGCGGACTTCGTAATGCAGATGGTTGCCGGTCGAACGGCCAGTCGAACCCATGCGGGCGATCAGCTGGCCGCGAGTGATGCGATCGCCGGGGTGGATGAGGATCGCCGACAGATGGCCGTAGCGCGTCGCGATGCCGCGTCCGTGGTCGATCTCGACGAGATTGCCGTAGCCGCCCGAGTTCCAGCCGGCGCGCAGGACAGTCCCGTCGGCGGTGGCATAGATTGGTGTTCCGTAGGGCCCGGAAAGGTCGATCCCAGGGTGCATTGCGGCGCCGTGGCGGAATGGATCGGAGCGAACTCCGAAGCCGCTGGTAAAAGCGGCGGTCCGGACCGGCTTTTCGGAAGGAATGGCGATTGCGCCATCCTGGAGGGTGTCGAGCTTCTTCCAGCTGGAGAATAATTGCTTGAAGGTCGGGTCGGCGCGGCCGACCGCTTCGAACGGTCCGCCGACGCCGCCAACCCGCGATGCGGTCAAGCCGAGCTTCTTCAATTCAGCGGCAGTGGTCTGATAGCGGACGTCGAGCGCCCGGGCGATCAGCGCCGCTTGCGCCAATTGCGTGCCTTCGACGCGCGACAGCGGACCGGCACCAGCCGCGTCCATGCCGGCGGAAGCGGCGGCAACGGCCGCCTCGTCGATTTTTTGCCCGGTGAGAATGGCCTCGATCAGTGCCTGGCGCTGCTCGATTTTCTGAGCGCGGGCTTCGGTCGCATCAGTCAGCGGCAGGCCTTGCGGGCCACCGGCGACGATCCGCGCAGCGGCGTAGCCGGACCAGGCAATGAGACCCATCATGACGACGAAGAAAAAGGCTTGAACGGGAGCGGAAAGGCGAAAACGGCGAAGCTTGGTGCCGTCGTGGATGAACAGGTCACGATCCCGGAAGAAGGAGAGAGCGGGCGTCGCGGCCAGTACTTGCGCCATATCGTCTTCGCTCCAAATCCATAGCGAGCGCGCAAAAACGCGTTCGTAATCCACCGATTATAGGAGCTCCCCAGCCCCACTGCCGTCGCATGGATTTGCCCATCCGTGCTGGCGAATTCGAACCTGACCCGGCCGGGTTAATGATTTCAACTACATGTTCCACTTGTCGGGATGAACCGTCCGCTTGCTGCGGTGAACCGTTGGAAAGCGTCCGAAACGCCATAGAAAGTGCGGTCCGGCGCTCGTGAGACGGGAGCCGGCGAATCTTTTACGCGCCTTCGTGCTTGTCATTTCCCGGTTCTGCCGTAGGGCTGTCGGCGGGCCACGCCGTCCCAACGCGGCGCGAGCTCTCTGTGAGGAGAGTATAGATTGGTTGACCGTCCCGCCGCGCTTGCCGCGCGTCCCCATTTTTCATCGGGCCCCTGCGCCAAGCCGCCCGGCTGGTCCGCGGCGTTGCTCGACACGCGTTCGCTCGGCCGCTCGCACCGCTCCGCGCTGGGCAAGGCGCGCTTGCAACAAGCGATCGAGCGCACCCACGCGTTGCTCAAGCTTCCGGCTGACTATCGGCTGGGGATCGTTCCCGCCTCCGACACCGGGGCGATGGAGCTGGCTTTATGGTCGCTGCTCGGCCAGCGCCCGGTGACCTTGCTGAGTTGGGAAAGCTTTGGCGCCGGCTGGGTCACCGACGTCGTCAAGCAATTGAAGATCGACGCCGAGGTGCGGACCGCCGACTATGGCGAGATTGCGAACTTTGCCGGAATCGATCCCGGCAACGATGTCGTGTTCACCTGGAATGGAACGACCAGCGGCGTCCGCGTGCCTGACGCCGAGTGGATCAACGCGGGCCGCACCGGCCTTGCAATCTGCGACGCGACGTCGGCGGCGTTTGCCCAGGACATCGACTGGGCGAAGATCGATGTCGGCACCTGCAGCTGGCAAAAGGCCTTGGGCGGTGAGGGCGGTCACGGCATGATCGTCCTGTCGCCGCGCGCCGTCGATCGGCTGGAAAGCCAGGCCGCGCCGCGGCCGCTGCCAAAGATCTTCCGGCTGACCAAAAGCGGCGCGCTGATCGACGGCATATTCAAGGGCGAAACGATCAACACGCCGTCTATGTTGGCCGTCGAAGACTGGTTGTTCGCGCTCGGTTGGGCCGAGCAAGCCGGCGGCCTGCCGGCGCTGATTGCCCGCGCCGATGCCAACGCCGCCGCGCTCGATCGCTGGGTCAGCCAGGCCGACTGGATCGAGCACCTTGCTCGAGATCCGGCGATCCGCTCGAACACTTCGGTCTGCCTCCAGTTCGCCGACCGTTCAGACGACGCCGCCAACTCCGCGCGGCAAAAGGCGATCGTCAAATTGCTGGAAGCCGAGCAAGCCGCGTTCGACATCGGCGCCTATCGCGACGCCCCCGCCGGCTTGCGCATCTGGTGCGGCGCGACGGTCGACACCGCCGATATTGAAACCCTGGGCCCGTGGCTCGACTGGGCATGGGAGCAGACAGCATGAGCGAAGTGAAAGTCCTGATCGCCGACGCCATGGACCCGCGCGCGGCGGCGATTTTTCGCGAACGCGGGATCATCGTTGACGAGAAGCCAGGCCTGTCATCCGAGGATTTTACTGCGATCATCGGCGATTATGACGGGCTCGCCGTGCGCAGCTCGACCAAGGTCAACGCCGCGTCGCTAGACGCCGCTTTGCCCCGCCTGAAGGTCATCGGCCGCGCCGGCATCGGCGTCGACACGATCGACGTTCCCGCTGCGTCGGCGCGCGGCATCGTCGTCATGAACACCCCGTTCGGCAATTCGATCACCACCGCCGAACATGCGATTGCCTTGATGTTCGCGCTTGCTCGCCAGCTGCCCGAGGCCGACGCTTCGACCCAGGCCGGCAAGTGGGAAAAGAACCGCTTCATGGGCGTCGAAGTCACCGGGAAATTGCTCGGGCTGATTGGTGCCGGCAACATCGGCTCGATCGTCGCCAGCCGGGCACTCGGGCTCAAAATGAAGGTCGTCGCTTACGATCCGTTCCTGACGCCGGCACGCGCGGTTGAGCTGGGCATCGAAAAGGTCGAGCTCGACGAGCTGCTGCGCCGGGCCGACTTCATCACCCTGCACACCCCGCTGACCGACCAGACCCGCAATATCCTGTCGGCCGAAAAGCTGGCCAAGACCAAGCCGGGCGTGAGAATCATCAATTGCGCACGAGGCGGGTTGATCGACGAAGCGGCGCTCAAGGCCGGTCTCGAGTCGGGCCACATCGGCGGCGCGGCGCTCGATGTGTTCGAGACCGAACCGGCGAGGGAATCGCCGCTGTTCGGATCGCCCAATTTCATTTCCACCCCCCACCTCGGCGCTTCGACCAGCGAAGCGCAGGTCAATGTCGCGATCCAGATCGCCGAGCAGATGAGCGATTTCCTACTGCTCGGCGGGATCACCAATGCGGTCAACATGCCGTCGCTGTCGGCCGAGGAAGCGCCGCGCCTCAAACCCTATATGGCGCTCGCCGAGCAGCTCGGGCGGCTGGTCGGACAGATCGTCGGCACCGAGGTCCGCTCGGTCGACGTCGAGGTCGAGGGCGCCGCCGCCGAGCTCAATATCAAGCCGATCACCGGCGCTGTTCTGGCCGGGCTGATGGGCACCTATTCGGACACTGTGAATATGGTCAACGCGCCGCATCTGGCCCGCGAGCGCGGGCTCGACGTGCGCGAGATCCGCCACGACCGCGAGGGCGACTATCACACTTTGCTGGCGGTCACCGTCGGGACTGAAAAAGGCAAGCGCCGAGTCGCCGGCACCCTGTTCGGCAACCGCGCCCCCCGCCTCGTCGACATTTTCGGCGTGCCCGTCGAGGCCGAGCTGACCGGGCAGATGATCTACATCGTCAATACCGACGAGCCGGGCTTCATCGGCGGCCTCGGAACCGCGCTCGGCGAAGCCAAGGTCAATATCGCCACCTTCAACCTCGGCCGGCGAGAGACGGGCGGCGAAGCGGTTGCTTTGGTCTCGGTCGACGACCCGATTACAGCCGAGCTGGCGAAGGAATTGTGCGGCCTCCCCGGGGTCCGCGACGTCGTCCCGCTAAGTTTTTAGCTGGTGGTTGCGAAGGCGTAATTGTTAACTCTCAATTGACTCACGTTAACTTCGCGTTCAGGCACCTTGCTCGGGGTTTTGCAAAGGGGTGCACCATGGCCGCCGTTTCGAACAACAGCAAATATCTGATCTCTGTTACCGCCGTCGCGCTGGTCGCGGTTGGCGCTTATGGGCTGGGGCGCGTCTATCCGCCGCTCGGCCCGACGGCAGGGACGATCACACCGGCGAGCCGCTATGTTTCCAGCCAGGTTGGCGAGGGCGACGTGACGCTTGGCGACACCGCCGTTCCCGAGCTGATGCAGACCGACGCATTCGAGCTGATGGTCAAGGACCCGAACTTCCGAGCGCTCGCCGCAAGTCCAGGCTTCCAGGCGCTCGCCGGACAGCCGCAGGTGATGGCTGCCTTGATGTCGAACCCGCAGGCATTCAGCGCGCTTGCCGCGAAGCCCAACGCATTCGCAGGACTTGCCAAGGCGGCGCAAGCGGCTTCCGGGCTCGCGCCTCAGGCTCATCAGGCTAGCGCCCAATTGATGAACGCCATCGCCGCCCATCCAGCGGCGATGCAGGCACTGGCTTCGCAACCAGAGGCTTTTGCCGCCGTCGCTCGGAACGCTTCGTCATTCGCCAGTTTCGCAGCCAATGGCGACGCTTTCCGCAACGCGGCGTTGCGGGCCGCAGCCGATCCGCGGATGACGAGTAGCGCTACCGCCTTCCAGAAGCTGGCCGGCGACAGTGCCGCAATGAAGGCGCTCTCGGCTGATCCCAAGGTCTTCGCCTCGCTCGCGGCCAATGCTGCCTCGTTCAAATCGCTCGCCGGACAGCCGCAGGCCTTGGCCGCCGCGGTCAAGAGCGCGAGCGACGCTGCTCATCAACTACAATCGTCGGGAGTTTCAAATTCGGCGCTTTCGGCGATTGCGGCGAACAGCGCGGCCTTTGCGATGCTCGCTGGCCAGCCACAGGCACTGGCGGCTATCGCTTCTCACTCCAAGGCCTTTGCCGCCCTGTCCAGCCATCCCCAAGCGCTTGCTGCGATCCTTGCCAACGGCTCGGCCTTCAGCAGCTTTGGTAACAATGCGAGTGCGTTCCACAACGCCGCGGCGAAAGCGGCTGCCGACGCGCGCATGGCTCACAATGCCGTAGCCTTCCAACAACTGGCCAATGACAGTGCGGCGATGAAGGTCCTTGCTGCCGATCCCAAGGTCTTTTCGGCAATCGGCAATAATGCGGTCGCCTTCGGCGGCGTGGCCCGCAATGCCAATTTGATGAACGCGCAATTGATGTCGGCGATTGGAAATAACGCGTCGGCGTTTGCCAATGTCGCCAGCAATGCCTCCCGCCTGGGCGCGGCGGCGCGGTCGCTACAATCGCTCGACGCCCATTCGTTCGCAGCTTCGGCAGCGGCCGCCGGACGGCTGAACAGCAATGCGTCGCAGGCCGTCCTTGCCAACCCGCAGGTGTTTTCGGCGATGCTGGCCAATCCGCAGGCATTCGAGGCGGTGAGCCAGCGAAGCGCGGCACTGGCGACGCTGGCGTCCAATCAAAAGGCGTTTGCAGCGCTTGCGTCGCAGCCCAATCTGGCGGCGCTGATGGCCAATCCAAGCTTCTCCGCGGCGCTCAACCAGGCTGGCGTCACGCGGTCGACCGACTGACGAAGCGGTCCGGGGGCCCTTGATGGGAGTTGAGGGGTTCGAGGGGCGGCGGCTTGCGCATGGCGCGCTTGCAGTCGCTCTTTCTGCCTATTCCGCAGCGTCGCTGGCGCAGACGCCTGCCCAACAGCCACCGCCTTCGCCGCCGGTCGATGTGACCACGGTGGTCGAACATCCTGAGGCGGTTGCGCCGCCGCCGGAGGGCACGCCGCCCGCCGAGCCGGTCACGCCGGACCCGACCAAGCCCAATGCGCCCGAGCAGAAAGGGCCCGAGCACGTCCCGCAGGACGCTTCCGGTTTCCACCTGTCGACGCTCGAGACCAACAATCTTTCGTTGCTCTATATCGATCCGGTCCAGACCTATCTGACGCCCTATCTCGCCCGCGCCTTCGAAAATTCGATCGCGTTTCACCAAAAGCAGTTTCGCTGGAAACCGTGGGATCGGACGACCGTCCTGCTCAAGGACTTCTCCGACTATGGCAATGCCGCCGCGCTCGCCTCGCCAAGTAATATGGTGTTGCTGGATGTCGCGCCCTTGTCGCTGTCGATGGAGACGTTTTCGCCGGGAGAGCGCTTTTTCACGCTGACCAACCACGAGCTTGCTCATGTTGCCGCGATCGACGTCTGGAACTCGCGCGATGCGTTCTGGCGCCGATTCCTCGGCGGCAAGCCCTCACCGCTACAAAAGCACCCCGAATCGATCTTCTACAACTTCCTGACGACGCCACGGAACCTGACGCCGCGCTGGTACATGGAAGGTAGCGCGGTGTTCTTCGAAACCTGGATGGCCGGCGGGCTCGGCCGCGCCCAGGGCGGCTATGACGAGATGGTGTTTCGCGCCAAGGTGCGCGATCATCTGCGCTTCTTCTCCCCGCTTGGGCTGGAGAGCGAAGGCACTCAGACCGACTTCCAGGTGGGTGCCAATTCCTATCTCTACGGAACGCGATTCTTCTCCTATCTGGCGCTGACTTACGGGGTCGATCCGACGGTCGAATGGCTTCGCCGGTCCGAAGATTCCAAGGCGTTCTACGCGACCCAGTTCAAGCATGTGTTCGGCAAGTCGCTCGACAAGGTGTGGTCCGACTGGATCGCCTTCGAACACCAGTTCCAAGAGAAGAATCTGGCTGCACTTGGCCAGTTTCCGCTGAGCGAGCCGAGACATTTGTCACCGCACGGACTGGGGTCGATGTCGCGAGGCTTCGTCGACGAGGCCAGCAACAGCCTGATCGCGGCGTTCCGCTATCCCGGACGGATTGGCTTCCTAGGCCGAATGGACCTCGCCACCGGCAAGCTGACGCCGCTCACCGATCTTGACGGCATGATGCTCTACAAGGTGACCAGCGTCGCGTTCGACCCGGAAACCCGAACGGCTTTCTACACCGACCAGAATTATGCCTATCGCGACCTCAAGGCGATTGACCTTGCGACCGGGAAAAAGCGGCGCCTGCTGACCGATGCGCGAATCGGCGACCTCGCCTTCAATCGCGCCGACAAGAGCTTGTGGGGGATCCGCCATCAGAACGGGTTCGTCACCATGGTGCGAATTCCGGCGCCATACACGAGCTTCAATCAGGTCAAGACGTTCCGCTATGGCGAGGTCATCTTCGACCTCGACGTCTCTCCGGACGGCGAGTTGGTGTCGGCATCTTACGGAACCGTCGACGGCAAGCAGTCGGTCAAGGTGTGGAAACGCGCCGACCTTGAGCAAGGCAATGCCGACGATGTCGTGGCAACCCTGTCGCTAGCGCCGTCGATCCCCGAGAATTTCACTTTCACGCCGGATAGCAAGGCGCTGCTCGGCAATGCTTATTATACCGGCGTCTCGAACGTCTTTCGGCTCGATATCGCAACCGGCAAATATGAGGCGCTGACCAACGCCGCGACAGGATTTTTCCGGCCGCAGCTTCGTCCCGACGGCTCGCTGCTCGTCTATGATTATGCTGGCGACGGGTTCAACCCGTCGATCGTCCGGCCGCAGGTACGCGAGGACCTTGCGAGCGTGCGTTTCCTTGGGACCGAAGTCGTCAACGCCCGGCCCGAGCTCAAACAATGGGGTGTGGGATCGCCCGCCAAGGTTCCGCTCGATGAGATGATCACCGCTCGCGGCACCTACGAACCGATGAAGCGCATGCGGTTCGATGCCCATTATCCGATCGTCTCGGGCTATGACCGGTCGCCGGCGTTCGGCTATTATTTGCATCTTGCCGACCCGCTGCAGTTCCGCCAGCTGAGCGCAAGCGTCGCGGTTTC
>JBDSXT010000064.1:0-5146 GCA_039925985.1 Sphingomicrobium sp.
GTTCAACCGTTACGTCGCCTATTGGCCGGCCAAAATGGGAGACGAATGATGCGCCAGCTGGTTATGGCTTCCTTGCTGATCGGACTTTGCGCGACATTCTCCCAGCCGGCCTCCGCTTCGCCAGCGACCGTCGCAGTCAACCTTTCCAATTTCAAATTCTCGCCCAACATCATGCATTTGAAGGCCGGTGTTCCGGTCGTGCTGCGGTTGGCGAATAACGCCAGTGGCGGACACAACTTTTCGGCCCCGCAATTCTTTGCGGCTGCGCGACTCGATGCTGCGTCCGCTGCCCGATTAGGCAAAGGCACGATCGAGGTTCCGAAACATGGGTCGGTCAGTATTACACTCGTCCCGGTGGCCGGTCGTTATCCGCTCAAATGCACGCACACTCTTCATTCCGCTTTCGGAATGAAGGGCACAATCATCGTCGATTGATCGCCCGACCACGTGGCTTCGCTGTCGTTGGTCCTGGGGGCTCTGTCGTTGGCATTCGCCGGGAGGCCGCACCCGATCGCCGGCGAATGGATCACGCAGGACCGGACGGCGATCGTATTGGTCGCGCCTTGCGGAGCGATGCTGTGCGGGCATGTTGCGAGAATTCTCGCGCGCGGCGCGAATGTGCCCAAGACCGACATTCACAATGCGCAGCCGGCGCTTCGCCACCGGCCACTGGTCGGCATGCCGGTGCTGACCGGTTTCTCGCCCAAGGGATCGGGCTGGGGCGGCGGCCGGGCCTATGACCCGAAGAGCGGCCGAAGCTATCGTTCGACCCTGAAAGTGGACGGCGACGGCAGCCTTCGAGTTACGGGCTGCGTCGCCTTCATCTGCCAAACCCAGCATTGGCGCCGCGCCGGCAATCGATGACGCAAATGGGGCCGCGCGACAGGTGCGTCGCGCGGCCCCGAGGTTAGCCAAGCCTAGTGAAGCAGGGCGCTGATGACCTGCTCGACCAGCTGGGTCCTGGGATCGACCTGATAGAGGTAGCCGTTCCGGTAATAATAGCGGTCCGACTGGTCCAGATTGTACTGCGAGCGCAGATAATCGGGGATCTGGTTGTAGGTCCAGTTCGTCCCGAAATTGCGGTTGTAGCGCTGGCCGACGCTGTACAGCTTCTTGGCTTGGCCCGGTGGCAGGCAGCCATTATTCTTCTTGGCGAGGCCTGGGGGGCAGCCGCCGTGCTCGCTGAGCGCATAGCGGCGCCCGTAGCGATCGCTGAGCAGGCCGTGGCCGGAGTGGGCAGTTTGACCCTTGCCGTGGGTCGTAACGGCGTGGCCGCTGTTGCCGTGAGTCATCATCGTCGCGTGACCGCTATTGCCGTGGCCATTGCCGTTGCCCGGCTTGGCGGCGGCGGGGATGCTCATAGCCAGCATCGTCGCGCCGGCGAGGAGGAGGATATTTTTCATTGGGTCGGTCCTTTTTTTGCAGAGCCGTTGCACCCGCCGAGCCCACGCAAGCGTGGGAATTAGGCGGTTATAGACCCTTCGAATGGTGATTAAACGAACCGGTTCACCGTGAGTTGCAGCGTTCATCCTGCCGCAAGGATTCTCCGGCCCGTCATTGCGATCCGTTCCGGAGGTATCGAACCAGTTCCGCTCGCAAGGCGTGCGCCAGGACCGGGTCCGCTCGCCGCTTTTCTACCGTCTTCACGTAGGTCTCTGGGACTGGCGGCAATTCGGGACCATAAGCGTTGGCGAGCTCAGCCGACATCACGCTGACCGCGGCCCAATCGACGTCGCGCTCCTCCTCTTCAGCGAGGATCTGGCCTAGGCGGCGGTTTAGGTCATCGGGCAAATCCGGTGCTCCTGAATGGCAACAACCCACGCTCGATCAACGGGCGGGCGACGCAGGACTGAAGGAAAAAAGGGGAGGCGAATTACGCCGCCTCCCCTTCCCTCGGCTGGCGATCCCGGGGGGGAAGTACGCCAGCGGGCGGCCTCTAAAGAATTTCACGCGCATCGGGGGGAGGCGGTGAGCAGAGGCCGTTATGCTTGTTTGAGCGCCAACCTATGTTCAGGCTCGATGCTGCCCCGCGGCGTGGCGTCCGCCGGTTGCGGCGAGTCGCTTCGGCGGTCCTGGGCAAGGGCGACGAGGTCCGGCCTGGCCTGGCTCCCCTGAACGGACAAGATTTCGTACCGGAGCGCCATTTCGTGGTGGATCGCGGCGATTTTCGGGTCGGCCGCCCGGCTGGCAAGCTCGGCAGCGTGGGCTGCACGTTTCGTAAAATAGATTCGATTATCGCTTTCGAACACGGCCAACCCCCTTTCCAAACAGAGTTTTCCCCTGAGGAAGGGTCGAAAGTGGCCCCATCTGCCAAGCGTGTGAATCACATAAGTGATTCCACCGACCGCAAGGCGCCAACACTCTTGCGCAAATCGGAACAGAAGGATGGGGGTTTGGTTCGTTGAAAGCGGATGTGTTGGCTTTGCAAACGTGCTATATGCGTAGTCCGTTCTACGACGATAGAGGCGCCCTGCTGCGGGCGACACGTCGGGCCGTGCGCGATTACCGGCTTACCGGCCCATGCCGACCATGCAGTCGCGACAACGAGCAAAGCTGAATGAGCACGCCGTCATCCGAGGACTATAGCGGCAAGAACCCGCTGATCCGCAAGCTGGGGAGGTTCGTGCCGCTCAACGAGGCGGAACGGACGGAGCTCGATCTATTGTGCCGGAACCCGCGGAGCTATCGCCAGGGGACCGACTTGATCCACGAGGGGGACAAGCCGCAATCGGTGTTCCTGATCCTCAAGGGCTGGGCGTTCCGTTACAAGCAACTGGCCGAACGGCCAGCCGACAGATCATGGCCTATCTGCTGCCCGGCGACCTGTGCGACATCCAGATCTTCCTGTTCGAAAAGATGGACCACAGCATCGGCCTGCTGTCGGACGCCGAAGTCGTCAAGATCCCGGCAACCGAGATTCTCGACCTGATGGACCGTTTTCCGCGGATCGAGCGGGCGCTGATGTGGGCGACTCTGGTCGACGAAGCGACGCTTCGCGAATGGCTGCTCAACGTCGGCCAGCGTTCCGCCCTGCAACGGGTGTCGCACCTGATTTCCGAGCTGTGCGTGCGATTGGCGGTCGTCGGGCTGGTCGACATGGCAGGCGCGTTCACATTGCCGCTTACCCAAACCGAGCTCGCCGACACCACCGGAATGACGACGGTCCATACCAACCGGACGCTGCAGCGGCTGCGCAAGGACAATCTGATCGCCACCGGTCACGGGCGGCTGACGATCCTCGACCCCCAGGGGCTGGCGGAGATCGGCGGGTTCAACCCGGCCTATCTCCATACCGACGGCCCGCCGGTGGAGCAGCAACTGAGGGCGCGCCTGACTCAATCTATGTGATGTCGGGCGCCTGCGAATGTCGCCTAGAGGACGCTCGAACGGGAGCGGCCCATTACTCGCAAGTCAGCTTATCAAGTGCGGATCAACACGCACACCGCGGACAATAAAGCGATCGTGTTGCTCGCCGATGGCGTGCTGATCGGCGTGCTCAGCGAGCTGCAGGACGAGTGCCACGGCGACGACCAAGGCAAATGGGCGATCGAGACCGCGTTCGGCGTTCAGGAAGAGCCGATCCCGGCGACCTTCGCTTCCCCTAGCGAGGCGGCGGATTGGATCAGCACGCGCAGTGTCGGGGTCGCATTCGATCTGGGTGATCAGGTGCCCGAACTGCGCTGATCGGCGACTGGCTGGGCCAATTGCGCGGCCAGTCGAGGCTTGGCATTGCTCCGGTTAAGCTGGGCGAAAGCTGGATGGTTCGAAGGTCGGCCGACAGTCATCCGAGGACGCCATGGCCAAGCACGAAAACTCCTATCTGTTAGCGCGCGCCGAGGAAGAGATTGAGCGCGCCCGGGAGTCGGCCGACCCGCGCGTGGTTTCGGCGCACTTCCAGCTCGCCGAGCTTTATTTGGACGATGCTTACGGCCGGCCGGAGGAAGACCCGAAGGCCGAATAGATCGCGACGCCCGTAGCGACCTCACTTCCGGCCGAACAGTTTCTCGATTTCGCTATGGCCCAATTTCACCCAGGTGGGGCGGCCGTGGCTGCACTGGCCCGAGCGCGGGGTGACTTCCATTTCGCGCAGCAGCGCGTTCATCTCGGCGACCGACAGGATGCGGCCGGCGCGGACCGAGCCGTGGCAGGCGATGGTCGCGGCGACGAGGTCGAGCTTGTCGCGCAGGCTCAGCGCCTGGCCGAGTTCGGCGAGCTCGGCGGCGAGGTCGGTGAGCAGGCCGCGAACGTCGGTGGTGCCAAGCGGCGCCGGGGTGGCGCGGACCAGCATTGCTGCCGGTCCGAAGCGTTCGACCTCGAGACCGAGGCCGGCAAGGTCAGGGATTGCGGCTTCGAGCCGGTCGCAATCGGGCTCGTCGAGCTCGACCACCTCGGGGATCAGCAGCGTTTGGGGCGCGACCGGCCCCTCGCCGCTCGCCCGGCGCATGCGCTCAAGCACCAGCCGCTCGTGGGCGGCGTGCTGGTCGACGATGACCAGACCGTCCTCGGCTTCGGCGACGATGTAGGTCGCGGCGACCTGGCCGCGGGCAACGCCGAGGGGGAAGTGCGGGACTGGGGCGGTTGCCGGTTCGGCGCGGGCGGCTGGGTGGGATTCGAAGAGAGCGCGAGTTTCGGCAACACCCATCACCCCGGCGAAAGCTGGGGCCTCTGAGAGAGTGTGCCCATCCGGCATGAGATCCCGGCTTTCGCCGGGATGACGATAAGTCTCGCTGTTCGTCCACATCACCGGGGCGGCGGCGTGGTCGTGGGCGGCGCTGCGGTGGCCGGCTTGGCCGAGGGCGTGGCGAAGGCCGCCGACGATCAGCCCACGCACCGCCGACGGATCGCGGAAGCGGACCTCGGTCTTGGCCGGGTGAACGTTGACGTCGACATCCTCGAGCGGGACGTGGAGGAACAGCGCGGCGACCGGGTGACGATCGCGGGCGATGAGGTCTCGGTAGGCGGCTCGCAACGCGCCGACGAGGACGCGGTCCTTTACCGGCCGCGAATTGACGAACAGGAATTGCTGGTCGGACATGCCGCGATTGAAGGTCGGCAGGCTGATGACGCCGGTCAGGCCGAGGCCGTCGCGCTGGCAATCGACGCCGATGCCGTGGCGGTCGAGCTCATGACTGAGCAGCGCCGCGAC
>JBDSXT010000065.1:0-5994 GCA_039925985.1 Sphingomicrobium sp.
GTGTTGGCGCCGATGTGCACCATCTTGGTTCCGGTGTCGGCCTGCTGGCGGTTGTTGGTCAGTGCAATCGAATAGAATTCGCCGACGCTGCCTTCGCCTTTCAAAATGCACGACGGATATTTCCAGGTAATCGCGCTGCCGGTCTCGACCTGCGTCCAGCTGACTTTGCTCCGCGCGCCCGAGCACAGCGCCCGTTTGGTGACGAAGTTGAGGATCCCGCCCTTGCCCTCGGCGTCGCCCGGATACCAGTTCTGGACCGTCGAATATTTTACCTCGGCATCCTCGTGCGCGAAGATTTCGACCACCGCGGCGTGGAGCTGGTTCTCGTCGCGCATCGGCGCGGTGCAGCCTTCGAGGTAGGAGACGTAGCTACCTTTCTCGGCGACGATCAGCGTGCGCTCGAACTGGCCGGTGTTTTCGGCGTTGATGCGGAAATAGGTGCTCAATTCCATCGGGCATCGAACGCCTTCGGGCACATAGACCAAAGTGCCGTCGGAGAAGACTGCGGCGTTGAGGCAAGAGAAATAATTGTCGCGCTGCGGCACCACGCTGCCGAGGTACTTTTTGATCAGCTCGGGGTGCTCGCGGATCGCTTCCGAAATGCTGAGGAATATCACCCCCGCCCGCTTCAATTCCTCGCGAAACGTCGTCGCCACCGAGACGCTGTCGAACACCGCGTCGACCGCCACCTTGCGCGCGCCTTCGACCCCGGCGAGCACCTTTTGCTCCTCGATCGGGATGCCGAGCTTGGCGTAGACGCGCAGGATTTCGGGATCGACTTCGTCGAGGCTGCCGAGCTTGGGCTTGGCCTTGGGCTCGGCGTAATAATAAGCGTCCTGGTAATCGATCACAGGCAGGTCGAGCTTGGCCCAGCTGACCTCCTCCATCGTCAGCCACGCGCGGTACGCCTTCAGGCGCCACTCGAGCATCCACTCCGGCTCGTTCTTCTTGGCCGAGATGAAGCGGACGGTGTCTTCGCTAAGCCCCTTGGGCGCGAAGGTCTGCTCGATGTCGGACGAGAAACCCCACTCGTAGGTGGCGAGCTTGTCGGCAGCCTCGTGCGCCTCGCGGTTCTTGAGCGGTGCCTGCTCGTTCATTGCGCTAGTTCCTGGAGCGAAACCGCGCCCAATGCGCCGCGTACGGCGCTGCTGACGACGCCCATGTGCGGCTTGACCCGGCAGTGCGCATCGAGCGCGCAGTCGGACGCCTCATCGCTGCCGCTGCACATCGTCATCGCGATCGGCCCTTCGACAGCTTCGACGATATCGGCCAGACTGATCGCGGTCACCGGCCGGGCAAGCATGAACCCGCCGCCGGCGCCGCGAACGCTGATCAGCAGACCCGCGCTGGCAAGATTGCCCATGAGCTTCTGAGCGGTCGGGAGAGGCACGCCCGTTTCCTGCGCCAGCTCTCCGGAAGACAGGCGAACGCCGTCACCGCGGCGAGCGGCGGCGGTCATCAGCACGACCGCATAGTCGGCAAGGTGAGTCAGGCGCATCTAATTCGGAGCTTTCCAGTCCGATTTAGGCGCTTGGCGGGAAAACTGCAACCGTCTAGGCGCTTTGATCCATGGCGCTTTACTCCTTCGTACGGCCTTTGGCCTTCGCGTTAGACGCGGAAAAGGCGCATCACGCGACAATCGCGGCGCTGAAGCTCTTGCCAACCCGAAGGCCGCCGCCGTTCCCGCCGTCGCTGCAATCGACGGTGGCCGGCCTGACTTTTCCGTCGCCGATTGGTCTCGCTGCCGGCTTCGACAAGGACGCCGAAGTGCCGGAAGAAGTGCTCGGCCTGGGTTTCGGTTTTGTCGAGGTCGGCACCGTCACGCCGCGCGCTCAGCCGGGCAATGCCAAGCCGCGCCTGTTCCGGCTGCGCGAAGACAGCGCGGTCATCAATCGCCTTGGCTTCAACAATCGTGGACAGGTCGCTGCGTTCGCGCGGCTGCAGCGCTGCGGTCGCGGCGTGATCGGCGTGAATGTTGGCGCCAACAAGGACAGCGCCGACATGATTGCCGATTATGTCAGCGGGGTCCGCGCGATGGCCTCGGTCGCGCGCTATCTGGCGATCAACATCTCATCGCCAAACACGCCGGGGCTGCGTGGCCTTCAGGAAGCAGGCGCTCTCGATGATTTGCTCGCCGCAGTCCGCGAAGCCCGGCCCGAGTCAGGGCCACCAGTCTTCCTCAAGGTAGCGCCGGACCTTGTTGATGGCGACCCGGATCGGATCGTCCGTGCCGCCATCGACCACGGTATCGATGCGCTGATCGTCGCCAACACCACGCTATCAAGACCGCCGCTGCGATCGCATCACGCGCAACAAGCCGGCGGCCTTTCCGGTCAGCCGTTGAAAGCGCTGGCGCTCGAAACCCTGCGCAAGTTCCGCAAAGCCGGCGGTGGCCAGATCCCGCTGATCGGAGTCGGCGGAATTGCAAGCGCGGATGACGCCTGGGCCCGCATCCGTGCCGGCGCAAGCCTCGTCCAGCTATACAGCGCGATGGTCTATCAAGGTCCCGGAATCGCGCGACGCATCGCGCTCGGCCTGATGCAACGGTTGGAACGGGCAGGCTTCGCCAGCATTGCCGAGGCGGTGGCAAGCGAGTAGCCAAAGCCAATGTTGAAGCGCTTCATTCCTGCTCTCGCCGCCGTCGCACTGACTGCCTGCACGGCCATTCCAACCACTCATCCCGGTCAAGCCGGCGGCCCGATTTCGTCTGGGACGGGAATGGTCAGCGCGGCCGATCCTCGCGCCGCGCACGCCGGGGTCGAAATGCTTCGGCGGGGCGGCACCGCTGCCGATGCCGCCATCGCCACTTTGCTCGCGCTCAATGTCGTCGAGCCGCAGAGTTCGGGCATTGGCGGGGGCGGCTTCCTCGTCTATTCGGACCATGGCGGCGACCCCGTCACTTATGACGGCCGCGAAACCGCGCCGGCCGCGGCGGGACCAAATTGGTTCCTGAAAGACGGCCAGCCAATGGCCTTCGATGACGCGGTCCCCGGCGGCAAGAGCGTCGGCGTGCCGGGCAACGTCCGGCTGATGGCCATGGTCCACCGGCAGCACGGCAAGCTGCCGTGGGCGGCGTTGTTCGAGCCGGCGATCCGCCTGGCCCGCGACGGGTTCACGGTCGGGCCGCGGCTCAATTTCGCGCTTGCCCGCGGCGACGACGAAGGTAGCAGCGTCGCGGCATCGACCGCCGCCGCGCGCGCTCTCTATTTCGGCCGCGACGGCAAGCCGTTGGCCATCGGCACAATCATTCGCAATCCCGCCTTGGCCGCCTTCCTTGGACAGCTGGCCGCGCGCGGACCTGACAGTTTCTATGTCGGCCCGAATGCGCAGGCGATCGTTGCTGCGGTCAACGGTAGCGCTCGTAACCCGTCCCCAATGTCAAAGGGCGATGTCGCGTCGTACGAAGGGAAACCACGCCCCCCAGTGTGCGGCAGCTACCGCGGCTACCGCATCTGCGGCATGGGTCCGGTGTCGTCAGGTGGAACCACCGTGTTCGCGATCCTCAAACAGCTTGAGCGCTTCGATCTCGCCGCGCTCGGTCCCCGCAATCCCGCCGCATGGCACTTGATCGCCGAGTCGATGCGGCTCGCTTACGCCGATCGCGAGCGCTACCTCGGCGATCCCGACTTCGTCCGCGTTCCGGTAGCCGGGCTGATCGATCCCACCTACCTTGCCGGCCGCTCGGCGCTGATTGCCGCCGATCGCACCATGGCCAGCGTCGCCGCGGGCGTTCCTTCGGGAGCGCCGGTCGCCGCCGCCGCTCAGGAAGCGCCTGAGCACGGCACTTCGCACTTCGTCGCGGTCGACCGTTGGGGCAATGTCGCGTCCGAGACGTCGACGATTGAAAGCGCCTTCGGCTCGGGCCTGATGGTCAATGGCTACTATCTCAACAATGAGCTGACCGATTTCAGCTTCGTGCCAAGTATCGCCGGAGTTGCCGTCGCCAACCGTGTCGAGGGCGGCAAGCGCCCGCGCAGCTCGATGAGCCCGACAATCGTCTGGGGACCCAATGGCCGAGTCCGATTGGCGGTCGGCGCTGCCGGCGGTTCGACGATCATCGCCCAGGTCGCCAAGGCCATCATTGGCGTCATCGACTGGAAGCTCTCGGCGCAGGACGCACTGGCCTTGCCGATGCTCTATTCGCCGGGCGACACCGTCTATCTCGAAAAGGGGACTTTCCTCGAACCGATGGCGCCGCAGCTTCGAGCCCTCGGCCATGCGAACGTCGATTACCGGCCGCCGATGACATTCAAGGCTAATGCGATCGAGCGGGCGGGAGGGCGCTGGATTGGCGCCGCCGACCCGCGCAGCGAGGGCGCGGCGGTCAGCGAATGAGGCGCTGATGGCTCGGCAGCTCGAGGTTTTTCCCAACCTCGTCTCGATGTTTCTCACCCGCGCGCAGGAAAAAGGCGGCCAACCATTCCTCTGGGCCAAGCGCGACGGTGCGTGGCACGCGACCAGTTGGCGCGAAGCAGCGCGGCAGGTTGCGATGCTCGCCGAAAGCTTGACGCGGATCGGCATCGAGCCCGGCGACCGAGTCATGTTGGTCAGCGAAAACCGGCCCGAATGGCTGATCGCCGACCTCGGCATCATGGCCGCGGGCTGCGTTACGGTGCCGACCTACACCACCAATACAACGCGCGATCACACGCACATCCTTGGCAACTCGGCGGCCAGGGCAGTGATCGTCTCCAGCCAGAAATTGGCGAAGACTCTGGTCCCGGCGGTGCTATTCTCATCAGAATGCCACCACATCATCGGCATCGAGACGATCCGCACCGGACAGGTCAGCGACGAAGCGAATTATCATCATTGGGACGAGCTGGTTGCCGGCGAGCCGGACATGGCGGCGCTCAATCATCGCCTGCAAGCGATCAAGCGCGAGGATCTCGCCTGCCTCATCTATACCAGCGGCACCGGCGGCGCGCCGCGCGGCGTCCAGCAGCACCACGGCGCAATCCTGACCAACGTCGCCGGCTGCACCGACGTGATTTCGACCGACTTCGGCTGGGGTGATGAAGTGTTCCTCTCGTTCCTGCCCGCCAGCCACGCCTATGAGCATTCGGGCGGCCAACATTTCCCGGTCGGGCTCGGCGCCCAGATCTATTACGCCGAAAGCCTCGAGAAGCTGTCGGCCAACATCGAGGAAGTGCGGCCGACGATCATGGTCGTCGTCCCGCGCCTGTTCGAGATGCTTCGCGCCCGCATCCTCAAGTCGATCGATAAAGGCGGCTTGTCCGATTATCTGCTCAAACGCGCGCTGGCGATCGGATCCGATCGCTATCGCGGCAAGGTCAGGCCGTGGGACTTGCCGATGCGTGGAATTTTGTCGCTCACTCTTCGACGCAAAGTTCGTGGGAAATTTGGCGGCCGGATCAAAGCCATGGTCTCCGGTGGCGCACCCCTTAATCCCGAGGTTGGGCTATTTTTCCACTCGTTGGGACTGACGCTGTTGCAGGGCTATGGGCAGACTGAAGCGGGGCCTGTAATTAGCTGCAACCGCCCCGGCGCCGGCATTCGCATGGACACGGTCGGTCCGCCGGTCAAAGGCGCCGAGGTGCGGATTGCCGAGGACGGCGAAATCATGGTCCGCGGCGAGCTTGTGATGCACGGCTATTGGCGCAATCCCGAGGAAACGGCGCGGGTGCTCCGTGACGGCTGGCTGGCGACGGGAGACGTCGGCCATCTCGACGACAAGGGCCGGATTGTCATCACCGATCGCAAGAAAGATTTGATCGTCAACGACAAGGGGGACAATGTCTCGCCGCAGCGGGTTGAAGGCATGCTCACCCTCCAGCCCGAAATCGCCCAGGCGATGGTTTACGGCGATCGTCGTCCGCACCTCGTGGGGCTAATTGTTCCCGATTCCGAATTTAGCGGCCGGGCGGACCTGCCCCAATTGCTTGGAAAGGCCGTCGACCGGGTCAACGCCGAGCTGTCGATCGTCGAAAAGGTTCGGCGCTTCATCATCGCCGACGGCCCGTTCACGATCGA
>JBDSXT010000066.1:0-8091 GCA_039925985.1 Sphingomicrobium sp.
TTGGCGAGGTCGGCACCGGAGAAGCCGGGGGTGCCGCGGGCGATGACGCGCGGATCGACATCAGGCGCCAGCGGGACCTTTTTCATGTGCACCGCGAGAATTTGCTCGCGACCGTCGATGTCGGGGCGCGGAACCATGACCTGGCGGTCGAAGCGGCCAGGCCGCAGCAGCGCCGGATCGAGCACGTCGGGGCGGTTGGTCGCGGCAATGATGATGATGCCTTCATTGGCTTCGAAGCCGTCCATCTCGACCAGCAGCTGGTTGAGCGTCTGCTCGCGCTCGTCATTGCCGTTGCCGAGCCCGGCGCCGCGATGGCGGCCGACCGCGTCGATCTCGTCGATGAAGACGATGCATGGCGCCGATTTCTTGGCCTGGTCGAACATGTCGCGGACGCGGGATGCGCCGACGCCGACGAACATCTCGACGAAATCGGAGCCGGAGATCGAGAAGAAGGGTACGCCTGCCTCACCGGCAATGGCGCGGGCGAGCAGCGTCTTGCCGGTGCCCGGTGATCCGACCAGCAGCGCCCCCTTGGGGATCTTGCCGCCCAATCGCGCGAACTTGCCAGGGTCTTTGAGATATTCGACGATCTCCTCGAGCTCTTCGCGGGCCTCGTCGATTCCGGCGACGTCGGCGAAGGTCACCCGGCCTTCCTTTTGGGTCAGCATGCGCGCGCGGCTCTTGCCGAAGCCCATGGCGCCTGAACCGGCGTTCTTTTGCATCTGTCGCATGACGAAGAAACTGATGCCGAGGATCAGCAGGAAGGGCAGGGACTGGTAAAGCAGGATCAGCCAGAAGGAGGATTGCTCGGCTTCCTTGGCCTGGATCTGGACGCCGCCCTTGAGCAACCGCTCGGTCACTTGGGCATCGGCGGGAGCAAGCGTGCGAAACGCTTCGCCGCTGGCCAGCTTGCCGGTAATGACCTGGTTGCCGGTTGAATTGGTCGAAGTTGTGACAGAACGAACGCTCCCCGCATCCACCTGGCGGACGAATTCGGAGTAGGGAATCGGCGGGCTGGCGGCGGTGCGCGGACCTTCGATCATCTGCACGAACAGCACCAGGCCGAACAGCACGCCAACCCAAATCAGCAGGCTCTTGGCCCAAGGATTGCCGGGCTTCTTTTCGCTCATCGTCGTCTCTCGCGTCGGCCGAGATGGCCGTTTCTCTAAAATAGGCCTTCGAGGCTCAATAACAATGCAATGCTTAGAAGCGGGTGAACGAGCGTCAGCGTCGCGGCGGGGCCGCGCGCAAATGCCAGACAGGGCCACCTTCGAGCTTGAGGCCGGCCAAGGTCGTCTTGCCGCCCTTGCGGAGCGTAGCGATCGCCCGAGCAAGGTCCGGCCCGCGGGGTTTGGGCGCCCCCAGTTCGGCGAACGCGGCCAGCAGTAGGCGGCGCTGGAGTTCGCGGGGAATGTTAATCGGGTCGACAGCCAGAGTAGCTCCAGCGCGACTGAGCCGGGCGGCCGCGAGCGGGACAAGCGCCCAGTCAAGCGCTTCGTCGGCCTCGTTGAGCCAGGTGGCGCTGGCCGCCAGTCGCTCAGGGTCCGCCCAGTCGGCGCGTTTGAGCCACTCGCGCATCCGCACCCGGTCATGGCGCGGGTCGCGATTGGACGGGTCGTCGACGGCTTGAATTCCTGCGCTGGCGACCAGCTCCGCAAGCTCGGCCTTGCGCCAGGTGAGCAGCGGTCGGATGAGCGTGACATTGTCGATCAGCGGGCGCCGGAGGCGGGTCGCGCCGAGCCCGCCGATGCCGGCTCCGCGGGCGAGGCGCATCAGCAGCGTCTCGGCCTGGTCGTCGAGGTGGTGGGCGGTGGCGACTGCAGTCAGCCCGCGCTTGACTGCCCAGTCGCCAAGCAAGGCATAGCGCGCCTCGCGGGCGCGGGCTTGCAAATTGCTTTTCGGCGGTGTCGGCCAGTCGATCTTGAGGGTCGCGTGGGCAACGCCGATGCGTTTGCACAGGCCGGCCACCATTGCGGCCTCGGCGCCGCTTTCCGGGCGGAGGCCATGGTCGACGGTCGCCGCCTCGATTTTGCTCAGACGCGCCGCGGCAGCCAGCATCAGCAGCGCCAGGCTATCCGGACCACCTGACACCGCCACACCGACTGTCGGCCCTGGGGTAACCAGCGCGTCGAGGTCGTTTGCGAAGCGATGGACGACCTCTGGATTGAGATTTTGAATTACCATCACCCGTTTGCCCTGAGCCTGTCGAAGGGCTGACTTACTCCTGGAAGCACGGAAAGGGCAGGGCTTCGACGGGCTCAGCCCGAACGGTTCGGGATCAGCGCTATCTAGCTACAGCGAGCGTCCGCCTTGGCGGCTGGAAGCAAGCGCTTCAATTCGCCCCGCAACGCACCGCCATAGACCGCTTCGAGCTCGGAATAGGCCTTGCACGCCTGGGTGGGCTGGTTGAGCTGCATCAACGCCTGGCCCAAATAATAAAGGCTGTCGGGAGCGCGCTCACCTTTCGGGTTTGAGCGATAATTGGCGAGAAGGGCCTCGGCCGCCGCGCGCGGTTCGCCCTTGTCGAGCAAGGCGCGCCCGGCAAGGTTATCCGCCCAGCTCGTCCGGCGATGCTTGGGATAGGCGGACCTGAACGCCCGCAGCGAAGTAATCGCCGCGTCATATTTGCCTGCCTTCCATAATTGGAAGCCCTGGTCATAGGCGATTTCGGCCGGGTCGTTGGCGGGATCGACTGGCGTCGCCGCGGTGACCTCCGCGGGGTTCGGCTTTGGCCCGACCGAAGGCGTACTCTTAGCTTTGGCGGTATCGGTCAGCGGCTCGGACCGGGGCGGGGTCGATATCGCCGCTGGGATTTGCGCCGCGGCGGCGGCTGCTGCCCGTTCGAGCGCGCTTAGCCTCTGTTCCTGGTCGGACCGCAAGCGCGCGAGCTCCGCCTCGACGACGGTCGCGCGATGACCGTTCTCTTCGGATTGGCGCAGGACGTCGGCGAGCTGCCGCTCGAGCCCGGTGAGGCGACTGTCGAGCGTTCGAAATGAGGATTGGGTTGCCGCGGGTTCATCGGAGAACGCGGCCGTGTCCGCCGGCCGTCCCCGGGGAAAGAGCTGACGCTGGACCTGGCGCAGTTGCCGTTCCAACCGCTCGATGCGCTGCTCGGGCGTTGCTTGTTCACCCTGCGCCAGCGCGGGCGCCGCCCCCGCCAGGAGTGCACCGATTGCGACCGTCAGGCGCAGCCGTGTGGTGGTCATGATGTTCCCCGCTTTGATCAGCTGCGCCAACCTGCCAAATCTCAGCTTTCGCTAGGATGAATCCCGCTAGTCGGTCGTGTTCGCAACGACGGGCGATGGAGTCACTGGCTCGGGTGCCTCGCTTCGGGTCGGGCGGGTTACCGGTCGACGCGTCGCCTGCGTGGTCGCTGGAGGGGGTGCCGCTTGCGGGCCGCGCATCAGGTCAGGGCCGAGCAAGCTGATGTTGCGAACGGTGGTCGCGGCCGGTCCGACTGGCGGCGCATCGGCGGCGCCGACGGCAATGCGGAGGGCTTCAGGCTTGCCGGTCGTCAGTTTGGGAGTCGTGGCCGTGGCCGGCACGTCAAAGCTCTGCCCGGCTTCGAGCACGCCCGCCTTAAGCGTCGTCGGGCCATCCTTGACCTGGATCCAAACGGGCTCATTGGCAGTGATTACGACCGCCCCTTGTCCAGCAGGAACAGCAGCGACCGGAGCAGGCACCGGCCCGGCGGGCGCAGCGGCAGTCGCAACATCGTTGACCGCTTGGTCGGGCCCTTGGACCGATCGCTGACTCAGCCAACTCATCCCGACGACGAGAAGCAAAACGGCAGCGATAGCTCCAAAGACAAGCCATTTGGGCATTGTTCTGGCGGGATCGGCAGGTTCGAACACCTCCATGGTGGTAGTCGGGCGAAGGCCGCCCATCTCGCCACGCAGCTGATCGCCGATCTCGACCCGGTCGAGCCCGACGGCCGACGCGTAGCTCTTGGCAAATCCGTTGGTGTAGGTCGGTGCGGGAAGTCGCTGCCAATCGCCGGTTTCGAGGCTTTCGAGATGCCGCCTCGGGATCCGGGTCTGCGCTGCAACTTCCTCGAGCGACAGACCCTTCGCCTCGCGAGCGACGCGCAGGCGTTCGCCGACCGTGGCCACTTCCGCCCCAGCCAGATCACCTACCGGCTCGTCGATCGGTTCGACCATTGCCTGCCCTTTTTTGCGTGCCATCATCAGTCACCTTCGAAGGGTGCAAGCAGCGTGTCAACAGCGGGTGAGTGGCTCACCTAGCTGATGATTACTGAATGCCGCCGGGCCCAGTCGGTCAGCGCCTTGCGCAGGTTTCGCGGCGGGCGCCTGAGTAGATGGTCGAGCCGCTGGCGGACGGCGCCGGCATCGAGCGAGCGAATCATCGCCTTGATCGGGCCGACCGCGGCCGGTGTTATCGAAAAATTCTCCGCGCCGATGCCGATCAGCGCCATCGCCTCGAGCGGCCGTCCCCCCATTTCGCCGCACAAGCGAACGGGCACATTGGCTTCACGGCCCGCGTCGATCACGCGCTTCAGGAATCGCAGAATCGCCGGGCTCAGCCAGTCGTAGCGCTCGGCAAGGCGAGGATCGGCGCGGTCGGCGGCGAACAGGAACTGGGTAAGGTCGTTAGTGCCGATCGACAGAAAATCGATCCGTGGCAGCAATTGATCGAGCATTTCGGCCAATGCCGGCACTTCGAGCATCGCGCCATAGTCGACCCGTGAGGGCAGCTTGCGTTTCGACTTGCGTGCCCATTCGAGCTGTTCCTCGATCAGCGCCCGAGCTTCCTCATATTCCCATGGTTCGGAAATCATCGGAAACATGACCCTGAGGACGCGCCCGGCCGACGCCTCGATCAAGGCCCTGGCCTGGGCCTTCATCAAGGTCGAGCGGTCTAAGGACAGGCGCAGCGCGCGCCAGCCCATCGCCGGATTTTCGGCCTTGTCCTTGGCGTCGGCGAGATAGGGCAGCGCCTTGTCGCCGCCGATATCCAGCGTGCGGAAGGTAACGGGTTTGTCGCCCGCGGATTCGAGCACCTTGGCATAAAGGCGCTGCTGGCGTTCGCGGCCGGGGAGCGTCGCCGAGACGAGGAACTGGAATTCGGTGCGGAACAGGCCGATGCCGTCACCGCCCGTCAGTTCCAAAGCGGCGGCATCTTCGGCCAGCCCAGCATTGACCATCACGCTGACCGGCACGCCGTCGATGGTCGAGGCCGGAAGCTGGCGGATCGAGGCATATTGGGCGCGGCGCTTTTGACTCAGCGCCATGCGATGATCGAAACCGGACGTTAGCTGACGATTGGGCCGGATGATAACGCTGCCATTGTCGCCGTCGACGAGAATCGTCTCGTGCTCGTTGACGCTGTGGCGGATATCCTGGAGCCGTCCGACGACCGGCACGCCCATGCCGCGGGCGACGATCGTCATGTGCGCGGTCAGCGAACCTTCCTCGAGGAGCACGCCTTTCAATCGCCGACGGTCATATTCAAGCAACTCGGCGGGGCCGAGGTTGCGCGCGATCAGCACCGTGTCACGGGTCAGGCCGGTCTGGGCCGCCGTCCCCATCCGCCCCGAAACGATGCGCAGAAGCCGGTTCGACAGATCCTCGAGGTCGTGCATCCGTTCCTGAAGCAACGGATCATCAATCTCCTGCATTCGCGACCGCGTGCGCTGCTGGACCCGCTCGATCGCCGCTTCAGCCGTCAAGCCGCTGTCGATCGCCTCGTTGATCCGCCGCGACCAGCCTTCGTCATAGGCGAACATGCGATAAGTCTCGAGGATCTCCTGGTGCTCGCCAATGGTGCCGAACTCGGCTTCCTTGGTCATCGTGTCGATCTGTTCGCGCATCCGGCGGAAGGCGTCGTAAACCCTCGTCCGCTCGGCTTCGGTATCCTCAGCCACGGTATGTTCGACGATGACGCGCGGCTGGTGAAAGACGGCTTCTCCCTTGGCCATACCAGCGACCAGCTTCAGTCCGGAGAGACGAAGCGGCCCGGCGCTGCGAGTCCTCCCTCGAGAGCCGTCGACCAGCCGCGCGGCGGCGATCATCTCCGACAGGACCATCGCGACCGTCTGTAGCGCCTCGATCTCGACCTCGTCATAGCGGCGCGGCTCTGCATGCTGCACCGCGAGCACTCCGATCGGGCTTTCCGAGCGAACGATGGGGACTCCGGCGAAGCTGTGGAAGCTTTCTTCGCCAGTCTCGGGCCGATAGACGAACTGGGGGTGCCCGGCTGCCTCCGCGAGGTTGAGAATCCGGCCCTCGGCGATGCAACCGACGAGTCCCTCGCCCATCGCCAGCCGGGTGACGTGAACCGCTTGCTTGCGCAGGCCATGGGTGGCGAACAGCTCGAGTTTGTTGTCGCGCAGCAGATAGATCGAGCAGACTTCGCTGGCCATCGCCTCGGCGATCAGATCGACGACCTTGTCGAGCTTGGATTGGGCGTTGCCTCGCGCGGCCATCACGTCGTGAAGGCCCGTCAAAATTTCGCGGGCGGACGTGGCGGCGGTCAGCGGCATGATCAAGCGCTAACAGATGCGCGGCGCTCACGCCAAGGCGAGGTTCACCCCAGGCCGAGTTCAAGCGGTCTTCGGCGCTGGTTGACCGTGGACGGTTTCGCCCCGCTCGCACATCACGATGAATTTTGCGATTCGTCGATCCCGGGTCTCGGGAGTCTTGGCGTCTGCTATGCGATAGAGAATGGCGTAGCGATTGGCGCCTGTCAGCGTGTCGAAAAACGCCATCGCCCGGGGCGACGCTTCCAACGCCAAGCGTAGATCGTCGGGAACGGTGGCGCGGCTTTGCGGCGCGTAGGCGGCGTCCTACCGGCCATCCGCCTTGGCGCGCTCGATCTCGTTCAAGCCGGACGTTGCCATTCGTCTCTGCGCGACCAATTCCATCGCGCGCTTGCGATTGAGCTCGGACCATTTGCTCCCTGGCCGCCGCGGAGTGAAGCGGATCAACCAGTAGTCGGCGTCATATTTGCCGAGTTGCCCATCGATCCAGCCATGACACAGCGCGCCATCGATCGCGTCGCGCTTTGACACGGTCGCGATTGGCGAAGCGGCTTTGGCGAGCTTGAGCCAGACTCCCTTGGAATCTGCTGGCTGGGCGGCGAGCCAGGCTTCCCATACCTCGGCATTGTCGATGGCGATGATCGGCAGGTCGGCGCGTTCATCTGCCATCAGCGCTAACCGCGGCTCTCCAAGGCCGCAGCGGCTTCGTCGGCGAGTTCCTTGATGATCTCGGCGACCGGTTCCTCGCGAGTCACCATGCCGACGGACTGGCCGGCCATCACCGAGCCCGTATCAACGTCGCCGTCGATCACCGCGCGGCGCAGCGCGCCCGCCCAGTAGCGCTCGATCTGCAGCTGCGCCTCGCCCATTTCGATCGCGCCGTCGTCGAGCTGCTGCGCAACCTCGCGCTGTTTAGCGGCGAAATTCTCCATCTCGCGGTTCTTCAATGCGCGGACCGGGATTACCGGTAAGCGGGGGTCGATCTGGACGCTGGGGATAGCGTCGCGGGCCGAGGCGCGGATGAAGATTTTCTTGAAGTTGGCGTGGGCGATGCTCTCGGTCGCGCAGACGAAGCGGGTGCCGAGCTGAACCCCGACGGCGCCCATCTCGAGATAAGCCGCGATTGCCTCACCGCGCCCGATGCCGCCGGCGACGAACACCGGAATGTCGTGGGCGACGTGGGGGAGAATCTCCTGTGCGAGGACTGAGGTCGAGACCGGGCCAATGTGGCCGCCGGCTTCCATGCCCTCGATGACCAATGCGTCGGCGCCGGAGCGCATCAGTTTCTTGGCCAGACTCAGCGCGGGGGCGAAGCAGACCAGCTTGGCGCCGCCATTTTTGATGCGGTCGATCGAGCCGCTTGGCGGCAGGCCGCCAGCGAGGACGACGTGGGTGACGCCGTGTTTCGCGCAAGTGTCGATCAATTCGAGGAGGTCGGGGTGCATTGTAATGAGGTTGACCCCGAATGGCCGATTTGTGCGCTTTTTAGTCTCGGCGATCTCGGTGTCGAGGAGGTCGGGGGTCATCGCTCCGCAGGCGATGACGCCGAAGCCGCCGGCGTCGGAAATCGCCGCGACCAGGTGGCGCTCGGA
>JBDSXT010000067.1:0-3495 GCA_039925985.1 Sphingomicrobium sp.
ATCCCGCGCGGATCGTGGCGAAGATCGCGCGCATAGGTTGTGAATTCCGTGCTGAGCATCGTTTCGGCCCGCTGCACGGCGATCGGATCGCCGCGCGACGCCGCCTGGACCACCTTGGCCAGCGCCCGCACATGATAGCGGTTGGCATCGAGATTGTCGGCCCCGGCGGTCCCCAGCTGTTGCATCAATTGCTGCGCGGCATTCCCCGATGACAGTCCGAACCACAAAGGAGTCCCACCTCGAGCGCGGTAAAAGGCCTGGATGCCGCCGGTATCCGGCGCCGAGGCGAGCGCCCGGCTATTCCGAGCTATCGCCGGCGCCGAACCGGCCAAGGCCAGGGCTGTGGCCAGGCAAAGCGCCGTCGCAGCGCGCAAGTCACGAAAACTGTTCACTTTTTCTCCAGTTCTTCGGCTACCGCCTACCAGTTGCGGCGGAGTCGATCAACGGCTTGCGGTTCGTCCGCCGCCGAGCGTTGCAAGCCGTGCCGCGTCGCGTCCGTAAACGTCATCGAAATGGGCGATCCCCGCGCCATCCGGAACGGCTGTCATGTAGGTGATGTAGAGCGGAACCATGACCGGAATCGCGACCATCTGCTCGGGTGCGTTGCCGTTCTTCTTCAGCTCTTGGCCGAAGAGCCAGCGCCCGAGCCGAGGCGCGTCCTCGACCCGGATGCAGCCGCCGCTGTACAGCCGCGACGCCTCGGTCAGCAGCTGGCGGTCGGGCGTGTCATGAAGGAAAATGCCCTGCGCGTTGGGAAACACGAACTTCATCGCGCCAAGCGCATTCTGCGGCCCGGGGAGCTGGCGGATGCGCACTTCGACCGTACCGTCCGCGACCGCCCGCCAATCGACCGTGCTCGGATCGACCACCGTCGGATGGTCGCTCCAGTCCGAGAGCAATTCATAGCCCATCGATTTCAGATAGCGGACGCCCTGCTTGACGACATTGGGCGCGATCCGTTCGGCGGCGAGATCGGGGGGCACGTTCCAATAGGGATTGAGCGCAGCCGCACGGATGAACGCGTTCATCATCGGCGTTGGATATTTTGGTTTGCCGACAACGACCCGCATCGAGTCAACCAGCTGCCCCTTGTCATAGACGAACAAGCGCTGCGCGGCGGTGTTGACGACCACATAGCGTTGCTCGTCGGCCGGCAGCGCGCGCGCGCGCTCGAGATTGATCGACAGCTGCGCCCGCTCCTCGGGGGTGGAATGGCCGTTGGCGATGGCCCGGCGAAGTTGCCCATAGGTCGGATTCATCCAGCCGATGCTGTCGACGAACACCTCAAGCGACGGCGCCGCGGCGGCGCGCTCGAGCAGCAAGCGTGGACTCGGCTGGTTCGGCGCCAGCTCGCGGTCGACATAGACGATGCCGATATTGGGGGGGGCTCGAAGATCGCGAGCGTAGGCGACGAACGCCTGGCTCAGCAGCCATTCGGCGCGGTTGACCGCGCGGACATCGCCACCGCTCGCATCGCGCATTGCCTTGGCGACCTGATCGGCCTGATAGCGGCCAGGAACCAGGCCATCGATCGCCGCACTGTCGAGTAACGCCAGCAACCTGGTTGCCGCGGCGCCCGATTGCGACGCCAGCCACAGCGGACGGCCGGTCCGCGCTCGATAGAAATCTTGAATGGAGGCGCCGCTTGCAAAGGAAGCGGCAGGTGCAGCCGCTATCCGCGGAGCAGCCGCCGCCCACGAAGGAAGTGGCGCCGCGGCAAACAAACACGCCGCCACGGCACCACTGATCCTCGACAAACTGCGCGCCGGGACCAGCCCGGCGCGCGAGTTACGCATACTATTCACTGGGGCGACCGATTAGCCGCGCTCGCCGCTGCGAATCGGAGCCGAGTAGACCGGCGCCGGCGTCGTGGCTGCGGGCGCACCGGCATAATATTGCCCGTTGGACACATAACCATCGACGCGGCCGTCATTGTCACGGTCGGCCCAGATCGCGCCGGCGACACCGCCGACGGCGGCGCCGATCACGGCGCCTTCAAGCACGCTGAGGCCCGGAATCACCGCACCGGCGACCGCGCCGAGAGCGGCACCGCCAAGAGCTCCACCGGCGACGCGGCGAAGCGTCGGGTCATAGCCTTGCGGCTGGCCGTTGTAATATTGCCCGTTCTGGACGTAGCCATCGACATAACCGTCGTTGTTGCGATCGGCCCAGACTGCATTGGCGAGACCGCCAATGACGGCGCCAACCGCTGCGCCTTCGATCGTGCTGACGCCCGGTACGACGGCGCCGACGACAGCGCCGCCAGCGGCGCCATAAGCTGCGCCTTCGGCGGCGTTGCCGGCCATGCGGCTGTTGGTGGCGCAGGCGCTGAGCGAGACCGAACTCGCCAATACCACTGCCAGGATTGTCTTTTTCATCGTTTTTCTCCCAATTGTTAAGCTTCGCGGACCACGTTTCCGGCACGGGTTACCCGGCGACGGAGCTCGTGTCACACTTGGGGAACGACAATGTAACGGTATCGTTCCGGTGCCGCGCCGAACTGGGCGTCAATTCCGTTGGGCCATCACGCGAACGTTGCTTTGGCCGGCATTCCGCCGCTAGGTCGGCCTCGAAATGCAAGCGCTAATCCATCATAATCCGGCCTGCGGCACATCACGCAAAACGCTCGAAATCCTGCGCGAGGCCGGCGTCGAACTGACCGTCAACGAATATCTCCAGTCCCCGCCCGACCGGAACGAACTCGCGCGCCTCTATGCCCGCGCCGGCATCTCGCCCCGCGACGGCCTGCGGGCCAAGGAGCCGCTCGCCGAACAACTCGGTCTCACCGATCCCGCCGTCACCAACGACGCCATCCTCGATGCGATGGCCGCGCACCCGATCCTCATCAACCGCCCGTTGGTCGAGACCGCCAAGGGCGTCCGCCTGTGCCGCCCGCAAGAGACCGTGCACGAAATTCTGTAGCTCGCTCATCCGCGGCAAACCCGATCCCGCTGCTCCATTGGCCGTTAGCCTGATGGGCTCTCGGTTTCAGGGAATGACGAGTATGGGGGTGCATGAGCCACCTCGACCCGCGCTTGCTGCTCGAATGCTATGCCGCCGGCATCTTCCCGATGGCCGACAGCCGCGACGCGCCAGAGCTGTTCTGGGTCGAGCCACGGACCCGGGCAATCATGCCCCTCGACGCATTTCATTTATCGCGCTCGCTGAGCCGGGTTGTGCGCTCGGGCCGCTTCCAGCTGACCGTCGACCGTGCCTTTGCCCGAGTGATCAAGGCGTGCGCGAACCGCGACGAGACGTGGATCAACGACGAGATCGAAAGCGCCATGCTCGCGCTCCACGCCAGCGGCCACGCCCACTCGATCGAAGTGTGGAGCACCGGCGATCCCCAACCGCGTCTGGTCGGCGGACTTTACGGAGTCCGGCTCGGCCGTGCCTTCTTCGGCGAAAGCATGTTCAGCGCTGTGACCGACGCTTCGAAAGTCGCGCTCGCCTCGCTGGTCGCGCGAATGAAGGTCGGTGGCTTCACCTTGCTCG
>JBDSXT010000068.1:0-11181 GCA_039925985.1 Sphingomicrobium sp.
TTCGAGGCATCGACCGAGGTCACGCGATGACCGGCGGCGGCGAGCTGCATGGTCTTGCCACCCGGCGCCGCGCACAGATCGAGGACCTCTTGGGCTTCGGGTGGGATGAGGCGCGCCGGCAGCGAGGCAGCGAGGTCTTGCACCCACCATGTCGAAAGCGGCTCGTCCGCTGACGAGCCTGGCTTTCGCCATCCGTCGCCGAAGCCGGGCAGGTCGGGCACAGCGGAGCTTTCGGGAAGCCGAACGTGGCGGGGCGCGAGCGACTTGCCGCCATGCTCCGCCGCATAGGCTTGGGCGGCGGAGTCGTTGGCGAAACTGAGGTCGAGCGGCGGGCGCTGGGCGATCTGGCGGCGGGCTGCCTCAACGGTCGCTTCGCCCCACGCATGGACCCAGCGTTGCTCGACCGAAGCAGGCAAGCGCGGCGCTTCAGAAACCGGGACGCCCTTGCGCAACAAGGTGCCGAGGACGCCGTGGACCAAGCGGCGCGGACCGCCATCGACAAGCGGCAGAGCGGTCGCGACCAGCGCGTGGTCCGGGGTGCCGAGACCGATCTTCTGGGCGAGCGCGAGGCGCAGCACCATCCGCGCCTTCGAATCGTCGGGTAGCGGGCGCTGGGTGGCGCCGTCGATCAGCGCGTCGAGGTCGGGCAGCCGGCGTAGCGCCTCGCCGGCAATGGCGATGGCCAGCCCCTGGTCCGCGGGCGCCAGGCCGCGCGAGTCCTGCGCCGCCGAGTCCAGCGTGCGGCCTTGGCGAAGCACCGAATCGAGCATCTTGAGGGCGGCCTGGCGGGCGCCGACGCCTTCGACGATTGCCATCAGCTCGCCTCGGCGCGGGGCGGGCGGGCCAGCAATTGCTCGAGCAGCTGATCGACCGAGAAGCGCCCGGCGAGCAGGCCATCGACGGCAGCGACGATCGGCATGTCGATACCCCGTTCGATCGCCAGTCGGGCGAGCACGGGCGCGGTGAAGGCGCCTTCGGCGACGGTGCGGCGATCGGCCATCAGCTCGGCCGGCGAGCCGCCCTCGCCGATCCCCTTGCCAAGCGAGAAATTGCGCGAGCTGGTCGACGAGCAAGTCAGGACGAGGTCGCCGAGGCCGGACAGGCCAGCGAGCGTCTCGCGGCGGGCGCCGCAATCGACTCCGACCCGGGTCATTTCGGCGAAGCCGCGGGCGATCAATGCCGCCCGCGCATTCTCGCCAAGGCCCTTGCCCGCGACGACTCCACAAGCAATCGCCAGCACATTCTTGACGGCGCCGCCGATCTCGGCGCCGATCACATCGTCGCTCAAATAGATGCGGAAATTGGGCAGGGCGATGCGCTCGCGGAGCGATTCGGCGAGCGCGCCGTCGCTGGCAGCCAGCGTCACCGCGGTCGGCAGCCCAGCCGCGACTTCGCCGGCGAAGCTCGGCCCAGACAGCACGGCAATCCGTGCTTGGGGGCAGGCGGAATGGGCGACGTCATGGAGCAACATCCCGCTGCGCTCTTCAATGCCCTTTGAGCATAAAATCAGCGCCTTGGCGCAATCTGGTGCCTGATCGAGGACCAGCCGCGTGTGCTGCGCCGGCGTGACGATCAGCCAGGCGTCGGCGTCCGCCGCTTCCTTGAGGTCGGACGTCGCTCGGATCGCCGCGTCGAGCTTCTGGCCGGGCAGGAACAGCGCATTTTCGTGGGTCGCGTTGACCGCTTCGACGACTTCGGGCTCGCGGGCCCACAGGATGGTGTCGCGGCCGCCGGTGGCGACGACCTGGGCGAGCGCGGTTCCCCAGGCGCCGCCGCCGATTACCGCGAGGCGTTCGATCGTCATGCCTTGGCGCCGGCGCCGCGAACGGTCTCGGCGTTGGCGTCCAGCGGCCAGCGAGCGCGGGCGGGGGCGTCGAGCGGATCGGTCATGCCCGCGGCCAGCCGCTCGACGCCGGCCCAGGCAATCATGGCCGCATTGTCGGTGCAGAGCCAGGCGGGCGGGACGCTGAAACGGCGCGCGTTTTTCTCCGCAAGGGCGGCCAGCGCGGCGCGGATCGCGCCATTGGCCGCGACTCCGCCGGCGACGACCAAGGTCGTGGCAGCGCTGGTCTCGAGCGCCCGGGCGGTGCGGTCGACGAGGCAGTCGATCACCGCCTGCTGGAAACTGGCGGCGATATCGGCCGGCCGGTGCTCGCCCGAAGCAACCGCCCGCTGGACGGCGCTTTTCAGGCCGGCGAACGAGAAATGGGGCTCGGGCGAGCCGAGTAGCGGGCGAGGCAACGGGACGGAATTCGGATCGCCTCGCGCGGCCAGCGCTTCAAGCGCGGGCCCGCCGGGATAATCGAGGCCGAGCAGCTTGGCGGACTTGTCGAAGGCTTCGCCGACGGCGTCGTCGATGGTTGTCGCCAGGCGGGTGTAGCGGCCGGCGCCAGCGACTTCGAGCAATTGGCAATGCCCGCCCGAAACCAGCAACAACAGGTACGGAAAATTGAGGTCCGGATCGACCAGTCGCGGCGACAGCGCGTGACCTTCGAGATGATTGACGGCGATCAGCGGCTTGCCGGTGGCGAGCGCCAGTCCCTTGCCCGCAAGCAGAGCGACCATGACGCCACCAATTAATCCAGGACCCGCCGTGGCGGCAACCGCATCGATGTCCGAAACCTCGACCCCCGCTTCCTTGATGACCCGGCGAATCAGGCCGGGCAATATCTCGACATGGGCGCGCGCGGCGATTTCGGGGACGACTCCGCCGTAGGGTTGGTGGGCGGCATTCTGGCCGACGACTGCGTGCGCGAGGATTCGCCGATCGCTGCCGACGATCGCCGCGGCGCTGTCGTCGCAGGAGGACTCAAGGCCAAGAATGAGAGACACCGCGCCGCCTTTGCCTCAACCCGCCCCGATGCACTAGGGGTGAGCCATGGATGGCGGACTCAAACTAGGGACTCGCGGATCGCCGCTGGCGCTCGCCCAGGCGCGCAAGGTGGCGGCGGCACTCGAGACTGCACAGCGGTGGCCGGCCGACTATGTCCAGATCGTGCCGATCCGGACGACCGGCGACGAGGTCCAGGACCGGCCGCTGGCCGAGATCGGCGGCAAGGCGCTGTGGACCAAGGAGCTCGACCGCGCGCTGCTCGCCGGCGAGGTCGATTTCTGTGTCCACTCGATGAAAGACGTCGAAAGTGAACGGCCGCCGGGGATCCACATTGCGGCGATGCGCCCGCGGGGCGACGTTCGCGAGCGACTGATCGGCGCCGACTCGATCGCCGCGCTGCCGCAGGGCGCCAGGGTCGGAACCTCCTCGCCGCGCCGCGCCGCGCAATTGCGCTCGCTGCGCCCCGACCTGAACATCGTTCCACTACGCGGCAATATCGAAACCCGGCTGGCCAAGGTCAAATCGGGCGAGGTCGATGCCACCTTGCTGACCTCGGCCGGGCTCAAGCGGCTTGGGCTGATCGACGTTGGCCTCGCCGTGCCGATCGAAGTCATGCTCCCGGCTCCAGGGCAGGCAGCGCTCGGCATGGAATGCCGGACGGACGACAATATGATTCAAAGCGTGCTGACCACAGTCAACGACCAGATCACTTTCTCCGCGGTGATGGCCGAGCGGGCGTTTACCAGGGCGCTCGGCGGCTCCTGTCTCTCGCCGGTCGCGGCGTTGGCCATTCTCGACGACGGCGAGCTCGGCATGCGCGCCCAGCTGTTCGCCGAAGACGGCCGCGAGATGATCCAGGACAAGGCGCGGTTCGAGTGCGGTGATTGCGACACGCCGGCCGGGCTCGCCCACCGCATGCTCGCCAACGCACCGCCCTCCATCCGGAGCCTGTTCGCGCCAAAATGAGGCGGCTGGTGGTCCTGCGCCCCGAGCACGGCGCCAGCGCGACCGTCGAGCGGGCCCGAGCGATGGGGTTGGACGCATTGGCGATGCCGCTGTTCGAGATTGTGCCACTGGCTTGGGATGTGCCCGATCCGGGGACGTTCGACGCGCTATTGCTGACCAGCGCCAATGCAGTGCGACATGGCGGGGATGGGCTCAGGCAGCTTCGCGCCTTACCCGCGCATGCGGTCGGGGAAGCGACGGCCGGGGCGGCGCGCGAAGCAGGATTTGATATCGCAACCGAGGGTGACGGCGGCGTCGAGCGGCTGCTTAACTCGGTCCCCGTTGGGCTGCGATTGCTCCATCTGTGTGGCGAACACCGCTCGGCTGTCCCGACAAATCACGCAATTGTCCCGGTGCCGGTTTACCGATCGGTGGAATTGGCGGCGTCCGGGGACTTGCGGAGGATCGAAGGCGCGGTTGTGGCCGTCCACTCGCCGCGCGCTGGGGAGCGGCTGGCCGAGCTAGCCGATCAATTGAGGGTCGATCGCACGTCGGTCCAAATCGCCGCGATCAGCGAGGCAGCGGCTTCGGCGGCGGGAGATGGTTGGGCGATGTGCGAAGCGGCCGCCTCGCCCGATGATGCCGCCCTGCTAGCCCTTGCAGCACGGCTGTGCGACAAAGCCGTAACGACATGAACGCGCCCGCTTCCCATAGTCGCTTGAGCTGCAGCGCCCGGCTGCTGATCGGACTGACGCTGGTCATCCTTGGCGCGGCGGCGACGGTCTGGGCGCTGGCCCATTACCAGCGCGCCGCGCATTTCCTTGGGGTTGCGCCAAGCCCGCCTGCCGTCGTCGCTCCGCAACGGATCTTGGCCACGCCCGAGGCACCGTCGAGCGCCGACAGCGCCACGCAAGAAGCGCTGCAAGCCCGCATCGCCGGCCTCGAAGCGCGGCTCGGCACTGTCGAAAATGCGGCTCGGCGGGCGGAGGGATCGGCCGGTCGAACCGACGCGCTGGTGGTCGCCTTTGCGACGCGGCGGGCGATCGATCGCGGAGTCTCCCTGGGCTACCTCGAAACCTTGCTGGTCGACCGGTTCGGAGCGCGCCATCCGCAGGCGGTGGCGACAATCGTCACGGCGTCGCGGTCGCCGGTGCGGCTCGATGAGCTGGCGGCCGACTATGAAAAGCTCGGTCCGCAGCTGCGGGTTGGCGGGCCGCAGGAGAGTTGGTGGTCGAACGTCCGGCGCGAGTTCGGCTCGCTGGTCGATATCCACAAGTCCGGCGTGCCCTCGGCCAAGCCCGATGCGCGTTATCTGCGAGCGGCCAGCCGGCTCGAATCGGGCGATGTCGACAGCGCTCTCGCCGAGACGATGCGGCTTCCGGGCGCGTCGCGGGCCGGCGCGTGGGTGGTGAAGGCCCGGCGCTACGTCGCCGCCCACCGCGCGCTCGACGAGATCGAATCGTCGGCGCTGCTTGCAGGGAGCGGCGCCGAGCGCTGAGGGCACTTCGGCGAAAAGGGCTTGGCAAGCGGACTCGCGAATGCGAATCTTGGCCGAGGCCGCACAGCGGGCATTCAGGGTCGCGGCGGCAAGGTACTGGAATATAGCGAGAGTTCGGGGAGCTGTTGGGGTCATGACGTCACTTTCAAGCCGCTTGGGATTGGCCGTGGCGTTGGCCGGGCTGGCGACGGTCGGCGCGTCGGCGGCAATCCAGATTGCCCAGCCGGCGCCAGCGCTCATTCGGCCGGCCGTACCGGCGCAGACTCCGATTTACCTGCGCGAGCGGGTGGCGGCGCTGGGCCGCGGCTTCGACGGGCGGGTCGGGATCGCCGTGCGGTCGGTCAACGACGGCTGGCAGACCGGGTGGAAAGCCGATGAACTGTATCCGCAGCAGAGCGTCAGCAAATTGTGGGTGTCGATCGCCGCCTTGGATGCGGTTGACCGTGGCCGCGTGCGGCTCGACGACAAGGTCACCTTGACCCGCAGCGACCTGACCTTGTTTCACCAGCCGGTGGCGGCGATGATCCTCGGCGGCGGCTACACGACCACGCTCGCCGACCTGATGTTCAAGGCGATCACGACCAGCGACAACACTTGCAACGACAAGTTGATGCGCTCGATTGGCGGACCGGCGGCGGTGCGCGCAATGATCGCCGACAAGAGGTTGGGCGCGATCCGCTTCTACGACGGCGAGCGCGCGCTGCAGAGCAAGATCGCGGGGCTCATCTGGTCGCAAAGCTATTCGGTCGGCAACGGCTTCTACTCGGCCCGTAACGCGCTGCCGTTTGCGCTGCGCAAAGCGTCGTTCGACCGCTACGTCGAGGACCCGTACGATGGCGCCGCGCCGAGCGCGATCGTCGGCGCTCTGTCGCGGCTCAAGCGCGGCGAGATATTGTCGCAATCGTCGACGGCGCGATTGCTGTCGATCATGGGGCACACCAAAACGGGCGCCAATCGCTTGAAAGGCGGGCTGAAGCCGGGCTGGAGCCTGAGCCACAAGACCGGCACCGGGCAAGTGCTGGGGTCGGTCCAGGCGGGTTATAACGACATCGGCATCCTGAGCGCGCCGAACGGGCGGAGCTATGCGGTCGCGGTGATGATCAAGCGCACCTCGACGCCGCTGATTACGCGCATGACGCTGATGAACAATGTCGTGCGGACCGTCATCAACCAACACGAGATGAGCTACGGCGCCGCCGCGTCGATCTGAGCCGACTAGTCGACAACAACTTTGGCGGTCCGGCCGAGCGCCTCGGCGAGGCGCGCGAGGCGGCGGTGGACGCCGTCGCTGACCAGCGCGCGATCCGCCGAGCTGACGTGGAGCTTGAGCGTGTCGGATTCCTTGCTCAGCCGAGTGCTCTGAAGCACCGAGCCGACTCCGCCCGACAGCCGCTGGCCGAGGCGGATCGCCATGCCCCAACATATCGCGCGGGCAATCTCCTCAGGCGTGCACAGGCCGGCCAACGAGGCGGTCGGCAATTTGTCGCGGCCGAAGCTCGACGACAACGCCTGGGCGATCATCACTCGCCCGGGCGCGTCGACGCCGACCCAATTGCCGTGGAGCGCCATCTCAACCCCCCGGTCGGCGCGAAAGTCGGGAGTCGCTTGCCAGGCGACGTCGGTCAGCAGGCACGATGCGTGACGGAGCCGGCCAAGCGCCGGCGGATCATCGAATACCGCCCCGATCCAGTCATTGAGAAGGTCGCCATGCTCACCGAACCGGCGTTCCGCGCCGCCGGCATCGCGGGCCTCCTCGATCAGCGGATCGCGGTTGCGCTCGGCCTTGCCGAGCCCTTTGTAAAGCAGCCCTTCGCGGATGCCGAAGCTCGACAGGATCAGTTCGCTCGGCCGCAGCTGTTCGGCGAGTTGAGACAATAGCATCGCCGCGACCGGCGAGGTAGCGAGACGGGCGGGGGCAAGCGACTTCTTCACCTTGGCGTCGAGCGAGCCCATCATCTTGCGAAGCTCTTTGGGCCGCTCCGGCCGCATTCGGTACTGATGCTTCACCGGCAGCGGATAGTCAGCCGCGATCATGTCGATACGCGCCAGCGCGCGCCACGAGCCGCCAACCATGTAGAACGGCCGGCCCGCCCCGGCCTCGGCGAGGCCGCTTTGCTTCAGGCCCGCGGACAATATGTCGAGCGCGCGTCGCTCGCCACCGCTGTCCATATCGACCCTCAGCACTCCCAGCGGCAGCGAGATTGCCGTTCGAACGACGCCGCCGCGGACATCGGCAAGCTCGAGGCTGCCGCCGCCCAAGTCGCCGACGATCCCGTCTGCGCCGGGGATTGAGGACAGCACGCCTTCGCCAGCGAGCCGCGCTTCCTGTTCAGCGGAGAGGACTTCGCAGTCGAACCCAATGGCGTTGATCCGCTTCACGAACTGGGCGCCGTTGCGGGCTTCGCGAGCAGCAGCTGTCGCGACCACCCGGGTACGCCTGACCCCCATGTGGTCGATCAGCAGGTGATAGCGCCGGAGCGCCGCCAGCGCCTTGTCCTGGCTCCTGGCTGACAGTTCACCAGTCTTCGCCAGTTCGGCGCCGAGGCCGGCGAGAACCTTTTCGTTGAAGATCGGCGTCGGCACGCGCGGCGCGCCCGAATAGACGACCAGGCGAACCGAGTTCGAGCCGATATCGACGATCGCGGTCGGTTGGCGAAAAGGAGGCTTGCGGGACGGCACCCTGGCGCTAACGGCCGCGGTGGAAGCGAAGCTTGGGCACCCGGCGGCCTTTTTTCAGCGCCTGGCCGCGCCCGGACAGCGACGTGTTGGTCATGAAATATTCGTGGAGGTTGAACGCCTCGGTCGGCTTCGGCTCGAGCCGCTGATAGGTCCCGTCGGGATTCAAGCGCCAGCTTTGTTCATTGTCGAGAAGATTGGCGACCAGCACCTGATCGAGCAGCTGGGCATGGACGGTCGGGTTGTCGATCGGCAGCATATATTCGATTCGCCTGTCGAAGTTGCGCGGCATCCAGTCCGCCGAGCTGATGTACACGCGAGCGCCGGGATTGGGCAGCTCCTGGCCATTGCCAAAGCACCATAGCCGCGCATGTTCGAGAAATCGGCCGACGATCGACTTGACGTGAATATTCTCGGACAGGCCGGGAACGCCGGGGCGCAGGCAACAGATGCCGCGCAAGACGAGATCGATCGGCACGCCCGCCGAGCTCGCCTCGTAAAGCTTGTCGATGATCACCTTGTCGACCAGCGAATTCATCTTCGCCCAAATGCCGCTCGGCTTGCCCGCCCGGGCATTGGCCATTTCGACGTCGATCAGCTTCAAGAGCTCATTGCGCATCTGGTCCGGCGAAAGGATCAGTCGCTTGAGATTGCGCGGCTCGAGATAGCCGGTGATGTAATTGAACAGCTTGGCGACGTCGCGGCCGACGGTTTGGTCGGCGGTGAAATAGCTGACGTCGGTATAGATGCGAGCGGTCACCGGGTGATAATTGCCGGTGCCGAAGTGACAATAGGTGCGGTAGCCCTTATCCTCGCGGCGGACGACCATCGACACTTTGGCATGGGTCTTCCAGTCGATGAAGCCGTAGACGACCTGGACCCCGGCGCGTTCGAGCGCGCTTGCCCACAGGAGGTTCTGCTCCTCGTCGAAGCGGGCCTTGAGTTCGACCACCGCGGTCACCGACTTGCCGGCCTCGGCGGCGTCGATCAGCGCGCGGATGATCGCCGACTGCTTGCCGGCGCGATAGAGCGTTTGCTTGATCGCGACGACGTCGGGATCGGCGGCGGCCTGCTTGACGAATTCGACGACGACTTCGAAACTTTCGTACGGGTGGTGGACGAGGATGTCTTTGTCGCGGATGGCGGCGAAGCAATCCCCGCCATGTTCGCGAATGCGCTCGGGGAAGCGCGGGTCGAAGGGCGGGAATTTGAGATCGGGCCGGTCTTCGTCGACCAATCCGGCGAGGTCCGCCATGCCGAGAAATCCGCGGTTTTCGGAGACGATCGCATTCTGCGCGTCGAGCCCTTCCTTGACGCCGCGGACCAGTCCCTCGGCCATATCCGGTTCAAGTTCGAGCCGGACGACGCGGCCGCGGCGGCGGCGTTTGATCGCGGTCCGGAAATAGCGGACCAAGTCTTCGGCTTCTTCCTCGAGCTCGATGTCGCTGTCGCGCAGGATCCGAAAGGCGCCGCCGCGCAGCACCTGGTATCTGGGGAACAGGTAATCGGTTTTGCGCCGGATCAGCGTTTCAAGCGCGATGTAGCGCGAATCGTCACCCGGAATGCGGATAAAGCGCGGCAACGCGACGGGCAGCATCAACAGCTCGCGAACCGGCGGCGCCTTGCCCTTGCGAATCTCGAAGATCAGCGAGAAACCGCGGTTGGGAATGAACGGAAACGGATGGGCCGGGTCGATCGCCTGCGGGGTCAGCAACGGAAAAATCTGCTCGCGGAAATATTTGTCGAGCCAGGCCTCACTGGCTTCGTCGAGCGTCTCGCTGGCGACCACGGTCAAGCCGGCAGCGCCCAATGCCGCGCGCAGGTCGTCCCACACTTCGTGCTGGCTGGCGACCAGCTGGTCGGCCTCGCGGTTGATCGCGGTCAATTGCTGGCCCGGCGTCAGCCCGTCTTCGGAGCGCTCCTCGACGCCAAGCGCCTGGTGGGCCTTCAGGCCGGCGACCCGAACCATGAAGAATTCATCGAGGTTGCTCGACGAGATCGACAGGAATCGGACGCGTTCGAGCAACGGGTGGGCGTCGTTGCAGGCTTCTTCGAGCACGCGGCGGTTGAACGCAAGCCAGCTCAGTTCGCGATTAAAGTAGCGCGACTCCGCAGCCGGCGGGGGAGCCACAGCGGGCGCCGCAGGCGGAACCGCCGCCGGTTCGGCGGGCAATTCCACGTTCGCGGGGGTCTGGCTATCCATCACGTCCTTTGACTTATATACCGCCTTGAACGCTGCCCCGACTGAGTTGGTCTGTCTTACGATTGAAACAGAATCGTGTGACGCGGGTGTGACAGAAGCAATCGCGGGGCAGGCTGACCGGCCGCCCGGTTCACATGGAGGTCAATTTGGCGAAGGACAAGAAGCAAGCGCCCGCAAGGAAAACAAGCCCAGCCCGGGCCAAGGCCCCGGCCACCAGGGCGAAGCCAGCCTCAAAGGCGGCAAAGGTGACCAAGGCCGTTCAAAGCGCCCGGGCCAAGGCAACGAAGATTGCGGCCAATCCGGCGGTCGCCGAAGTCGTCGCCGCAAGCCTGGTTGCTGCTGCTGTGGCGCTCAAGAACCCGAAAAAGGCGCGTGAAATGGCGACCTTGGTCGGCGCCGAACTGGAAACCGCCAGCAAGCAAGCGATCGATCGGGGCAACGCATTCTGGCAGATGGCGCTCGACATCGCCAAGCGCAGCATGGACGCCATCGGCCTCGACTCGGGGGGCAAGAAAGCCAAATCGGGCAAGAAATCGAAAGCCGGGGCCAAGGCGAAGGGCGCCACAAAAGCCAAGACCAAGGCCAAGACCGGCGGCAAGAAAAAAGCCGGCAAATGAGCCGTTGCCCATTTGGGCGGCGTTGGCAGACTCGGATTCAGCATCCTGCGCTGACGTCATGTAGTGGCGTCGGACGTGCCGAGCGGAGCGAGGTTGCTCAAGAAGCCCTACGCCAGCGCGGAACTTCGCAGCCTAGTCGCCTAGACGGGGCTGTTCGCAGACGCCTGACGGCTCGGTTTACGCCGGCACTCCGGAAAGTCGCTGGAGCGGGCGAAGGGATTCGAACCCTCGACCCCAACCTTGGCAAGAGTGGGCGGCCACCCCTCATGACGCCCATAGTGTCCGACTCTAGAGGAGAAGATGACGTCATGACGGCTATTATGTTGCATGCTCTCTCGCGTTTCGTTACCTAAAGTGCTACCTAAAACGGCTTCAGGTAACGACGATGGCGCGATTGACCGACACGAGC
>JBDSXT010000069.1:0-5154 GCA_039925985.1 Sphingomicrobium sp.
ATGCCGGCCAGCGAGCAGATCGCGACCCAGATCGCCATCAACGTGCCGCCGGCCGCGTACATCCCGAACAGCACCGGTCCCGCCAGGATCAGCCCGCGAATCTCGTTCGCGACCAGCAAGCCCATGCCGGCCTTGAGCAGCACGGCAACAAAGATCGAAATCGTCTCGTTCACCCGTTCCTAATGACGCGGAAGGGTTAGCAATTCGTGTAGCACCGAGCGCAAAGAGGGTATTGCGCAGCAATCGCCGACTAGCGCGAGAGATGCGCAACGCCCGGCTGCGACCGCCGCAGGACGATCACGCAACGACGCGGCTTGGCCGCGGCGGCTATTGCTCTTTTGATCTGCCGCCGACGCGAGCGCTAATGTCCGCTTTCGACCCAAAGGCGACATTAGCTGTAATTTGGTTGGAAGCCGAGGGTTCCTGTGATGGTGAATGGGCCCTGCCCCCAAAACAAGAGTTTTCGAGAGCAGAGGCCTTCACAGGTCCTGAACTACAGCTGCAAAGATAGCATTCGTTACTCAGCTTTGGCGTCTATTGAATTCTGTCCCGCTGACCTGGCGGATTCTCAACCAAGCGCGCAATTTCTATGATGTGCGCGCTGACGGAATCGTCGACGAGATAGCCGCTCGCAAGGCGGCGAAGCTCGTTCGGATCGGCGGTCGCATGCGCGGTATGATCGATCGCTTCCGCCAGCCGTTCAGCATTTCCTGTTGGCGTAATCGCGCAACTCTCGAGCCCGCCAACCAACTCGTGGGCGCTCGGAAAGCTGTCGGTGGTGACGACTGGTACGGCGCAAGCGAGCGCTTCGAGCACGACGGCAGGCAACCCCTCATAGTCCGAGGAAAGAACGAAGAGGTCGCTCTTCCTTAACCAAGGGATCAAATCCTCGGCAAATCCGGGCATTTCGACACGATCAGCAATGCCGAGCGAGTCTGCGAGGCGACGAAGCTCGGATCGAAAAGGTCCGTCGCCGAGGATCACAAGCCTACTCGACTTGTTTTCGGAGAGGGAGAAGGCCCTTAGAAGAATGTCTAGCCTTTTTTGGCGCACCATTCGCCCCGCCGCTAGGATCCGCCGGGGTCCAGAACGCTCGGGCGCCGGTCCGGAAAGCATGTCATTCGTCACATAAGGATTGGGGATGTTGCGGAACAGATACTCTCGACCGGGATATAGTTCGAGCACACCACGGCGCTCCGCCTCGGAAAGTGTGAGCACGAGATCGAAGCGACTGAAGATGAAATCAAAGCTTTTGTGCCTTTGAAGCCTCCTTATCGTACCGAACTCCGGCGGCGCGAGCCGGTTTGTCAGCTTCAAGGCGAACGAAGGTCCTGCATTGGTCTGGTCTCGGGAAAGGGCGGTGACCAAGCCCACACTATTGACGGTGCCGAGCACGACCGCGGGTCCAAATGATTCGATCTGGCGGCGGATAAAGGGAACGGCCCGCACACGTTGCAAATATTTGCGTCCGAGCCTGGCCAATGGCGGACCAGCACTTGAAATAGACACATAGGGGTGAAGCATCGAGGTGAGCTTTTCTTCGGCCTCTCCGGCATCTCGCACAAGCGCGATCCGTACAGGTATCCCTGCTCCAGCAAAGCCATTGGCCAGGAGAATGCCGACCCGCTCGCCGCCTCGCTGGCTCAACGATGGCATTGTCATCAGAATGCCACCCGCTGCCGCGATCCGTCGCGCGCCCAAGGCCACGTTGCTTGATTGGGCGCTATAAGCGAATGTCATACTCGGCCTTGAAGCCGCATGCCCATCGCCGGCAACGTCGCAACCACCGCCAGCACAAGATAAGTTCGAAATCGCTTCATGCCGTTTACCTAGACAGATATCTGCAGAGCGCTCAACCAACGATCGACCTAATGTCCGCTTTCCACCCATGGTGGACATTCGATATTAGCATCGCGCCAGCCGCGTATATTCCATGGAGAACCAATCTCGCCAGGACGAGGCACCGGGTCTCGTTGGCAGCAGCACGCCAAATACCCGCGTCATGGAACAAAGCGCTTTCCTACAGATAACCAAATGAGTTATACTCTTCGACTCGGAGAGAACCAAGTGAGCGACAGGGACAACAAGAACCGTATTCCTGTCCCGAGCGCAGCCGAGCGGCCTGTCCAGCCTGTTATGGGCGAAGGCCCGTGGGGCTCGCTCCGGCCAGCAGACACCGCAACTCCTGCCCCGAGCGCAGCCGAGGGGCGCCACGACGGCTGGACCGGCGCGCTCATGGCCAAATTCTGCGAAACTCTCGCCGAGACCGGGATGGTGGTCGATGCCTGCCTCGCGGCTGGCAAGAACCGCGCCGGCGCCTATGCGCTGCGCCACCGCGATCCTTTGTTCGCCGCCGCCTGGGAAGCCGCCTTGGGCCTGGCGCGGGTGCAATTGTCCGATGCTTTGCTGGCCCGCTCGATCGAGGGCTCGGTCGAGCGCTTCTACCGCGACGGCGCGCTGGTCGGCGAGAAGCGCTATTTCGACAACCGCCTCGGCCTCGCCGTCCTCAAACGCCTCGACCGGGTCGCCGAGACCGGCTCGGCGCTGCCCTACCTCTCCAACCCCCACTCCACCCACGCTCGACACCCCGCCGTTCGTGCAACCTCCCTTCCCGTTCATCCCGAGCGAAGTCGAGGGACGCCACATCTCGACTGGGTCCAGATGGTCGGCGCGCTCAGGACCGGCGATCCCGACGCCATGGCGGTCGCCCTCGCCGCGCTCAGGGCCTGTCCTGAGCCCGGTCGAAGGGCTGCGGAAAATCCCGAAGTAGACAAAACAGACACGCCCCCGGATTCGCTTATTTCCGCCGACGGCGAAGACCCTGAGGACCCCAGCAATTCGGTGTGGGAAAACCAGGAAGCGTGGTGGACCGACTTCCCGCCGCCGGCCGGTTTCGGCGGCGTCGAGCACGGCCAATGGGGCAGCCGCGACTACCGGCGCACCTGCACGCCCGACGAGGAGGCGCTGATGGTGGCGGCGACGACACTCGAACAGTCGGGCAAACGCGCCGCCCAGGAGGCCGACCGCACCGCTTACTTCGCCGAAGTCGCGGCCGAGATCGCGGCCGCGGCCGAGGCGCCAGGCGACGAGGCCGGCCGTTCACTGCAAACTATGCGGTCGGCCAGCCCTCGATGATCGCGACGAAGCGGCTCAGCCAGGCATTGGTCTGGTGGCCGTCGACGACGCGGTGGTCGATGGTCAGAGTGACGTACGCCATCGGCAGAATGACGACCGCGTCGTCGCCGTCGACCTCACGGACGACGACCCGCTTCTGGAGCTTGCCGACGCCGAGGATCGCCGCCTGGCCCTGGTGGAGGATGATCGGCGCCGCCAGCAGCGAGCCGGAGACGCCGTGGTTGGAGATGGTGAAACTGCCGCCCGAGACGTCGCCGCCGGTCAATTTGTCGTCCCGCGCGCGCCGCGTCAGGTCGTCGAGCGCGGCGCCGATCGCCTCGAGGCTGAGGCTGCCGGCATCGCGCACGACCGGCACCACCAGCCCCTTGTCGCCAAGCGCGGTGCCGACGCCAATGTCGATGGTCGGCGAGACAGTGATCCGGTCCGCTTCCCAGCGCCCGTTGATCGCCGGTGCTTGCCCCATCGCCTCGGCCGCCGCCTTGACGATGTAGGCGGTGTAACTGAGCTTGGTGCCGGCCTTGGCCAGCGCCGCCTTGTGCGCCGCGACCGCCGAAAAATCGCCTTCGAACAGCGCCGTGACATGCGGTGCTTCGGCCATCGCCCGGACCATGTTCTCGGCGATCTTGAGCCGCATCCGGTCGTGCGGAATGTCGCCGCTCGCCGGCGCCGCGAGAGCCCGCTCGACATCCTCGCGCGTAATCCGTCTGCCGCGGCCAGTGCCGTCGATGCGGGACGGGTCGATCCCGTGTTGCTGAAGCGCCCGGCGGACCGAGGGGGAAAGTCGATCCTCAGTTCCGTTCGTCCTGAGCGAAGTCGAAGGGCGTTGTTCGGACCCCGGTGCAGGACTCCCTTCAGCAGGCTCAGGACGAGCGGTACCGCTTGGATCAATCCGCCCCAGCAGCGCCCCCGGCACCGCCTCCGCATCCATATCGAGCACGATCTCCGCCAGCACCCCCGCCGCCGGGCAAGGCACTTCCTGCGTGACCTTGTCGGTCTCGAGCTCAACCAAGGGATCGTTGACCGCCACGGCATCGCCGACCTGCTTGAGCCACGCGCGGACCACCGCCTTGGTGCCTTCTTGCTCGTCGGGAACGCGCACGTCGATCATCAGAAACCCACCAGCCGGTCGATCTCGGCACGGATTCGCGCCACCGAGGGCAGCGCGGCCTCCATCAGCGTCGGGTGATGCGGGCTTGGAATGTCGGGCATCGTCACTCGCGCGACCGGCGCATCGAGATCGAGGAACGCCTCGTCGGCAACCACTGCGGCGATCTCCGCGCCAAACCCGCCGGTGCGCAGATCCTCGTGGACGATCAGGCATCGCCGAGTCAGCGCCACGCTGTCGAGCACCATGTCCCGATCCCACGGCATCAGCGTCCGCAGGTCGATGATATCGGCCGACACCCCGTCCGCGGCAGCTTCGCAGCGCGGCACCATAGCGCCCCAGGTGACGATGGTGATGGCATCGCCCTCGCGGGTCCTCTTCGCCCGCCCGAACGGCAGCACATACGCATCGCCCGGCCACGGCCGCCGTGCCCAGGCATCGTCGAGCATTGCCCGGTGCTCGAAGAACAGCACCGGATCGTTCCCGCGAATGGCGCCGCGCAGCAGCCCGACCGCATCCTCGGCGTTGGACGGCACCGCCACCTTCCACCCCGGATTATGGACGAACTGCACCTCGTTGGTCTGGCTGTGCCACGGGTCGCCGCATTTGAAGAAGCCGCCGGGCACGCGCAGCACCATCGGCGCGGCGAAGCGATTGTTGGTCCGCCAGCGCATCGTCCCGCAATCGTTGATCTGCTCTGTCGCCGGCTCGGCATATTTGCGGAACTGGATTTCGGGGACCGGCATCAGGCCGGCCAGCGCCATGCCGACCGCGCGGCCGACAATGCCTTCCTCGTTGAGGCTGGTATCGAACACCCGGGCTTTGCCGAACTTGCCCTGCAAACCGAGCGTCACCGCATGGACGCCGCCCTTGGGTCCGACATCTTCGCCGAACACCAGCACGCGCGGATTGGC
>JBDSXT010000070.1:0-3931 GCA_039925985.1 Sphingomicrobium sp.
GCTGAAATTGCTCGGGCAAGGCAGGAGCGGCGCCATTGACCCAGCGATGGCAGACGAAATCCTACTTTGGAAGCGGAAAGGCGCGGCGGAGGCTAACGTTCGCCTTCGACCCATTGCAGACATAAGCGACTGCGGTTCTCAACAATTCTAGACGTTGCAACGAACGGACATTGCGATAGGCTGATCCCCCAATGCACGATCGATTTCGCGAAGGGGTTGAGAATGCGCAAGGCGATCAAGTGGCTCGTGTTTGCATGTGCCGCAATCGCGAGCTTGCCGGCAGGCTCGGCGGCAGCTGCGGACTTCACGCTAAATTTCGCGCCTGGCCAAGGGAAGATCCTGCAGGGCCGCGGTGGCCTTCAAGTGTTTGACGTCAAAACCGCCAAGACGCTGATGCGCGTTATCGCCCCCGGCAATCGAATTACCAAGCTGGGAACGGTGCGTGTCCTGGTCATGAACCTTGGCCAGCCGGCCTTTAGATTCGGACCCGATCAGGTCAGAATCGAGCTTCCTGGCGGCACTCAGATGAAGGCCGTTCCGGTCGCCGTATTCGACCGAGGCCAGGAAATCGTCGAACGCGAAGTCAGGATCGCCGGCAGCATCGATCGCGCCGTCAAGTCCAACCTCGGCTCATACACGCAGTCGCAAAACGGCGGAATGACAGCTAGCTCGATCAGCGGCTCCTCGGTCGATCACGGTGACCAAGGCGGCCAAAGCAGCAGGATGGACCGATTGTCCGACAATCTGCCCGGAGCGAAGTTATTAGGCAGCCTCGATCAAGTGCTTCGCCCCCTTCGGGTCGGGCCGAATGAGGCTTGGGGAGGTTATGTGATCTTCACGATGCCCGAGCCGGTGCAAAAAGCGCAACAGGATCAGCATGTGACCATAGTCGTGCAAACTGGTCAGGAAGTTCATCGGGTTCAGGCAGTCTTCAAGCGCATGTAGTGCGCCTGGCTTGCACGGCTCGTTGCAATCACCGTCTGCCTCGGGTGAGACGACTACGCTCAGCTATACCCCCCCGGGAACTCGTGACATGAAGCTCATGATCGCTTTCCACAGGTTGCGGCCATCGCTGCACGGCGCCCCTGCGCTGCTTCGGGCGAACGTCGGCATCGTTTCGCGCCCAGTGGATCAACCTATTAACTTTCCCCCGTTAGACGGCGCTAACACCTAGATTCAAAGGGGTAATCCACGTGACCGACTCAGCATCAAGTTTCATGGCGATCATTTTTGGGCTGGCCGTCTTCGCGGTCATCGCCGCCGTCGGCTGGCGCAGCGTCCAGAACCGCCGCATTCTGCGCCTGAAGGATGCCAACGGCCAAGAGACGATCATCGTTGCCAGTGAAGATGACGATGTCAGCAGCGTCGCGACCAGCACCGACACAAAGCGATAAGCGCTGGTCGAGGTTGCAGCTCGTAAAGCGGGGGCGTCGCCGAGGCCAGGCTCGCCGCCTCGTGTGTCCACTCTCGCCCCGTTTTCCAGTCTGGAATGGCGCGATTCTCAATTGAACTCGTCGGTTTTGATTTGGCGGCTGGATAATGGGGCGTCAGCAACACCGCATAAAGTCGGCAGTCTTGGGTGTCCGCTTTCCACCAATGGAAATTGGGTCTCTCCAAACATTCGCCACACCAATTCGGTGCGCGGCGGCGAAGGCGAAGTTGGTCGGGCTCAATGGCCGTCCGTCGAATACCGCTGGATCGAACCGCCGTTGTCGGACACCAAATCGCCGGGCCAGCCGAGCAGATTTGCGGAGGTGTTGAGTGGCGTTCTGGACATTCGTGCTGGTTGCGGTGGCGATCTCTACGTTGGCGACGATCGTCAACAATTGGATCAGGGCGCATCACGGTTATCCGCTGGAGGACGAGCACGGGGTCGGCCGCATCCGCGCCGAACTTGCCGCGCTGACGGCCGAGAATCGCGACCTCAAGGGCCGGCTCAGCGGCATGGAGGAGAGGCTGCGCGTCGTCGAACGGATCGCGACCGATCCGGCCGGAGGCATTGCGAGCGCGATCGACATGCTTCGTTTGGCCGAGCCGAACGGATCGCTCAGCAAATAGCGTTCGCTTTAACGACCGCAGCGGGCTCACTTGAGCGTTACTGGCGCGGCAGGAAACAGGTCGAAGCGGCGCTGGCCGTCAATCGCGGAAACGTTGAGGCGTTGTTTGCACAGTGGCGCGGGTCGCGACCCGGTTAGCCCCATTCTTGAGTCTTCGACCAGTTGCGGACATTGCCCGGCCAAAGTGGCGCCAGGGGCCGAGCCGCGGTGTCAGGAGCCGTGAGACTGGAAGATGGCCTCGCTTTGCGACCAGCCAGGTCCCGAGATCCAGTAATTGCCGAACAAAGTCCTCTGGATCTTCAGCGTGATGCCTACCGGCGGCGCCTTGCGACGGTCAGGCTGAGTGTTGATCTGCCAACGGTCGCCGTTTTCGAACAAGACCCAGAAGCGCTTCTCAGCCGATTTCCCCGACGCCGTGACGACGCCGCCAAGCGACCCCGGTCCGTCGTTTTCTTTCAGCACCACGCGCCCTCGAGAAAGGGCCTGCTTCAAAGGGATAATCGATTGATCGAAGCATTGCAGGCGGGCCTCGGCGGAACTGATCGACTCGCACACCAGCAGCGATTGCACCCGCGGGTCCAGTCCATCCTTGGCCACAGCCATGGCGGGCATCGCCACCAGGGCCATCGCGATCATCTTAGTGACCAGTTTCGACATTCTCGTTCCTCCGGCAATCCAACGATCAGCATCGCACCCTGAGGCAATGAGCGAAAGGGCGGGATTGAACAATATTGAGTTTCGCCGGCGCGTTCTAGAAGAAGCCGCGCAGAGGAGCTTGGAAATGATCGAACCCGTCAGGCGAATCGCAATTGCCGACATCGAAGCGGCGCGAGCGCGGATCGGGGGAACCGTGCTGCGGACGCCGCTGGTCAGGCTTGACCTCGGCTCCGGCGGTCCGGACATCCGCCTGAAGCTCGAAAATCTCCAGCCGACCAACGCCTATAAGATCCGGGGCGCGGCCAATGCGGTCGCGGCGCTGTCCAACGCGCAGCGCGCCGGCGGCGTGTGGACGATCAGCGCTGGCAATGCCGGGCAGGCGGTGGCCTATGCGGCGCGGGCGGCCGGCATCGCCTGCTCGGTGGTGGCGATCGAGACGGCGCCGCAAACCAAGCTCGAGCGGATGCGGGCGCTCGGCGCGACCATCGTTCCGGTGTCCTACGCGCAGGCTTGGCAAGCGGCAGAGGCGCACGCCTTTGACGGCATGGACGGGACCTTTGTCCACCCGTTCGACAATCATGATTTCATCGCCGGCCACGGCACCATGGGGCTCGAAATCCTCGAGGATGCGCCCGACGTGCGGACGGTGATCGCGGCGATCGGCGGCGGCGGGCTGATCACCGGCGTCGGCAGCGCGATCAAGGCGCTGCGCCCGGATGTGAGGGTGTTCGGCGCGGAGCCGGAGACGGCGGCGCCTTATGCGCTGTCGCTGCGCGAGGGCGGGCCGCGCAGATTTTCCAACTGGACGGCATCTTTCGTCGATGGTGCCGGCGGCCAGAGCGTCACCCAGCGGATGTGGGAGCGGATGCAGGCGGTGGTCGATGGGTCGATCATTGTCTCGCTCGACGAGGTGCGCGCCGCGATGCGGCTGATGGCCGAAAAAGCGCGGGTGATTGCCGAGGGCGCCGGCGCGCTGGCGCTGGCCGCGGCGTTGACCGGCGAGGCCGGGGACGGGACGATCGTGTGCATTGTCTCGGGCGGCAATATCGACCTCAAGACATTCGCCGAGCTCGTCGCCGAGAATTAGCGGCCGGTGAAATTCGGCGCGCGTTTTTCGAGGAAAGCGGCGACGCCTTCGCGATAATCCTCGGTGTAGCCGAGGCGGCGCATCGCGTCGCGCTGGAGGGTGAGCTCCTCGTCCAGGCTGTGGCCCCAGG
>JBDSXT010000071.1:0-6771 GCA_039925985.1 Sphingomicrobium sp.
CTTCCACCGCGGCCGTACTCGGATCGTCGAGTAGGACGGGGCTCGTGGGCCTGAGCTCTCGATACATGTTGTAGGCGACCCACAGCAGCAGCAGGCCACCGGCGACCAGAAGACCGGTGATCTGCAACAATTGGGTAGCGATCAGCGCGAAGCCGATCAGGAAGACCAACGCCATGCCGACGCCGAACATGATGACCCGCTTGCGCTCGCGTGCTGGAAGGCCGGAGGTGAGCGTGCCGATGATCACGACATTGTCGCCGGCCATCGTCAGGTCAATGAGGATGACCTGGCCGAGCGTCAGCAGCCCGGCGGCGGTAAAAATGTCGGCAAAATTAAACATGCCTTCGGGCAAATATCACTCCGGCACCGGCAGACCGACACGCATGAAGCGTGCCGGATTTGCCGGCTCAGCTTACTGGTTCATGCTCGCGAAGAAATCCTCGTTCGATTTCGCGTCTTTCATCTTGTCGAGCAGGAACTGCATCGCGTCGATGGTCCCCATCTGCATCAGGATCCGGCGCAGCACCCACATCTTGGTGAGCGTCGCCTGGTCGACCAGCAGTTCCTCCTTGCGGGTGCCGGACTTGCCGACGTCGAGCGACGGGAAGATGCGCTTGTCGCTAACCTTGCGGTCGAGGATGATTTCGGAATTGCCGGTGCCCTTGAACTCTTCGAAGATGACCTCGTCCATCTTGGAACCGGTATCGATCAGCGCGGTGGCGATGATCGACAGCGAACCGCCTTCCTCGATGTTGCGGGCGGCACCGAAGAAGCGCTTGGGCCGCTGCAGCGCGTTGGCGTCGACACCGCCGGTCAGCACCTTGCCCGAGCTCGGCACGACAGTGTTGTAGGCGCGGCCGAGGCGGGTGATCGAATCGAGAAGTATCACCACGTCCTTCTTGTGCTCGACCAGCCGCTTGGCCTTTTCGATGACCATCTCGGCGACCTGGACGTGGCGGCTGGCGGGCTCGTCGAAGGTCGAGGAGATGACCTCACCCTTCACCGAACGCTGCATGTCGGTGACTTCCTCCGGCCGCTCGTCGATCAGCAGCACGATCAGGAAGACTTCGGGATGGTTGTCGGTGATCGCCCGGGCGATGTTCTGCAGAAGCACGGTCTTGCCGGTCCGCGGCGGGGCGACGATCAGCGCGCGCTGGCCCTTGCCCTGCGGAGCGACGATGTCGATCACCCGCGCCGACTTGTCCTTGACGGTCGGGTCGGCGCTGTCGAGCGTCAGCTTGCTGTCGGGATAAAGCGGCGTGAGATTGTCGAAATTGACCCGGTGGCGGACCGCTTCGGGGTCGTCGAAATTGATTTGGGTGACTCGGGTCAGCGCGAAATAGCGCTCGCCGTCCTTGGGGCCGCGGATTTCGCCTTCGAGCGTGTCGCCGGTGCGCAGACCGAAGCGGCGGACGAGGTTGGGCGCAACATAGATATCGTCCGGCCCGGCGAGATAATTGGCCTCGGGCGAGCGAAGGAAGCCGAAGCCGTCGTTCAAAACTTCGATCGTCCCCATGCCCATGATCTCGGCGCCGCTTTCGGCGCGGACCTTGAGGATCGAGAACATGATGTCCTGCTTGCGCAGGGTGGAGGCTCCCTCGATGCCCAGCTCTTCAGCCATGGTGACGAGTTCGGCGGGGGTCTTTAGTTTGAGATCTTTGAGATGCATTGGGATTCTTTTCTTGGGAGGATTTGTCGCTTGATGATCAAAGCGGATGCGGCAGGACGCTGCACCATGGAGAAGCGGGCATCGGCGAAAGGATCAAACTGGCCGATGTGAGCGCTGTCGTTGAAGTATGGACGCGAAGGCCCCGTGTCAATCAGCGCGGCGAGACAAATGCCTTCTAAAACGGACGAACGATGACCAGGACGACGATCAGCGCGACGGCGATGCCGGGGATTTCGTTCATGATCCGCAGCGTCCGGTTCTCGAGTTCGCGCTTGCCGGCGGCGAGCGACTTCCCGTACGAGCCAAGCCAACCCTGGTAGCCGGTCAGCCCGACAACCAGCACCAACTTGGCCGAGAACCAATATTGCCCAAAGGCGTCGAGGTGAAATGCCAGCGCCAACCCGAGCAGCCAGACGATGATCATCGCTGGCGTCAGGATGATCGTCCGGACGCGATCCTCGCGCTCGATCCACGCGCGGTCTTCGGCGGATCCGGGCGTCGTCGCATGGTGATAGACATAGAAACGGGGAAGCAGGAACAGTCCGGACATCCAGAAAATCACGAAAGTGACGTGCGCCGCCTTTACCCACGGATAGGCGTCGCCGAGGAAGCCCGTGAGGTGCACGCCGGTCATCGTTTGCCCTTCAACAACGCCATCAGCTCCTCGACATGCGCGATCGGCGTTTCCTGGAGGATGCCGTGCCCGAGGTTGAAGATGTGCGGGCGCTCGGCCAGCGCGTCAAGGATGCGGCGGACGGCGCTCTTCAAAGCCTCACCGCCAGCCAGCAAGGCCAGCGGATCGAGATTGCCCTGCACCGGCAGCCGCTTGGGCAATTCCTTGTGCGCCCAGGCGGGATCGACGGTCTCGTCGAGGCCGATCGCAGCGACTTTGGTCTCGCGCGCATAAGCGCCCAGCTTACCGCCGGCGCCCTTGGGGAAGCCGATTACCGGAACGCCGGGATGACGGGCCTTAAGCCGCTCGACCAGCCGCGCTGTCGGCCCGATCACCCAGCGCTCATACTCGGCCGGGGCCAGGCTTCCCGCCCAGCTGTCGAACAACTGCACCGCCTCGGCGCCAGCCTCAATCTGGCCGCTGAGATAATCAAAGGTGACCGCTTCGATCCGCTCGATGATCGCCGCGAACCGTCCGGGATCTCCATAGGCCATCCGCCGCGCCGGGGCCTGGTCGCGGCTGCCCTCGCCGGCAATCATGTAAGTCGCCACCGTCCACGGTGCGCCGGCAAAGCCGATCAGGGTGGTCGCGGGACCGAGCCTGGCCTTAACCCGCGCCACGGTCTCGTAAATCGGATCCAGCCGGGCAGGGAACGGGTTCAAATCATCGAGTGCAAACCCGGCCAGCGGCGGTGTCAGGCGTGGGCCCTCGCCGGCCACGAAACTCAAATTCTGGCCAAGCGCGAACGGCACGATGAGAATGTCGGAAAATAGGATTGCGGCGTCGAGCGGGAATCGTTGCAACGGCTGCAGCGTGACCTCGGCCGCAGCCTCGCTGTCATAGACGAGGTCGAGAAAGCCGCCCTTTGCCGCGCGCAATTCGCGATATTCTGGAAGGTAGCGGCCGGCCTGCCGCATCATCCAGACGGGCGGAGGGTCGAGCCGCTCGCCCCTGAGGACGGCAAGCAGCGGCTTGGCTCGACTTCCCGGGCTATCAAGGGACGTCGAGACCACCCCTTATTCTCCTTTAGTATATATATAAGATTCAAATGTTGTTGATGATGGTCGGCGGGATGCGGGGCTTAGGCCCGGCTCCCGGATTTGCCAACAAGTTGGAGAGCGGCAGTGGCGCCGAAATCCGGCGACTCGAGTCCTACCATGCCCGCGATTCACAGCCTGGGGGCTAAGTGTCTCCACAGTGGATGAATCTTGGCACAAGCTAAGTCCGATTGAGCATAAGCGACGAGTTGAGCCCGTCCCCATCGGCGGGCTAAGGTAAACATGAAGTTTTCCACAAGGTTATGCCGTGACGCTGATCCTCGCCTCTTCAAGCTCCGTCCGGCGGGCGATGCTCGCAGCGGCCGGGGTCGATTTCAACGTCGCCTCGCCGAAGGTCGATGAAGCGGCGCTCAAGGCCGAAGCCTTGCTGACCGACGATCTTGCGCATGATCTGGCGAAAGCCAAGGCGCTCAGCGTCAGCGGGGCAGGCAGCGACGATTGGGTGATTGGTAGCGATTCGGTAGTGACCGTCGACGGCCAAACCCTCGACAAGCCCGCCGATCGCGAGCAGGCGGCCATGCATTTGCGGCTGTTCTCCGGCAAGACGATCCAATTGACCAGCGCCGTCGCACTGGCGCGGGGCAATGCGATCGACTGGAGCCATGCCGACACCGCCGCGCTCGAGGTGCGGCCTCTGTCCGAGCAGTTTATTGCCCACTATCTCGACGCGGAATGGCCCGACGTCGGCCATTGCGTCGGCGTATTCCGAATGGAAGCCCGCGGCGTGCAATTGTTCAGCAGCATCGCCGGCGACTATTTCACCATCCTCGGCATGCCGCTGCTCCCGCTCCTTCAAGGCCTGCGCCAGCGCGGGCAGATCCCCTCATGATCCCGATTGCGCTCACCGGATCGATCGGCATGGGCAAGTCGACTGTCGCGAAGATGTTCGAGCGCGCCGGTGTGCCGGTGTTCGACGCGGATGCTGAAGTGCGCCGGCTGCAGGGGCCAAATGGCGCGCTGGTCAAGGCGATTGGCAAGCGCTTCCCCGGCAGCGTCACAAGCGATACGGTCAATCGCGACGCGCTCTCAGCGTTAGTAGTGGGCAAGCCCGATGAGCTCGCCGCCTTGGAGGCGATCGTGCATCCTGCGGTCCACCAGGCCCGGACCAGGTTCATCCTCGCTCACGGCGACTCCCCGGCCTTGTTGTTCGACATCCCATTGCTGTTCGAGACCGGCGGCGAGGACACGTTTGAAAAAATCATCGTCGTCACCGCGCCAGCAGGAATCCAGCGCGAGCGCGTCTTGTTGCGTCCGGGCATGACGGCGGAAAAACTCGATGCCCTGCTCGCCCGCCAATTGCCCGACGAGGACAAAAGGGCTCGCGCCGACTTCGTCATCGACACCAGCGGCCCGCTCGACGAAACCGAGCGCCAGGTCGAGCATATTCTCGCTTGTCTCGGACTCGGCCTGGGTGAATAACGTCGGCGTGCGGGAGATTATTTTCGATACCGAGACCACGGGGCTCAACCCGGCCGGCGGCGACCGCATGGTCGAAATCGGCTGCATCGAAATCTTCAACCGGATCGAGACCGGCCGCCATTTCCACGCTTATTTCAACCCCGGCCGGCCAATGCCAAGCGAGGCCGAGGCGGTTCATGGGCTCACTAACGTCTTCCTGTCGGACAAGCCGAAGTTCGGCGAGCGCGCCGACGAATTGCTCGATTTCATCGAGGATTCGCCGCTCGTCGCGCACAATGCGAGCTTCGATTTCGGCTTCCTCAATCATGAGCTCGGTCACTGTGGCCGGCCGCCGGTGTGCACCAGCCGGATGGTCTGCACGCTGGTACTCGCGCGCAGCCGCCACCCCGGCGCCAAGCACAGCCTCGACGCTCTGTGCACCCGCTTCGGCGTCGATCGCAGCCAGCGGGTCAAGCATGGCGCCTTGCTCGACGCGCAATTGCTCGCCCAGGTTTATGTCGAGCTGACCGGCGGCCGCCAGATCGGGCTCGCACTGGTCGCCGATACCGAGGCGGTCGACATCGCCGCCCGTGGCCAGACAGTGATTGCCCGCGAGTCACGCGAAGCGCGTCCGCATTTTGCCGCACCAGAGGAACTTGAGCGCCATCGCGCGTTTATCGAGCGGCTGGTCAATCCGTTGTGGGCACGCTTCGTCCCGGCCCGTTGACCGTTCAGTTGACGGCAGTTTGGCGCGGGCCCTAAGCCGCGCCACTTATTATCAAGAGGAGCCAGTCCAAGTGGACGTTCGGGTCGCAGGCCACCAGGTCGACACCGGCGAATCGCTGCGCGAGCATGCGATCGGCCGGATGGAAGAGATGACTGAAAAATACTTCTCCCGGGCGATCGCCGCCAACGTCACCTTCGGCCGCGGCCCCCATAACGATTTCACCTGCGACATTGTCGCGCCGGTCGCGCAAGGCGTTGTCCTCAAGGCCTCGAACCGCGGATCGGAGGCGCAGCTGGCCTTCAACGGTGCCGCTGATCGCATCGAGACGCAGCTTCGCCGCTACGTCAAGCGGCTTCGCGAGCATAAGGCCGACGGGGAGCAGCCTTTTGTCGAAAACGCCGGCTACACCGTCTTCGCGGCGCCGCAGGACAGTGACGAAGCCGGGACCAACCCGGCGATCATCGCCGAGACCCGCGCCGATATTCCCGAGGCGAGCGTATCGGATGCGGTCATGCTGATGGATCTGCGCAACACAAATGCCCTCATGTTTAAGAACTCTGCTTCAGGAGCTTTCAACATGATTTACCGACGAGAGGATGGAAACATCGGCTGGGTTGAGCCGCACGGCACCTGACCCCCATTTCCAATTGCGGCCGGCGTGCGATGCATGCTGATCGCAGTGCGTTTCCATTGTAGAGTGCGGCCATGCAGCTTTCCGAATTCCTCGATTTCGACGCGATCAAGACTTCCTTCCCCGGTGGCAGCAAGCGAAACTTGCTGCAGCAACTCGCTCATTTGGCCGGGCAGCGTCTCGACCTCGACTCGGCGGCGATCCTCGCCAGCCTGGCCGAGCGCGAGCGCCTCGGCTCGACCGGCTTTGGCCAGGGCGTCGCCTTGCCGCACGGAAAGATCGAGGGCCTGACGCGAATCTATGGGCTGTTCGTGCGGTTGGCGGAGCCGATCGACTTCAAGGCGCTCGACAAGGTGTCGGTGGACCTCGTGTTCCTACTGCTATCGCCGCCCGAAGCCGGGGCCGAGCATCTGAAAGCGCTGGCCGCGATCAGCCGCGTCACCCGCCACGCGCCGACCCTGGAGAAAATGCGCGGCGCGCGCAGCCGCGATGCGCTGGCGGCTGTGCTGCTGGGGGCGGATGAGCGCGAAGTCGCCTAAGCCTGCGACCGGCGAAGACGCGCATTTCCGCAAGCTGGAGGCGCTTTACCGTTCGGCTCCGATCAACCGGCAATAT
>JBDSXT010000072.1:0-2614 GCA_039925985.1 Sphingomicrobium sp.
GCAAGCCAGGCCGCTAAGTGCGACCAGCCACTGCCGAAGCGGAATTGCAGTGATGTTCATGGCCCAATGTCTCCGGCAGCGCGACGGCTTTCCCTTTGCTGAGCAGGCGAATCGGTTCGCTGCCAGCATCGAGAGTCCCGATGCAGCGGATGCTGGTCCCCGAAGGTAAAGAAAGTCTTAACGGGTCGAGTTTCGGGGGCAGGGCAATGAGCAGCGCATAATCGTCGCCGCCAGTCGCCGCGAACATTTGCGCTTCGATCCCATTGCCGCGTTCGGCGACAAAGGCCTTGGACAGCGGCAGCGCATCGAGGTCGATGATCGCCGCGCAACCGCTTGCCTCGGCCAGCCGCCGCGCGTCGAGCAACAACCCGTCGGACACGTCCATCATGGCCGTTGCATGCGGCGCCAGTGCCTGACCGGCGGCGAGCAGCGGCACCGGCCGCCGATAGGCTTCGACGAGCGAGCCAGTGGCTGTTGGATCCAGTCGCAATATCGTCAGACCGGCGGCGGGGTCACCGACCGTGCCGACGACCCACAGCTGGTCCCCGGGCTTCGCCCCGCTACGTGAGGGCACGGTTGGTCCGGGGCGGCCAATTGCCGTTAAGCCGAAGACGCGCGGCGATCCTGGCCGCAAGGCAATCGTGTCACCGCCGATCAACGAGAGATCGAAGTGGGCGCAGGCCGCGCCGATGCCGTCGATGAACGCGCCGTCCCAATCGTCATCCTCGCTGATGGTCAGCGACAGCAATGCCGCGGCCGGCGTTGCGCCTTTCGCGGCGAGATCGGACAGGTTCACCGCCACCAGCTTCCAGGCGACGCTGTCGGCAGGATCGCTGGCCAGGAAGTGGACACCCTCCGCGATCGCGTCGTGAGTCAGCACCAGCCCATCGAACAGCGCCGCGTCGTCGGTCAATCCGCGCGCCGCCGGTTCGGTCGCGAAACGGCGCAACCGCGCAATCGCGTCGGCCTCGTTCATCCGCTCGCGGGTGCGGCCCGGGCTTCTTTGGCGATGGCATCGAGCAGGCCGTTGACGAAGCCACTCTCGCGCTTGTCGTAAAAGGCGTGCGCGACGTCGACATATTCGGAGATCACCGACCCGACCGGGACGTCACTGCGGGCGAGCAACTCGTAGGCGCCCGCACGGAGGATCGCGCGCATCGGCCGGTCAAGCCGCTTCAGGCTCCAGCCCTTGGCCAGCCGCGCGGTGATCGCCTGGTCGATCTCGTCGCAGCGGGCGTCGACGCCAGTGACGACGTCGTCGAAAAAACTGCGCTCGGCATCGACATATTGCGCGTCGCCAATCGTCGCGCCGAGGCGGTGGTCGTGAAATTCCTTGATCAGGCGAGCGAGCGGCGTGCCTTCCATCTCTTGCTGGTACAGCGCCTGGACCGCAGCGAGGCGGGCGGCGGAGCGCGAGCGGGAACGGGCGGGTTTGCTCATCAGGCGGGCGCTGTAGCTGCGCCGCCACCGGCAAGGAAGGGCGCAAGCGCCTCGGCGACAGCTTGGGGCGTTTCCCACGGCGCGAAATGGCCGGACTCGGGCAGGCGCACGATGGTCAGATCATCGACCAACCGGTCAAGGCCATCCAGCTGGAGCGGTAGCAGCGCCGGGTCGCGCATGCCCCATACGACGAGCGTCGGAATGCGCACGTTCGGGAACCCGCCGAGCACCCAGTCCGGGACTGGCACGGTCGCGCCTGGCGGCGGTACGATCAGCGGCGATGCCCGGTACCAGTTGAGCATCGCGGTCAGCGTGCCTGGCTGCGACCATTCGGCGATGTACCGGCACTTCTCATCATCGGGAATGAGCGCGAGGTCGACGTGAGCGCCGAAACTTTTGTCGAAAAATGCCTCGTAGCCCATCGCCTCGACCGCTTGCTCGAACCCCGGGCTGCGGAACGCGGTGATGTATTGCGAAGCGGCACGTTGGCCGGCGTCCGCGACCAGGCTTTTCTGGAAGGTCACCGGGTGCGGCGAGTTGATGATCGCCAGCCGTTCGACGCGTCGATCGCCGCTGATTGCCGCCGCCCAAGCCGCCGCGCCGCCCCAATCGTGCCCGACCAGCGCGAAACGATCGATGGCCAGCGCGTCGGCAAGCGAGAAAACATCGGCAACGACTTTGTTCGTTCGGTACTCATCCACGCTAGCCGGGCGGTCTGAGGCGGCGAAACCGCGCTGGTCGGGCATCACCAGCCGGAAGCGATCCTCAAGCAGAGGCGCGATGCCGCGCCACGTCCCTTGCGATTCGGGAAAGCCGTGGAGGAGAATGACCGGCGGCGCGTCGGGGTCGCCGGCCAGCGCGACGTTGAGCGTGACTCCAGTCGCCAACAATATGCGGCGGAACTCGGTCATGGATAGCTGACGGTGGTCGGGACCTCGGGCAGCGGGATGAATTCCTGGTCGTCGCCGGGGATCAGCGGGAATCGGCGCGCCTGCCAATCCTCCTTGGCCTGGTTGATGCGGTCGCGCGACGAGGAGACGAAATTCCAGAACACGTGGCGCGGAGTGGCGAAGGCGCCGCCGCCCATCAGCATCGCCCGGGCTTGGCTCGCGCTCGACAGCCGCGGCGTGTGGCCGGGGGCGAGCACGTATAATGCGAACGGTTCGAGCGGCTG
>JBDSXT010000073.1:0-3114 GCA_039925985.1 Sphingomicrobium sp.
GCGAACGCCTTGCCGCGCTCGATCGCCGCATCGACCAGCGCCGCGTCATAGACCGTTGTCTTGAGGAACAGGTCGGTGCGGGCGTTGATGAAGAACGCATCGCCGACGGCCTTGCGGATCGCTTCGATCCGTTGCGCCTGCAGTTTGAGCGGGTGCAAGCCCTCGCCGCCAATCACCTGGTCCTCGAAGTTGCAGCCGACCGCGCCGGTCTCCGCCAGCCGGACGACGTTCGCCGCTCCCAGTCCAGGATCGACCGAATAGGCGCTTTCGAAGTCGACCGTCAGGGGGACTTCAACAACGTCGGTGATGCGCTTGGCGTTGGCGAAAGCGAAGTCGATCGGCACCTGCTCGCCGTCGGGCCAGCCGTTGGCGTCGGCGACGGGATGGCTGCCGGTGGCTAGCGCCTTGGCTCCGGCGCGGACCACCGCCTGCGCGCTGCCGACATCCCAGATATTATAGAGGACGACCGGGTTTCCGGGGACGTGAAGCGCGGCAAAGGTCTCGAACTTGCTCGCCATCAGATACGGCTCGGATAAACGGGCCGGATGTCGACCGGGATATGGCCCATCGTCCCGGTGACCTGCTTGGCCTCGGCATCCATCACCGACCATTTGCCAAGGAAGGCCTTGGTCCCAGCATAGTCGCCGTTGGCCTGCAGGCGGACGATATCACCGACCAGCGCGCGGATGCCGGCGTCGAGCTTCGCCGGGTCGATTCGGAACCGCTTGGCATTTGCATCCCAGGCGATCCCACCGCTGGCGCGCAAAGAGCGATATTGCATCGCCGCGCCGCGGCCGTGGGCGTCGGTATCGCCAAAGCGCATCGCCCGGAACAGGCCGGTGACATAAGCGGCGCGGATCTCCGGCTTGGCGGCGGCGGGCAACACGCCCTGGTCCATCATGAACAGCACGTTGTAGGCGCCCATCACGTCGGCCTTGGCTTCCTCGAAGCCGCTGCCGACATCCTTTAACTCGGCATCGACACTGGTCTTGCGCCCGCCGACGACGATCGATCCCGGCCCGAGGCTGTGCGACAGTTCGTGGAACAATGTCTCCATGTACATGTAGCGTTTGTTGACTTGGCTGGCTTGCTCGGGGACCAGCACCAACCCGGCCATCGGCTGCAGGATGCGGTCGTATTTCGCGCCCAGCAAATTCTGCAGGATGACCTTCTTGGCGCCTTTGGCCTCGCGGACTTTCTCGTCGTTGGGCAGGTTAAAGGCGATGCTCGGGATGCCGTGGTTGCTGTCGCCGCCGGCGTGGATCTGGTCGACCACGGCAATCGGCGATTCGAACCCGCGCTGGAAGTTCTTGTATTTTTCCTCGACCGGAAGGTTTGCCTCCATCGCCCGCAAATGGCTCTTGTAGACGTCGAGCGCCGCCGATTCCTTGGGGTTCCTCAGCGTCACATAAGCCTCGAAGGCGGTCTTCGCCCCGTACAGCCCGTCGGTGTAGGTCTCGTACGGCCCGATGACGAATTCGATCGGCGTGTCCTTCAGGTCCATCCACGCCAGCTCGGATTCAAAATAATCGTCGGTGCGGAAGGCCTTGGCGCGCAGGGTCAGGAATTTTTTCAACGACGGGTTGGTGGTGATCGCCGCGGCTTTCTCCATCGCTTGCGCGGCGGGCTCCAGCCACTGTTTATATTCCTGGCTGTACGGTACCGCGACAAGCCGATCGCCGTGCCGTTTGACGACCGTATAGGGGCTCTTCAGCGCTTCGGCTTCGGCCGGATGCGCGGCTAGGTAGGCGTCGAATTGCTCCTTGGTCAGGTCGGCCGGATAGAAACCGCCGCCGAGCGGCCGTTTGGCGCTGCCAAAGAAGGGCTTGTCTGCGTCGACTTCGTCCCACGGTCCCATGAATGAGTCAAAGCGGTCGCGCAGCGCTCGGTCGTTCTTGGCCGCGATCTCCTCGCGCAGCCGCACATTGTCCGCCGAAACTTGGCGCAGATAGATTGCATTGAGCTGGTCCGCCGCCTCGTTCAGCAGGTTGACCACCTGCTTCTCCTCGGCCGTGAGATAGGAGGTGTCGGCATTCATCTCGACCCGCGCCAATTTGTCGACCGCGCTGGGATGGGAAGCTTGTTCGGTCGTGGCATTGTCCGGCCCGGTCGCGACCTTGCACGCGGCAAGCGACAGGATGGAAAGGGCGGCGGCGGCTCCCAGCCAGCGGGTCTTGGTCATGGCGCCCGCATAGCAAGCCAGCGGCCGGTGCGCCAAGCGGCGATCGACCAAAGTCCGGTTTATGCTGTGGCTTCGACCCGGCCCGGGTGACTGCCGGCGCGCTGCGGCAGGACTAGGACAAGAGCGATGATCACCACAGCCAGCACGATCGAGGCCAACGGCCGGCTGAACTCCAGCCCGCCCTTCGCCACCGGCTTGTCGAGCCAGTCGCCGACCGTCGCGCCCAGCGGGCGGGTGAGGATGAAGGCGGCCCAGAATAAGCCGACGCGGCTGATGCGGGTCGCGAAATAGAGGGCTGCAAGCACGGCCAGCGCCGCGCCGAACGCCACCGCGCCGCCCGAATAGCCGAGGCCGGAGTCGGCGACCCAGTCGCCAAGCGCGGTCCCCAACGTCTGGGAAAAGGTGATGGTGATCCAGTAAAAGGTCTCGGCCTTGGCGGTTGCCACCGTATTGACGTCGATCGTGCCGAGCGATCTATGCCAGGCGAACAACGACAAGATGACCAGCAACAGCAGCAGGATCGATCCTCCCGGGTAGCCGATGCTCAGGCTGCGGGTGGCGAAGTCGGCCAAGGTCGTCCCCGCCGTCGTCGAAGCGATAATCGTCGCCCAGTACAGCCACGGGTTGAACTTCCGCACCTTGATCTGCGCCCAGACCAGCGCGACCAGTACGGCTCCGAACATGGCAGTGCCGATCAGATAGCCGTTCGGCACTGGGTGCGCCGTCGTCTCGCCGAGCCAGGTCATGGTGACGCTGTCGCCGCCGGTTTCGCCAAGCGTCGTCGCGAGGATTTTGATGATCCAGAATCCCAGCGTGATCGCGGGGACCTTGCTCACCACATCATGAGCCAGCTCGCGGTCCGTCATGCTTTGCGCCACTTAATGGACGAACCGCGCAACGACATCGCGATAGCTTCGGCTGACTTTCACCTG
>JBDSXT010000074.1:0-7324 GCA_039925985.1 Sphingomicrobium sp.
CCTCGCTGCCGGCGCGCCTCATCCCACCCGAAGCCCAAGAGGTCCTCGATCTGTGCGCGGCGCCGGGTGGCAAGACCATGCAGCTCGCCGCCGCCGGTCATCGCGTGACCTCGGTCGATGCCTCGAAGAACCGGCTCGCCCGGATCCGCGAGAACCTTCAGCGGACCAAATTGAGCGCCAGCCTGGTTCCGGTCGACGCGCTCAGCTGGGAGCCCGGCCGCGCCTTTGATGCGATCCTGCTCGACGCCCCTTGCTCGGCAACCGGCACCTTCCGTCGCCATCCGGAGGTCCTTTACCGCGCGCGCCCGCCGGTCATCGCCGGCAGCGCCGAACTCCAAGCGAAACTGCTAAATCGCGCCGCGGCCTGGCTCAAGCCCGGCGGCGTCTTGGTCTATTCGGTCTGCTCGCTCGAATATGACGAGGGCGAAGCCGTGATCACCGCATTCCTCGCCGCCAACCCGGACTTCCGCCTCGACCGGCCGGCCGATCTGCCCGCCTTCATCACGCCGGACGCCAGCGGCCGCCTCCGCATCCTCCCCGGCCTGCTCGAAGATCAAGGCGGCCTCGATGGCTTCTTCGCCGCGCGCCTTGTCCGCACAACTGAATAGCGGTTAATGGCCCTATGGCCGCGCCCCTGATCTCTCCTTCCATCCTGTCCGCCGACTTCGCCCGCCTCGGCGAAGAAGTGCGCGCGATGGACGAGGCCGGCGCCGACTGGCTGCACATCGACGTCATGGACGGCCATTTTGTCCCCAATCTGACGATCGGCCCGGCGGTGGTCAAAGCGCTCCGCCCGCACACCGCCAAGCCGCTCGACGTCCACCTGATGATCTCGCCGGTCGATGGCTTCCTCGATGCCTTCGCCGAAGCTGGCGCCGACATCATCACCGTCCACCCCGAGGCGGGGCCGCACCTCCATCGCTCGATCCAGCGCATCAGGGCACTGGGCAAGAAGGCCGGCGTGTCGCTCAACCCGGCAACGCCCGCGAAAATGCTCGATTATGTGCTCGAGGACATCGACCTGGTGCTGGTGATGAGCGTCAACCCGGGCTTCGGCGGCCAGCAATTCATCGCCAGCCAATTGAACAAGATCGAGGCCATCGCGCAACGCGTCGCCAAGCAGAACCTCGACGTCGCGATCGAGGTCGACGGCGGCATCGACGCGACCACCGCGCCCCTCGCCATCTCTGCGGGCGCTACCGTGCTGGTTGCCGGCACTGCTGCCTTCCGAGGCGGCCCCGGCCAATATGCCGCGAACATCGCCGCGCTTCGGGGAGGCGGATGACCTCCACCACCGCTGCCGAACGCGATATCGTCCGCAAGCTCGCCCGCGGCTCATTATTCTCCCGCTTCGTCGGCCACGGCCGTCAACCGCTCAAGCTCGCTGCAGTCCCGCGCGACCATGTCGCCGGCGACCGCGCCCGCGGCGATGCGCTGCTCGCCGGCCGCTTCACCGTTGGCAACGAAACCCTGTCGCTCGCTGGCGCGGAGTTCGCCGACATCGGCGCCGACGGCGTGGCTGCCGAGCAATTGCAGGGCTTTTCCTGGCTGCGCGACCTCGCCGCTGCCGCCAACCGCGAGAATGGCACCAAGCTCGCCGAAGCCCTTGCCGGCCGCTGGCTGCTCGCCCACGGCACCCGCGCCGACGACGCCTGGAGGCCCGATCTATGGGGCGAGCGGATCCTGTTCTGGACCGCCTATGCGCCATACATCCTGTCGAGCCGCGACGCTGGATACCGCTCGGCGCTGCTCAACACCTTGGCCCGCGGCGCCCGGCACCTTGACGCCAACGCCGATCGCGCCCCGCCCGGCCTTAAACGCATCACCGCCTGGGCTGGAGTGGTCGCCGCCGGCCTGCTGATCCAGGGCGGCGTCACCCGGGTCGCGCGCGGCGAAGCAGGTCTCGCCCGTGCGCTGGCCGGCGCCCAGTTCGAGGATGGCGGGCTGACCAGCCGCTCCCCCCACGAACAAATGCTGCTGGTCGACCGCCTCGGCCTGCTTCGCGCTGCATATTTCGCGGCCAAGCAGACTCTGCCCGACGGCATCCAGGCCGCCGCCGCCGCCGCGCTTGCTGCGCTTCATGGCGTCACCATGGGCGACGGCGGGCTGTCGAGCTGGCAAGGCGGCAACCGCGGCGAGGCGGCGCGCCTGACGGCGCTGATCGAAGGCTGCGGCCTGCGCGCCCGTCCGCTCCGTGCCGCCCGTGGCTGGGGGTATCAGCGGATGTCGGCGCTCGGCACTATCCTGGTCCTCGACGCCGCGCCGCCGCCGTCGCCTAAGATGACCGCCCATGGCGCCGCGTCGACGCTCGCCTTCGAAATGTCCGACGGCGCGCAACGCCTGATCGTCAATTGCGGCGGCCCGGCGCCGCTCCCGTCGAACCTCTCCGAGCAACTGATCGAAGCCCTCCGCTCCACCGCCGCCCACAGCACCATGGTCCTCGACGAGACCAACTCAACCGCGATTCTCGCCGACGGCTCGCTCGGCCGCGGCGTCACCGATGTCACCGTCGAGCGAAGCGAGGACAATGATTCCAGCCGCATCGAGGCGAGCCACGACGGCTACGTCCGCCGCTTCGGCCTGATCCACAAGCGCAGCCTGATGCTCGGCAACGATGGCAAGGAATTGCGCGGCGCCGACCAATTGATCGCCAAGGGCCGCCGCAAGGTCCGCGAGGCCGTCCCGTTCGCCGTCCGCTTCCACCTCGCCCGCACGGTCGAGGCGACCCTGACCGCCGACGGCATGGGCGCAATCCTCCGTTCCAAAGGCACGCCGCCGTGGAACTTCCGCTGCCGCGGCGCGATGCTGACCACCGAGGAAAGCCTGGTCGTCGACGGCGCCGGGCAGTCGCACCCAAGCACGCAATTGGTGATCGTCGGCGAAATGTCGGGCATCGGCGGCGAAATTGGCTGGCAGCTGCGCCGAACGAGCTAAGGAGACCCATGACCGACCTGATACCCATCAAGCGCGCACTGATTTCGCTGTCCGACAAGACCGGCCTCGAGATGCTCGCCGCCGGCCTCGCGCGCCACAATGTCGAGCTGGTTTCGACCGGCGGCACCGCGGCGAAGCTGCGCGAGCTTGGCCACTCGGTACGCGACATCGCCGACCTCACCGGCTTTCCTGAAATGATGGACGGCCGCGTCAAGACGCTCCACCCGAAGGTCCACGGCGGCCTCTTGGGCGTTCGCGACAATCCCGATCACCGCGCCGCCATGGCCGAGCACGGCATCGAGGCCATCGACCTCGTCGTCGTCAACCTCTACCCGTTCGAAGCGACCGTTGCCGGCGGCGCCGACCGCGACACGATCATCGAGAATATCGACATCGGTGGCCCGTCGATGATCCGCTCGGCTGCCAAGAACCACGCCCACATCGCTGTCGTCACCGATCCCGCGGACTATGACGTGCTCCTTGCCGAGCTCGACGCCAACAGCGGTGCGACGTCACTCGACCTGCGCAGGAAATTCGCCGCCCAAGCCTACGCCGCCACCGCCGCTTATGACTCCGTCATCTCGCAATGGTTCGCCTTCGCCGACCAGGGCGAGCGTTTTCCCGCGACTTGGACTATCGCCAACAAACTCAAGATGCCGCTCCGCTACGGCGAAAACCCGCACCAGCGCGCCGCGCTCTATGTCCCCGTCGGCCCGCACGCGCGCGGCATCGCTCAGGCGCAACAGGTTCAGGGCAAAGAGCTCAGCTACAACAATCTCAACGACGCCAGCGCCGCGCTCGACCTCGCCGCTGAGTTCCGGGACGGTCCCCCGACCATCGTCGTCGTCAAGCACGCCAACCCCTGCGGGGCCGCGCGCGCCGACACGTTGGTCGAGGCATGGCACGCCGCGCTGGCCTGCGACAGCGTCTCGGCATTCGGCGGCATCGTCGCCGCCAACCGTCCGCTCGACGGCGCCACCGCCGAAGCGATTGCGCAAATTTTCACCGAGGTCGTCGTCGCCCCCGACGCCGACGCCGACGCCCGCGCGATCTTCGCGAGAAAGAAAAATCTGCGCCTGTTGCTGACCGGCGAGCTGCCCGATCCATTGCGCGGAGGCCAGATGCTGGCAGTGATCGCCGGCGGGCTGCTGGTCCAGGACCGCGACAACGGCCATGTCACCGCCGACCAGCTCCAATGCGTCACCAAACGCCAACCGACGACGCAGGAAATCGCCGACTGCCTGTTCGCCTGGACCGTCGCCAAGCACGTCAAATCCAACGCCATCGTTTATGCCAGGGACGGCGCCACCACCGGCATCGGCGCCGGCCAGATGAACCGCCGCGACTCCGCGCGCATCGCTGCCGCGAAGGCCGTTGAAGCCGCGCAAACCAACGGTTGGCCGGAGCCGCGTACCATCGGTTCGGCCGTCGCCTCGGACGCCTTTTTCCCGTTCGCCGACGGACTGCTCGCGGCGGTCGAGGCGGGCGCCACCGCGGTCGTCCAGCCCGGCGGCTCGATCCGCGACGACGAAGTCATCGCCGCCGCCGACAAGGCCAACCTCGCCATGCTGTTCACCGGCATGCGCCACTTCCGGCATTAATGAAAAAGCCTCTCCCTCGAGGGGGGGCAGACCTACTGAGGCGCATCCCCGCCGGTGCTCGGATCGGGCAGGCTCAGATCCTTGATGTCTTCCTTGTTCATTCGGAACAGTTCGCGGTCTTCGGCGGTGAAGCCGCGCCACCACAGCATCGCCCCGAACGCCACCAGCATCGCCGGGATGCCGAACGCCAGCTCGGCCCACTCGGGCAAGCGAATGGCAATTTCTCCGGCGGTAATGCCCGCGAACGCCGCCCACAGCAGCTCCCACCGCCACCCGGAAACCGGCGCCTTCAATAAATGCGACAACAGCCGCGCCTTAGCGATCGCCGCCAGCCCGAGCCCGATCAACAGCGCGATCGCCGGCCCGGTCGCCTGCCAGATGGGCGGATAGCCCAGCCGCCGGAACAGCACGATCAGCCCAATCGACAGGACCACCTGGACCACCAGCATCGCTACGCTGATCGCCATGTTGCGCTTGCGAGCGGTATAGATCAGCGCCGATTCGCTGACCGTCGCCGTCGCCGCCACAACTTCGGCGAACAGCAGGAACGACAAGGCCGCGGTGCCGGCGACGAACGCGTGCCCGACCAGGCCGAGCACGGCTTCGCCGGGAATCGACAGCGCCAGCGCCACCGCCAGTTGCGCGGCGATCACCCAGAAGCCGACCTGCCGCACCTGCTTGGCCACAGCGGCCATATTGCCTGCGGCAATGTTGCGCGAAATGACCGGCCCGAGGATCGGGTCGAAGCTCGTCTTGAGCTTGGACGGCAGCGAGGCGACGTTCTGCGCGACGTAATAGATGCCGACCGTGGCCGGGCTGACGAACAGCCCGAGAATGGCGATGTCGACCCGGCGCGATCCCCATTCGACCGCGTCGGCGGCGGCCACCGGTAGGTTTCGGACCGCCATTCGCCACAGAGTCGCTGGGTCGGGCTTCCATCCTGGCGGCAGTCCAAAGCTCTTGAGGAACGGCACTGCCGAGGCGACCAGCGCGCCCGCCATCGACAACGCATAGGCGACCAGCAATCCGTCTCGCCGCGAAAAGAAAGACCAGGCGAAAGCCGCGATGCTCAGCACCCACGGCTCGACCACTGCCCGCGCCCGTACGGTCGCGCCGACATCGTGGCGATAGGCAAGCGCCGCCAGCATCACGTCCGACCAGGCGAGTGCAAATACCGCGGTCGGCAACAGCCATTCGAGGCCGTTGATGGCGCTGTTGGGAAACATCGCCTGCGGAAAGACGAACAGGATCGCCATTCCCGCCGCGGCACCGATCCCGGCGACCAGCAGGCTGTCCCACACCACGCAAGTATGCGGCTTGTCGGTATGCGCGAGCTGCTGGGCGAGACCGCGCTTGAGGCCGAGCGTCGCCAGTTGCGCGGCGAATTCGACGATCAGCACCGCATAGGCAAAACGGCCCAGTTGCTCGGCGCCATAGATGCGGCCGGCGATAAACAGGAACGGCAGCCGAGCCGCCAGCCGGAGGACGAAGCCGAAGAAGTTGATCCGCCCGCCCCGCGCCAGCGACGCCATGTCGGCCGTTGGTCCCCTATCGTCCCCCCTCCCGCTCGCGGGAGGAGGTTGGGGGGTGGGCCCGTCGTCGCTCAATGCGCAGCGCCCCAGTGAAGGCCCCAGCCGACTTCGACATCCAGCGGCACCTCGAGCTTGACCGCCGGTTCAGCGGCGCTGGCCATCACCCGCCGGATCACTGCCGCGGCTTCCTCTTCACGACCGTCCGGAACTTCGAACACCAGTTCGTCGTGGACCTGGAGAAGCATCCGCACCCCATCCAGATCGGCCGCCAGCAACGCCTCGTCCATCCTCGCCATCGCCCGCTTGATGAGGTCGGCGCTGGTCCCCTGGATCGGCGCGTTGATCGCCGCGCGCTCGCTGCCCTGGCGCAGATTCTGCTGGCGGCTGTCGATGTTGGGGAAATGGGTCTTGCGCCCGAACAGCGTGCGGGTGAAGCCGTTCTCGCGGGCGAACGTGAGCGTCGTCGCGATGTAATTGCGGATGCCCGGGAAGCGCTCGAAATAGCGGTCGATGATCGCCTGGCCTTCCTCGCGGCTAACCCCCAGCCGCCCGGCCAGCCCCCACGATGAAATGCCATAGAGGATCGCAAAATTGATCGTTTTGGCCTTGTTGCGATTCTCGCGATCGTCGGAGCCGAACAGTTCGATCGCGGTCAGATTGTGGATGTCGGCCTTTGCCGCGAACGCCTCCTTCAGCGGCGGCACGTCGGCCATGTGCGCGGCCAGCCGAAGCTCGATCTGGCTGTAGTCGGCGCTCATCAGCACATGGCCCGGCTCGGCGACGAAGGCGTCGCGGATTTTTCGGCCGATCTCGGTGCGGATCGGGATGTTCTGCAGATTTGGGTCGGTCGAGGCGAGCCGCCCGGTCTGCGCCACCGCCAAGCTGAAGCTGGTGTGGACCCGGCCGGTTTCCGGGTTGATCTGCGCCTGCAACGCATCGGTGTAGGTCGATTTCAGTTTCGACAGCTGCCGCCAGTCGAGTACCAGCCGGGCACAGTCGACGCCCTCGGCCGCGAGCCGCTCCAACTCGGTGACGTCGGTCGAATAGGTCCCGCTCTTGCCCTTGCGCCCGCCCTTGAGGCCGAGCCGCTCGTACAGCACCAGGCCGAGCTGCTGCGGCGAGCCGATCGTGAACGGACCACCCGCGGCCTCGAACACCCGCGTCTCCAGCGCTGCAATCTCCGTCGCGAACTCGCCTGACAATTTGGCCAGATAGTCGCGGTCGACCTTGATTCCGCGCCGCTCCATCCGGCCGATC
>JBDSXT010000075.1:0-13029 GCA_039925985.1 Sphingomicrobium sp.
CGGACAGCCGCGATTATCTGCTGGGCCTGATGGCCCGCTGCCAGACCGGCAAGAATCGCATCCGCGCGCTGCTGCCGGCCGGGACGCCCGTCGAAAACAAGACGGGAACCCTGTCCGGCCTAACCGACGATGTCGGTTTCATCACCATGCCCGATGGCCGCCGGATCGTGGTTGCGGTGTTCGCTCGCGGCGGAACCGACCGGCCGCGGACCATCGCCCAGGCGGCCCGAGCGATCTACGACAATTTCGCAAGCGTCCTCGCCCGGCCATTCACGACCGGGCTCTATTCGCGCTAGATGCTCCTGCACATCGTTGCCCGCGGCAAGATCGGTAAGGCGCCCGAGGCCGAGCTCGTCGACCGCTATCTCAAGCGCATCGCCTGGCCGACCAAAGTGACGGAGCTCGGCGAACGCGGCCCACTGCCTCCCCGGCCTGCCACTTGCGTCACCATTGTTCTCGATGAGCGCGGCTCCGCTTTCTCCTCCACCGAACTGGCACAGCAGCTCGAGCGATGGCGCGACGGCGGCAAGCGCGAGGCGCAATTCCTGATCGGCGGCGCCGACGGCCACGCCGCGGTGGATCGCACCAATGCCGACTTGCTGCTGTCGTTCGGGCCGGCGACCTGGCCGCACCTGCTCGTCCGGGCGATGCTCGCCGAGCAATTATTCCGGGCGACTTCCATCCTTGCCAACCATCCCTATCATCGCGACGGATGAGCCGTTTCGCGCCCTTGTTGCTCGCGGTCCCGTTGCTGCTGGCGGCCAGCGCGCCAGTGCAGCCGGAGGCGGAGACCGTCGACCAGGCGCTGCAGCGAGCCCGGTCCGAAGCCCGAGCCGCCGACACCCGAGTTCGACAGCTTGAGTCGGCAGCCGGGCAAGCCCGCGGCGAAGCGGCGAAGCTACAGGCTCAACAAGCGGCGGCGGCCGAGGCGATTTCCGCCGCCGAATCGCGGATCAGCGCGGCGGACGCCGAACGCCGGATTATCGCCACGAGACTCGCCGGGCGGCGTCAGCACCTTGAGCAACAGCAACGGCCGGTCGCCTCGCTCCTCGCCGGGTTGGCGATGATGGCGCGCCGTCCACCCCTGCTCGCGCTGGCGAGCGATTCGAGCATGGAAGAGTTCGTTCGCGTCCGGTTGCTGCTCGACGCCAGTCTGCCGGTGATCCGCAGGCGCACGGCCGCGCTGTCTGCCGAGCTTGCCGAAGGCCAGAAACTCGAGCGCGCCGCCCTCGCTTCCCGCCAGGCCTCGGCCCGCAGCCGCGATGAATTGACGGCCAGACGGCGCGAGTTTGCACAATTGGAAGCGCGCGCCCTCCACTCGGCGGAATTGAGCGGTAGCGCGGCCGTCGGCGCCGGCGACGTCGTCCTCGCCCGCGGCGAAGATATCGACCAATTGGCGGGCGAGGCGCAGCGCAGCCGGTCGGCGGCCCAAATCGCTTCCGAAATTGCTGGCCTGGGCCCCGCTCCAGAGCGCCCAGCCCCGCCTGGAGAGCCAGTCCCAAGGCCACCCCTCGATTACCGCCTTCCGGCCTCCGCCCGCGTCGTCGGCGGCTTGGGCGAGGTCAATGCAAGCGGGGTAAAATCGCGCGGCCTGACACTGGCGACCAGCCGCGGCACGCTAGTCGCCGTGCCCGCCGCGGGGATCATCCGCTTTGCCGGTCCATTTCGCGACTATGACGGCATCGTCATTATCGATCACGGCCGCGGCTGGATGAGCCTGATCGTCAATGTCCGTTCGTCCCTGGCGCCAGGGGCTCGGGTTGGCGCTGGCGATCCGCTCGGCCGCGCGCTCGGCCCGCTCGGCGTCGAATTGTCCCATAATGGGCTACGCGCCTCACCGGCCCTCATCGCAGGTTCATCGGCGACACTGTCAAAAGGCTCAAAAGGCGGCTAGTTAAGGAGCCGCTCGAACAGGACGTAAGAGACCATGACCTTGACTCGAAAACTGCTTCCGCCGCTTGCCTTGGTCGGCGCCCTCGCGCTGATCCCGGTGACGACCAGCTCACTCGCCGCCGCGGACGTCGCCAACTACCAGGAGCTCGAGACGTTCATGGGCGTCTACGAACGTGTCAAGGCAAACTATGTCGACAAGGTCGACGACCACACGCTGATCAAGGGCGCGATCGACGGCATGCTCGCCGCGCTGGATCCGCATTCCAGCTACGCCGAAGCGTCGGAGTTCCAGACGCTGAGGACGACGACCGACGGCAATTACGGCGGTCTTGGCCTCACCGTTTCAACCGAGGACGGCGCGGTCAAAGTGATCACTCCGACCGAAGACACGCCGGCATGGCGCGCCGGCATGAAGGCCGGCGACTACATCACGCACATCAACGGCGAGTTGCTCTACGGACTCAGCCTCGACGAAGCGGTCGACAAGATGCGCGGCGCGCCGGGGACCGCGATCAAGCTGACCATCGTTCGCCCGGGTCGCGACAAGCAGTTCGATGTCGCCTTGGTCCGCGAGCGGATCGAGCTTCGGCCGGTCAAGTGGGAGATCAAGGACGGCATCGGCTATATCAACATCAACACTTTCGCCGCCAACACCGGCGACGCCACCAAGGCGGCGCTGGTGGCGATCGACAAGGCCACCGGCGGCCATCCGCTCGGCTATGTCGTCGACCTGCGCTCCAACCCCGGCGGCTTGCTCGATCAGGCGATCGACGTCAGCGATGCATTCCTCGACCATGGCGAAATCGTCTCCCAGCGCGGGCGGGAGAAGGACGACATCGAACGCTATTACGCTAGGCCGGGCGACCTGGCCCACGGCCTTCCGGTCGTCGTCCTGGTCGATGCCGGCACCGCGTCGGCTGCGGAAATCGTCGCCGGCGCGCTGCAAGACCAGCGCAGGGCGATCGTCATGGGCGAGCGCAGCTTCGGCAAGGGCTCGGTCCAGACCGTCGTCCAGACCGGACCGCAGAGCGCGTTGCGCTTGACCACCGCCCGCTATTACACGCCATCGGGCCGTTCGGTGCAGGCCGGCGGTATCGATCCGGACATCTCCGTCCCGCAGCTTTCCGACGCCGACTACAAAGATCGGCCGCGGGTTCGCGAGGCCGACCTTCGCCGCCATTTGCTGAGCGAAGCCAAGGCCGACGACAAATTGCTCGAGCATGACGATGCTGTCGATCCGCGCTTCTCGGCGACCGCGGAGCAACTTGAGAAGGCAGGAGTCAAAGACTTCCAGCTCGATTATGCAGTGAAGACGCTGCGGCGGCTTGCTCCGGGTGGCGCCAACCTCGCCTCGGTCGCCAGCCGGCCCAAGTCTCGCTAGGCCCGCAGCGGCGGCGATGAGTGAGGCCGTCTTTGCCCGCCGGCAGGCGACGGTTCCGGTGACGGCACCGGTACTCGCCCGTTGGATTGCACTGCTGCTCCCCATCGCACTGCTCGGCGGGGCGCTCGGCTCGCAATATCTCGGCGGGCTCTATCCTTGCGAGATGTGCTATTGGCAGCGTTGGCCGCACGGTGCCGCGATCCTCCTCGCCGGCCTCGCCTTCACCGCGCCGGCCCCTTCTCACAGGTCACGCGCGCTAACCATGGCGGCGGCGGCGGCAATCACAATTTCCGGAGCCATTGGCGTCTATCACGCCGGCGTCGAGCGGGGCATTTTCGAGGGCATCACCACCTGTGCCTCGACCGCGGCGGCCGCCTCCTCCGCGGATCTGCTCAAAGCGATCATGAAGACGCCACTGGTGCGGTGCGACCAGATCCAGTTTGCATTCCTCGGCGTGTCGATGGCCGGTTGGAACGCAATCCTGTCGTTGGGCGGGGCTGCCGTCATCGCCTGGTTGACCTGCAAGCGTCGGGCCGCATGAGCGATTGGCGTCCCGGCCACCGGCGTCCCGACCCGGACTCGATGCTGCGCGTCGACCAGGCGGGTGAGTATGGCGCGACCCGGATTTATGCCGGGCAATTGGCGGTCCTGCGCCGCAATTCGCAAGCTTCCAAGCTGATCGCCCGAATGGCCGGGCAGGAGCAGCGCCACCTCAACCGCTTCAATGCGCTGATGGCCGAGCGGCGGGTCCGGCCAACGGCATTGCAGCCGGTGTGGAATGTCGCCGGGTTCGCGCTTGGTGCCGCCACCGCCATGATGTCGGAGCAAGCCGCCATGGCCTGCACCGACGCGGTCGAAACGGAAATCGATCGCCATTACGGCCATCAGCTCGACGAATTGGGTGAAATCGACCCCGAATTGGCCGCCGACATTGCGGAATTTCGCGCCGAGGAGCTCGAGCATCGCGACGCCGCTCGCTCTGCTGGCGCCGATCAGGCTTTCGCCTATCCAGTTTTGACTGCGACGATCCGTACGGCATGTCGGTTGGCGATCGGGCTTTCGAAAAGGATTTAAGGAACTACTGCGGGCTCTCGCCCGCTTTAAAGGCTTGAAAGGATGTCGTTAGACATGACCAAACTGCTTTTTTCAGTTGCCGCCACTGCCGTTCTGTCGGCCGGCTTCGCGCTGCTGCCCGCTCCCGCGCTCGCCCAGAACAGCGATAAGGTCAGCGAGATCATCGTTTACGGCACCGATCCCTGCCCGCGCTCGACCGACGACGCCATCGTGGTTTGCGCGCGCAAGCCGGAGATGGAGCGCTACCGGATCCCGGAAAAGCTGCGCACTACCGGCTCACGCCAGAGCCGCCAGGCGTGGGCCAACCGGGCCCGGGCTCTCGAGACCGTCGGAGCGACCGGAATCAACAGTTGCTCGCCGGTCGGTCCGGCCGGCTTCACCGGCTGCCTGACCCGAGTCATCAATCAGGCGCGGTCCGATTCCAACGAGGCGTATAACGAGCAGACCGCGCCCGAAGAATAAGCGCTCAGGTCTTCGCTTTTTCCCCAGCAATCCAGACCACCATCTGCGCTTCGAGGGCGTCCATCGGGACCGCCCCCTGGCCGAGCACAGCGTCATGGAAACGTCGCAGGTCGAACTTGGCGCCAAGTTCCTTTTCCGCGCGTGCCCGCAACTCGCGAATCTTCAACTCGCCGATCTTGTAGGCGAGGGCCTGACCAGGGTTGGAAATGTAGCGATTGACCTCGGCGTCGATGTTGGCGTCCGTCAGTGCGGTGTTGTCCTTCATAAAGGCGACCGCCTGGTCTTTCGACCAGCCCTTGGAATGAATGCCGGTGTCGACCACCAGCCGGCACGCCCGCCACATTTCATAGCTCAATCGGCCCATGTTCTTTTCGGGCGTGTCGTAGATGCCAAGCTCGATCCCGAGCCGCTCGGAATACAGGCCCCAGCCCTCGACAAAGGCGGTGAAGAAGGTCGCATATTTGCGCAACGGCGGCAGGCTCAGCTCCTGCTGGGTGGCGATCTGCATGTGGTGCCCCGGCACCGCTTCATGCGCGGTCAGCGCCGGCAGTTCCCACAGCGGCCGCTGGTCGAGCTTCGAGGTATTGACGTAATAGGTGCCGGCGATGCCAGCGTCCGGGCTGCCCGGCTGGTAATAAGCGGTCGTATTGCCTTCCGCCGTCTCGGCCGGGATTGCACGAACCCCATAGGGCAGCCGGGGAAGCCTCGTGAACAGGCTTGGCATCTTGCCGTCGATGGTTTTGGCCGTCAGCGCCGCGGCGCCCATCAACTCCTGCGGCGAGTGAGCGAAATATTTCGGGTTGGACCGCATCTCGGCGATCATCGCTTCGCGGGTAGCGAAACCAGCCTTCCGCGCGACCTCGATCATCTCGAGGCGGATGCGCGCGACTTCGCTCAGGCCGAGTGCGTGGATCTGCTCGGGCGACATGTTGGTGGTGGTCTGCTGCCGAACCAGGAACGCATAATATTCCTTGCCCCGCGGCAGGCTGGAAATGCCGACCGACTGCCGGCACTTGCCGGCAATCCCGCTGCGATAGGTGTCGGCCCAGCTTTGATAGGCGGGGTTGATCTTCTGCGTGATCGTGGTGCGGGCGCCGGCTTGCAGCGCGGCCCACTCTTTTTCGCTGATCGATCCCGGTCGCGGCGCCGCGAACGGCTCGTAGAAGCGAGATTTCGCGGCGTCCGCGGCGATCACTCCGGCAATTGTCTGGGGAAAATTGGTCAGCGTGACGCACGGCTGGACGAACCCCTGAGCAGCCGCCTGTCGGCTGATCGCGACGCCGTTGGCCATCTGCGCCGGCACCTGGTCGAGCCGCGCAAGATAATTGTCGTAGTCAGCGAAGTTGCGGAACGGCAGGCCTTCGCCAAGACCGGCGTAGTTCTGGTGAAAGCTGCCGAGCGACGAATAGAGCATCGCCCGTTCGCCAAACCCGTTGGCTTCAACCGCGTCGTCAAGCGTGCGCTTCAAAATCCGGTAGCTGGACTGGTCGTCCGGGTTAAGCGTCGCAACGTCGATCCTCGCAAGCTGGCCAAGGAACGCTTGCGCCTCCGCGGCTTGGCGATCGAAATCGGCCAGCGTCAAGGTTCCCAGCTTGCGGTCGTAGGTAGTCACTCCCGCCTGGCTCGCCGAAACCGGATTGTCCTTCAAATAGGCCGCCCACACCGCGTCCATCAGCCCGTGAAAGTCTTCGGTCGGGCCAGCCAGCGCGGGTGTCGCCGTCGCAACCGAAAGTGCGGCGGCCAGCGCCAGCGAACGAAAGCTCATAGATTATCCTCCCCAAGTCAGCTGCGACCAGTGAGCTTTGCCGGCAAATTTGGCAATTGCGCTTGTGCTGTCGGTGTCACGTGTTAGCCAGTCATTAGAGCAAGGGAGAGAGCGCCAGCGTGACGTCGGTCGAAGCCACTCTCGACTCGCGGCTCGCCATCGCCGACGACGATCACGCTTTCCTCGGCCACCCGCGCGGCCTCGCTTTCCTCGGCTTCACCGAAATGTGGGAGCGCTTTTCCTACTACGGCATGACGGCGCTGCTCGCGCTCTACATGGTCCAGCAGCTACTGACACCCGGCCACGCCGAGCATGTGCTCGGCCTCGGTGGGCTGCGCCACCTGATGGAGGCCCGCGGCCCGATGTCGGACCAGGCGTTCGCGTCGCTGATCTACGGCTGGTACAGCGGGCTAGTGTATTTCACGCCCTTGTTCGGAGGGATGATTGCCGATCGCTGGCTCGGAACTCGCACGACCGTCGTTCTCGGAGCGCTGCTGATGAGCGCCGGGCACATCGCCATGTCGTTCGACCAGAGCTTTCTGATTGCGCTCGCTTTGCTGATCGTCGGCTCGGGCTGCCTCAAGGGCAATATCTCCGCGCAGGTCGGGCAGCTCTACCCGCGCGAGGAGGAATCCCGCCGAACGCAGGGATTCACAATCTTCTCCGCGGCGATCAACATCGGCGCGGTCGCCGGGCCGCTGGCGTGCGGGACGGTCGCCGCGATCTATAGCTGGCACGCCGGCTTTGCGCTTGCCGCGGGGCTGATGCTTCTCGCGCTGATCATCTATTTGTCGGGTCAGCGCCACCTGCCTGATGGTCGAGTTCGGCGCTCGGACAAGCCCGCGCTGCCGCCGCTGACGGCCACCGAGCGGCGCCGCACCTGGCTGCTGATCCTGGTCATCGCGCTGACCGTCCTGCCCAACGTCGCTTACCCGATGATCTGGAACATCGGCATCCTGTGGATCGATGCCCAGGTCAGTCTTGCGACCCCATTCGGCGGCGTGCCGGCATCCTGGTTCAACTCCGTCGACGCGTTCGCCAGCATCATTGCCGTACCGCCGCTGGTCGCGCTGTGGCGGTGGCAGGCGCGGCGCGAACGCGAGCCGCGCGCCGTCGCCAAAATCGGCATCGGCTCGGCGCTGGTCGGTGCTTCGGCCTTGCTGCTAGTGGCCGGCTGCCTGTTGCCAGACGCGACCGGCAAGGTGTCGGTGATCTGGGCGCTGCTAGGTTACACCGGGATGGGCTTTGCCTTTATTTATTACTGGCCCGTGTTGCTCGCGCTGATCTCGGAAGCCGCGCCGGCCAAGGTCAATTCGACGTTGATGGGCGGCGCCTTCCTGTCGCTGTTCGTTGGCAGTGTGTTGATGGGCTGGGTCGGCAGCTTTTACGAAACCATGAGCCCGGCCGCCTTTTGGGCGATGGACGCCGCGATCGGCTTTGCCGGCGCACTGATCGTTTTTGCCTTGAACCGTCCGCTGGCGGGGGCATTGCAACCACAATCGGACGCGAAGACGTAGAGCGCGCGCACAATATGAGGACGATGCCATGAGCGTACCCGACGCCGAACCAGATTTCGAACAAATCGACCGCAACGACCGCGCCTTCGTCGGCCACCCCAAGGGCCTTGGTTACCTCGCCTTCATCGAAGGCTGCGAACGCTTCTCATACTATTCGATGCAGACCCTGCTGACGCTCTACATGGTCAAATATTTGCTGCTGCCAGGACATATCGAAGGCGTCATCGGCCTCGATTGGCTGCGGTCATGGCACTATGTCGGACTCGAAGGGCAGCCCCTCTCGTCGGCGATCTTCGGCGACTACACGTCGCTGGTTTACCTGATGCCGATCATCGGCGGCATCATCGCCGACCGATTCTCCGGGCGCCGGGTGGCGCTGTTCGCCGGCGGCGTGGTGATGTCCATCGGCCATTTCCTGATGGCGATCGAAGGCGCGTTCCTGTTCGCGCTCTTGGCGCTGATCATCGGCGTCGGCCTGTTCAAGGGCAATATCGCGAGCCAGGTCGGCGCGCTCTACAAGGAGAACGATTTACGCCGAGCGATGGCGTTCCAGATCTTCTACATCGCCATCAACGTCAGCGTGATTATCGCGCCGCTAATCAGCGGCACTCTGGGGGAAAAGGTCGGCTGGCATTACGGTTTCGGCACCGCCGGCATCGTCATGGTGCTGGGAGTCCTCTTGTTCCTCAAAGCCCGCCCAAGCCTCCCGGTCGAGGAGGGAGAGGACAAGTCGATCGATCCCGTGAAAACGCTGGGCGCAGTGGCGGTCGCGACTCTTTCCACTGCTGTCGTGATCGGTGTCGTGTTCGCCGTCGGAATATTGATCGCGCTGCTGGCGCTGGTCCCGCTGTATTTCGTTCTCACCCATCGGCTGGCCAAGGATGAAAAAATGCGCGTGCTGGCACTGGTGCTGCTGATCCCGGCGATGGCGGTGGCGCTGCTCACCAACCAGGAAATCTTCAACGCCTATCTCGTCTGGGCCGACCAGCACTTCCAGCTGACCTTCTTCGGCACGACTTTGCCGACCAGCTGGATGATCACCATCGACGCGGCGCTAAGCTTCTCGATGCTGGTCGCGGTGGCGGCCTTTTTCAAATGGTACGGCAAGGATCACACGGAGCCCGACGAACTCGGCAAGATGATCATCGGCAGCTTCTTCACCATAGCTGGCGGCCTGTGCCTGTATTTGGCGGCGCTGACCCAGGGCAGCGGCAAGATCGGGCTATTCTGGCCGCTGATGTTCCACTTGCTCAACAGCATCGGCTTCTCGTGCATCCTGCCGGTTAGCCTCGCGCTCTTCTCCAAGATCGCACCGCGGGCAATCAACGCTACGGTCATCGGGCTCTATTATCTGGCCTTCTTCTCGGCGAACAAGATCGTCGGCTACATCGGCGGGCTGTATTCCACGCTGCCGACCACCACTTTCTGGCTGATCCATGTCGCCAGCGCCGCGGTCGGGCTGGTTGCGTTCGTCCTGTTCAAGGTGCTCGTCAACGACCGCATGGTCGCCGCCCACGCCGCCGAACCCGCGCCCGCGTGAGTGGATCGTCGGGGCTTTGGCGAGCCCCGGAGCTCAGCCGGGAGAGCAAGTTCCAGAGCCTCATCCGGGTGGGCTTCGTCGCGCGCGGACTTCTTTACCTCGTCATCGCGCTGCTAGTGATCGGCAGCGGCCGGACCGAGGATATCTCTGGCGCCATCGACTATCTCGGGCGAGGCAACGGCCGGGCGCTGCTGGTCCTGCTGGTTATCGGACTTGGCGCATACGGCCTGTGGCGGCTGGCCGATGCCGGGCTGGGCATGGAAAGCGGCCGACACCACTGGCGTGCGACCGCGCGGCGAGCCGGTTCGGCGTTTATCGGCGCGATCTATCTATATCTCGCGTGGCTGGCAGGATGGGCATTGCTCCTGGGCCGCTCGGACGCGGTCAATCCGCGCGCCTATGCGCGGACCCTGCTGGCGATGCCGGGCGGCCAGGCACTTCTCGCCGGCGCCGGGCTGGTGCTGGCGGTGGCCGGGGTCGTGCAATTATTCATGGCCCGCAGCTGCGTGTTCCTGGCGCCGTTGCGCGACGAAGCGCGGACCCCGTGGATCAGATGGCTCGGCCGAATCGGCTATGCGGCGCGCGGCATCATCTTTCTCGCCGCAGCCTTTCTCATCGCCCGCGCCGCATCTCACAATAGCGCCGCCGACGCCGGCGGCATGGAGCAGGCACTCGATTTGCTGTCGCGGCCAATCCAGTTCGCCGTGGCCGGCGGGTTGGTGCTGTTCGGCGCGTTCAGCCTGGTCGAGGCGCGCTTCCGCCGCATCCACCGCCCACCGATCGAGCATGTCACTGACAAAATTGCAGAAAAAATCGCCGAATAGAATAACCCGACTGGACTCCCTGGTTTGTAGAACATAGAGCGAACACATGGCCCAGCGCGACCTGCAGGCGAAGCTCGCAATCCTTGCCGACGCAGCGAAATATGATGCCTCCTGCGCGTCATCCGGGACCGTCAAGCGCGACAGCCGGGGCGGCCGTGGCATTGGTTCGACCGAGGGCATGGGCATTTGCCACGCTTATGCCCCCGACGGTCGCTGCATTTCGCTTTTGAAAATCCTGTTGACCAATAGCTGCATTTTCGACTGCGCTTATTGCATCAATCGCAAGAGTTCGAACGTCCGCCGCGCCCGCTTCACTGCTCAGGAAGTCGTTCGGCTGACTCTGGCGTTCTACAAGCGCAATTATATCGAGGGGCTATTCCTGTCGTCGGGCATCATCCGCTCGTCCAATTACACGATGGAGCAATTGGTCGAGGTCGCGCGGTGTCTGCGCGAAGACCACGACTTTCGCGGCTACATCCATTTAAAAACGATCCCCGACGCGGACCCTGACCTGGTTCGGCTCGCCGGCCTGCATGCCGACCGCGTATCGATCAATGTCGAGCTGCCGACCGTCGCCGGGCTCGAGCGGCTGGCGCCGGAAAAATCGGCCGCTCGGATTGACCGCGCGATGAACGAGATGAAGACCTCGATCGCCGACGCCCGCGACGGCCAGCGCAAATATCAGTCGGCACCCAAATTCGCGCCGGCAGGCCAGTCCACCCAGATGATCGTCGGCGCCGATGCCGCGACCGACCGAGACATCGTCCGCCGCTCGGCCGCACTCTACGACCGGTACCGGCTGCGCCGTGTTTATTATTCCGCTTTCTCGCCGATCCCCGACGCCAGCGCCGTCTTGCCTCTGCAGCGCCCGCCGTTGCTGCGCGAACATCGGCTTTACCAGTCCGACTGGCTGATGCGCTTTTACGGCTTCGCTGCGGCGGAGGTCGAGCAAGCTGCCGACGACGATGGCATGATGCCGCTCGACATCGACCCCAAGCTTGCTTGGGCGCTCAAGTTTCGCGACTCCTTCCCCGTCGACGTCAATCGCGCGCCCAAACAGCAATTGTGGCGCGTGCCCGGGCTCGGCACCAGGGCCGTGGATCGGATTCTTTCATCGCGGCGATGGCGGACGTTGCGGCTCGACGATGTCGCGCGCCTGACAGCGTCGATCGCCAAGGTGCGGCCGTTCATCATTGCTTCGGACTGGCGGCCGACGCTACTGATCGATCGGGCGGATTTGAAAGCGTTGGTCGCGCCTCGGCAGCAGCAGTTGGAGCTGTTCGGCAACTGATGTTACCGGCCGGCTCGATGATCGAAGTGCAACGCGTGACCTTGGCGGATGAGGATGATTTCGACGGTTGGCGGACGGCGGCGCGCAATCTTGTGGAAGCCGCCGTTCCGCCCGAGGCGATCGTCTGGGATGTCGCGGGCGGGGAGCCCGACCTGTTCGGCGGCGATGAGCCAGCCGGCGCGGGACCGAGCTTCCCGGTGCCGCGCGCGTTCGTCGAACTCGCACAGGCGGCGATCTGTCACTCCGATCCCGAGCGGTTCGCCTTGCTTTACGCGATGCTGTGGAAGCTCCGGGCTAACCGCCACGCGCTCGAGGATCGCGCCGATCCGTTGCTCGACCGGCTGGAGGGGCTTGCCAGGGCCGTCCGCCGCGACGAGCACAAGATGCACGCCTTCGTCCGCTTTCGTGAACTCGACGACCGCTTCGTCGCCTTCTTCGAGCCCGAACATCACATTGTAAGGGACGTTGCCGGTTTCTTCGTCCGCCGCTTCACGACCATGCGCTGGTCGATCCTGACGCCTGAATTGTCGATTCACTGGGACGGAGCGGTCCTATCCGAAGGCCCTGGTGCAACCCGCGCCGATGCACCCGACGGCGATCCGCTCGAGGCGATGTGGAAGACCTACTATGCGTCCATCTTCAATCCGGCCCGCTTGAAAGTCGGGGCAATGCTCAAGGAGATGCCAAAGAAATATTGGCGCAACATGCCCGAGACCTCGCTCGTTCAGCCGCTAATTGCCGGCGCGCGCAATCGGGAGCTGGAGATGATAGACCGGTCGGCCGCCAAGGAAGGACTCGCGAACGCTCTGACTGTCGAGCGGAGGCTCGAGACTGGCGGCAATTTGCGCGCGTCGTGGGAAGCCCTGCTCAAGGAAGCCCGCGGCTGCACCCGCTGCGAGCTATACAAATGCGGAACTCAGACCGTGTTCGGCGAGGGCCCGCTCGATGCCGCGATCGTCTTCGTTGGCGAACAACCCGGCGACCAGGAAGATCTCGCCGGGCGGCCATTCGTCGGTCCCGCCGGCCAACTATTCGATGCCGCGCTGGTGGAGGCCGGCATCGACCGCTCGACCACCTACGTCACCAACGCCGTCAAGCATTTCAAGTTCGTGCAGCGCGGCAAAAGACGCATTCACGACAAGCCCGACGGCGGCGAGATCGCCGCCTGCCGCTGGTGGCTGCAGCAGGAGCTGGCGCTGATCCGCCCGCCGGTCACGGTCGCGCTGGGCGCCACCGCGGCGCGCTCCTTGTTCGGCAAGGCCGTCACGGTCACGGCCCTGCG
>JBDSXT010000076.1:0-7665 GCA_039925985.1 Sphingomicrobium sp.
CTCGCGAGCGGCAGCGCGGTCACGGGCGGTAGACATTGGCCCCCCACAAGCTGCGGTTGGCGACGCGTGGCACCCGCCGGAGGCGGGTCAGCCACAACGCCATGATGTGCGGATCGCGCAAGTGCGCGGCATAGCCTAGGACGTGAATGATGATGACAGGAGCCAGCGCGAACAGGCTTTTGAAGATCAGGAACAGCTCGGCGCCGACAATTCCGTTGAGAACGAAGAACGGATAGGTGACTCCGGCCACCATCTGCGGGCGGGCAAGCGCGCGGAAGAGCCGGTCGCCGGCCATTATCCGCCACCCGCGACCGAGCGAATGCCACCGACGATCGATGCCGCTCCGAACAGGATGAAAAGCCCGAGCACGACGGTCGCGCCGTATTTCCAGTTGATCCGGCCGGTCAGCATCAAGAAACCGACAACGGCCACGGCGATCACGGCGACTGCGGTGGCGACATTGCCTAGCAACGTCCCCTGAAGCCAGGTGACGGCACCGACGATCGGTCCCGATCCGGCCGGGTCGGCGGCGGCAAATTGCGCGTGAAGCGGGGCTGAGAAACCAGCAATGGCGATCGCCCAGCGACGATGAAGGATCATTTCGGCACCTCGGTGATGATGGCATTGGGAAGAACCGCGGACGCCATCGGGCGCCAACGCTGAAGGATGGTCGCGACATAATCGCGCGTTTCGCGATACGGTGGAATGCCGCCGTAATGAAGGACGGCGCCTGGCCCGGCATTGTAAGCGGCGAGCGCCAGCGGCACGCTCCCGAAGCGGTCCAACTGTCGACGCAAATAAAGTGCGCCGCCCCGAATATTATCGCCTAGATCGCCAGGCCGGACGCCGAGTTCCGCCGCCGTCCCCGGCATCAGCTGCATGATGCCCAACGCACCCTTGGGGCTGACCGCGCTCATCCGGCCGCGAGATTCCTGCCAGGCCAATGCTTGGAGCAATCCTGGCTCCAGGCCATGAATCCGCGCCGCTTCGGCGATCAGGTGGGCAGGATCGGCCGAAACCGCCGAAGAACGGCGGACCGGGTCGATCGGCGTCGCCTCGTCGTCGGTGAACATCGTCGGTCCATCGAACGTTCGCGCCTCGCCGGCGGAATCGATCTCGATGACCTGCGCGCGCGCCGATGCCGGAAAGCCCAGCATGCCGGCGAGGAAAAGCAACTTCGCGATCATTGCATATGATCCGGCTCATAGCCTGGCGTCGGCACTAGGGAGACGAACATCGACAAGCAAGCAATCGCGATCATCCAGCTCGCGACGACCTTGACCGGCATCTCCGAAATGCGCTCCCCCACCCAATGCCCCGGAATCAGGATCAGACTGATCAGCAAGGCGGGGAGTAGCCCCGATCGCATTCCTGAAATAGATGCCAGCGAACCTGCCCAGACCCCGGCGTTGATGGCCGCCGACGCGGCCCATCGCCGCGCGATGATACGCGGCACATAGGTCAACACCGCTGTCGCGATGACGCTTAGCCACAGGCCGACGAAGATCGCTTCCTGCCACTGGCTTGGAAACACTGCAAATGAGACCAGGAGGGCGCTCGCGCCAAGTGCCGCCACACCAATCCAGGCCTCGCGCCACTCTGTCCGGGCCAGCACGAGGCCGACGGTCGCGCACAACAGCAGAAGGGGAAGGATGCCGCCGTTCATGCCATCATCGCCGCGCCGAGGAACCACACGCCGCCCAGTGCAACGAGCCCGCCGGCCCCACGCAACGCCAGGGTTCCGCCGGGGCTGGCCTTGAGCGTCCCAAGGCCGATTCCGGCCAGATGAAGCAGCCCGGTACACAACACGAAGCCGGCGCTGTAGCCAATCGGGTCGGCCGCCGACGGCAGCTCCATTCCATGTGCGTAGCCGTGAAAAATCGCAAACACTGCGATGATTGCGCACGCCACGACCACGGGCGCGCGTACGGCCAGCAGGATCATCAATCCCAATGTCAGAACCGAGATCGCGATGCCATATTCAACCGGTGGCAACGGCACGCCGATCATGCCCATCCCGCCGCCAAAAGCCATGGCGCTCGGGAACAGCATCGGCAGTGCATAGATCAGGGGTCGGCCGAGGAACGCGCCCCACAGCCCGACCGAAATCATCGCCAGCATATGATCGAAACCCGACAGTGGATGCAGGAAACCCGCCGTGAATCCGCCTGCGAGGCCGGTCCCGGTGTGCGCCATCGCCGGCGACGCTGCCAGCGACGTTATCGCCAGCACCGTCACGCAGAAACGCAGCGCGACGCCGAAACGCGGTGCGGGAGCATCGCGATGTTGGCGGTGGTCAATCTCTTTGGACACGCCCATCTAACTCATTTAAGGATTGCCGACACATCAGATACGAGGCAATATGAAATTTGGATTTGCCGCCAGTACGATTTTGCTGATCGCTACTCCGGTTCTCGCGCACGACGTCTGGATTCAGCCGCAGCGGTTCCAAGTCGCACCCGGCAATCCGCTCGCGGTTACCTTTCAAATCGGTCACGGCGCGCTGCGGCAGCGTTGGGGCGATGACATTCGACGGATCCCGCTGCTGAGTGACTTTGCCAACGGTACGCGGCGCGACATACGCGGCGATCTGCGAAACGATGGTGCAACCCGCCTCGTCACCCGGTTTGCGACTCCCGGCCTCCATGTCATCGGCATGCAAAGCAGCTTCGCCTTGTCCGACCTGCCGGCGGTCCGATTCAATGATTACGCCAAGGCCGAAGGTCTTGCCGTGGTCCTCGCCGCCCGACAGCGCGCCGGGACCGTCAACGCCAATGGCCGCGAACGTTACAGCCGTCGCGCCAAAGCGCTGATTCAAGTTGGCCCGCAAAACGCCGCCGCCAACGCCATGGCAACACGGCCGCTCGGTCTCAAACTGGAAATCGTTCCGGAACGAAGCCCTTACGCGCTTGGGCCGTCGCGGATGCTGCCCGTGCGCGTGCGCTACAACGGCCGGCCCTTGCGCGGTGCGACGGTCAAGCTGACCAGCCTCGAATTCGATGCGAAACCGATTGCCATTCGTGCCACCGATCAGCAGGGCCGCGCCACGTTCAACGTTCCGGCAGTTGGCGACTGGCTGGTCAATGTTATCTGGAGTGTGCCTGTGACCGGCGACCCCAACGCCGATTTCGACACCACTTTCTCGAGCCTGACTTTTGGATACGACCCGGCCAGTCGCCCGCGCTGACGCGGGCTTGCAGGCCTGCCGATCGGCCGATCCCCTCGGCGAGCTGCGCTTTGTTTTGTGCACCTTCCTCCTGCGCGCCATTATTCCAATTCAGTCAATCATGATCGGTTCAGCCGTCAGCGAGAGCGGGAGGACGTCGCCCTTATGGACTGACTTTGGTTCGGAATTCGGTGAAGCGAGATACGCTTTCTCGAAGGCCTTGCCGAACTTGGCTCCAGACAGGCCGATATCCCGGCTTGGCTGGAGCACAAGGTCATTGCCCGCGGCCTGGCTTTGCTTGCCGCAACCCGAAAGCAACATTCCGTTCAAAACAAACAAGCCAAGAAAAAGGCCGGCTCGATTGCTGCTGCTATCCACTTAGGGACGGTTTTGCGGTCGTGGCGAGCCGCGCAACGCCGGGTTGAGGTAAGGGAACGTGTTCATGGCGTTGAACGCGCTCGTCGGAGCACCATCCGTGTAAGCGGCAAGCCCGGTCGGGGCATCCGAAGGCTGGCAATAGCCAAGTTGGACCGGTGTGCCGTTGATCGGAATGGGATGGCACAGCCGGCCCATCGCCACCCGCAACACGATATCTACGACGTCATCGCCCGGCCGGCGTCCATTGGGGAATCCGGCAAGATCGTCGGCAATTACGCCGAGGGTCTTCTGGGCCCCGATCGCAGTCGGATTGACCGTGGTGTTGAGCCGCAGCATCTCCGACGGGGTCACCGAGGATTGTTGATTGAGCGTCGCGATGCCGGTCAGGAAGGTCGCGACCAGGTCGTTGCGCGGGAAATTGGTTGGCGCAATCGTGCCGGTACCGCCGATCACCCCGCGAACTGGCGCCCGGAACAAGGCATCAAGGATCGCCGGAAAAGTCGGGTTGGTAACATAATCGGCCAAAGCGCCATCCTGCGTGGGTTTGGCGGCGTTGAATAGATTCTTATCGGGCAAGCCGATCACCAGCTCGTTGACCAAAGGATTACCGAGGCGCGACAGTTGCACCAGTGCCCCGCCTTCGGTGTCCGGCTCTTCGTAGGTCGGATCGGTACGAAGCATGCGCGACTGGGGTTTGCTGGCCGAGCTCCAGACGCCGATCACGCCATTACCGGCACCGGTCAGACAGACGGTGGGAACCTCGATCGCCAGGGACGTGATGTTGTATTGGTCAATGAGTTCGTTATTTTTCATGCTCTGCGTAATTCCGCCGGGAAACGGCTGGCCGTTGCCATAGACGGGGTCGTTATTGCCATCGAGGGGGACGAAATTGACCAGGTCGAAGATCGGACCGAGGTTGACCGCGAACGCTTCTTCGCGCTGGCCGACGAACACTCTGCCCTGGCCATCACAGCCCGGTATATTGACGTTATAGATGAAGGAGTCGGCATAGGCCGGGTAATTGGGGATAGTCTTGTTGCCGATATTGTCGACCGGCTTGGCAACCGACACGGACCCGCCGGTAACATTGGTCAGCGCGGCGACTGTGCCGGAGCGACGGTCGCCGCGGATCAAGTTAATCGAATAGCCTTCGCGCTCGCACAGATCGGGGTCCGAGTCGTAGCTGATCTGTCCGACGTGGCGCAGCGCGACCGGAAGCTCCTTGCCGCCGACGTTGACGGTGCAGCCTTTCCCGTCCTTGAGGTTATTGTCGAACTTGAACTGGAATGTCAGATCCTCAACTGCGTCGCCGTTACTGTCGACATGAATCTCGTAGACCGCATCCTCATCCATGGTGAAATAATTGGGTCCACCGCCTGGCTCCTGTAAAGGCTGAAAATTGCTGATCAGCGTTGTATAGGCCCCGCGTCCCGGCTCGTAGCTGCGAAATGCATAGACGTCAGTATTGTCGACCTTTGGCATCTCGGTGATGTTCGGAGCGTCGCGGTGGCTCGAACCCCAAACCGGGGAGGTCGAAGTCAACAAAAGGGCGATTGTCCCGCCAATCTTTATTCCAGTCGATCGAAGCATCATCAGACTCCTCATTTCACACACACTGGAAGTTAGGTGCCCCGCTCGTTCAATCGCGCCGCGATCTCTCCAGAGGATTCGATCAATTTCCAGATCGTCGCCATTGAACGAGAACTCGAAGGTTGAAATCCACAATTGTTATTTATCTGTCATTTATGAGGGGATCTTCGAATTTTTCTGTTTTCGCGAGCTCAACGTCGACGCCGAGCACTTGGAACGCTGTCCTGTCTCCGGTTCAAGGCGCTGCTAGGAATTCTGGACATACGACCGCGTTATCCCGACTGCCTATGCATCCCATTAGCTGATGTCGAAGCACAATTATTAGGTCAGACTTGGGCCTCCCTAGGGTCAACAAACCGCGACATTGCACTTCGGCGAGGATGACTCGCCGATGGTGAACGGCGTCGCAATCTCGTTCCAACAATCACCCCGGCACACTCGCATGCGGTCGGGGAGGGAGCAGACATGCGCAAACAAATGATCGAAAATGCGGCATTTGAAGTCGCCAACCAGGTCCGGGCCGTCGAGGACAGCATTGACCTGGCCCTCGCCGAGCTTGGCGAATTGCAAGGCAAAATGGTGCGCGTCCGGTCGGTCGGCGGCATTGGCGTCGGAACCGGCCACGAAGCCTTCGAGAAATTCGCCGGGGCGCTGACTGCCCTGGTCGGAGCCCGCGGATCGATGGTCGACTGCCATGCCGCGCTAGTCGTTGCCAAAGGCAAAGTTCCCGGGCTGCGCACGGTCGCGTTCGGGGATGAGGGCGAATGCCCCAAGTTCGCGCACACCGATTTGCGAATCGTCGCCTGACATGGGATTGACCGGGCAGCGCAGTCGTTGTCCGGTCGCCCCATGCTGCGGTTGATCTTCTTCAATGCGCTTCTGGTGGGAGCATGCAGCTATGCCCTGTGGCGCGGGCGGTCGGACGAGCGCCTGACCGCAATCGTCTGCATAGTCGCGACGGCCGCAAGTTTCGTCTTGGCCGCGCCGGCAACCCTGCGTTACGCGAGCGTCGAGGTCGGCGTCCTCCTGGTCGATGTCTTCACGCTGGCCGTATTCACCTTCGTCGCGCTGCGATCTGAGCGGTTTTGGCCGCTGTGGATCAGCGGCCTCCAGCTGACCACTAGTGTCGCCCATTTCCTCAAAGCGGTCGAACCCGATCTGGTGCCGATTGCCTATGCCGCCGCCGGCCGCCTGTGGAGCTATCCAATCCTGATCATCCTCGCGGTCGGCACCTGGCGGTCGCATCACCGGCTTCGTCGCCAACTCACCGTTGAGTCCGCTTGCCGGCAATAACCTCCGGCTTGTCAGTCCCGCGTCGCCGCCGCATGAGCCATACGCATGGCCCGGCACAAGCGCTCGCATCCCCACGGTTCACCCAACCGGCCCCGCATGTGGGGCAAGCACGCCGTCGCTGCGGCGCTCGACAATCCGGAGCGCAAGGTGTTGCGCGCCTGGGCGACGCACGACACGGCAACATTGATGCAGTTTCCCAAGCACGTGCCGGTAACCTTCGCCGACGTTGCCGACCTCGGCCGGCTCGTACCGCACGACGCGCCGCACCAGGGCGTGGTAATCGAAGTCGAGCCGCTCGAGGATGCTTGGCTCGGCGACATTCTCGGCAGCGCCCCTGATCGCGCGCTATTGCTAGTCCTCGACCAGGTCACCGACCCGCACAATGTCGGCGCAATCCTGCGCTCGGCCGCGGCATTTGGAGCGATCGGGATCGTCACCCAGGACCGCCACTCGCCGCCCGAAAGCGGCGCGCTGGCCAAGGCCGCTTCCGGAGCGCTCGAGCGGGTCCCGTGGGCGCGGGTCGTCAATCTCGCCCGCGCCATGGACGAAATCGGCGAGGCCGGATTCTGGCGCGTCGGATTGGCCGGCGAAGCGGAAATGGCATTGAAGGATGCGCTTGGACCGCAGCGCATGGCGCTGGTGCTTGGCGCTGAAGGTCCGGGCCTGAGGCCTAATACACGCGAGCATTGCGACGCACTGGCGAAATTGCCGATCAGCAGCGCGGTCGAAAGCCTCAACGTTTCCAATGCCGCCGCGGTCGCACTCTACGCCGCGAGCATCGCCTGATGGTCCGCACCCTCGCGACGCTGGACACGAGCATCGCGGCGCTCGCCGCGCTCGAACCCGCGTTTGCCAAGGTGCTCGAACGGCATGGAAAGCCCGAGCCGCGCAACAGCGAGCGCGGCGCCATTACTCTGTTGCGGACGATCGTCGGTCAGCAGGTTAGCGTCGCGGCGGCGCGATCGATGTGGACCAAGCTCGAGGCCGCTTACGGTTCGCCGCCCGACTTGAAGCTTATTGTCAAGGCGACCGACGACGAATTGCGCGCGGCTGGAATCTCACGGCAGAAGGCCGGCTATTCGCGCAGTCTTGCCGGGCTGATCCTGTTGGGCGAGCTCGACCTCGCCAATATGCCCGCTGACGACGAGGAAGCCATTGAGCTCCTGACCAAAATCAAGGGCATCGGCCGCTGGTCGGCAGAAATCTATCTGCTGTTCGCCGAAGGCCGAGGCGATGTC
>JBDSXT010000077.1:0-10322 GCA_039925985.1 Sphingomicrobium sp.
CGGCAACCAGGAACAATAGCTAGCGGGCGGTGCCTTCGCGTTCGACGCGCTTGCGCTCGAGCTTGCGGGCGCGGCGGATCGCTGCGGCGCGCTCGCGGGCGCGCTTTTCTGACGGCTTCTCGTAATGCCGGCGCAGCTTCATCTCGCGATAGACGCCTTCGCGCTGCAGCTTCTTCTTGAGCGCGCGCAGCGCCTGCTCGACGTTATTGTCGCGAACGATGATCTGCATAAAAAGCCGTCACACTCCTGAAATTTGCCCCGATCGGGGGCTGAACGAACACCATGTAGCCCACAGGGCCACCGAAGCTTGTTCCAATGCCAATTGTTCGCTGCAAGCGGACCTACAGCGGCGCGGGGCCATAACAGTGTAAGCGAGGCGGTTCAAGCCAGCGGGTACACGGTTCGCTGTTTCGCTTGGTTTCGAGGGCGTTGGCACGTGTCCCAGCCCAACATTTGCTCCGCGACTCAAAAAATGACAGATTGACTGCGGGAACCCTCGCCCGATCATCGGGGAAGGGGCAATTTGGGGGAACCGCAGTGCAGCCTGTCAGGCTTGTATTGTTGCTGCTCGCGGGCCCGCGCCACGGCGAGAACGACTTTCTTGAATTTCCGACGGTGGATGAGGCCATTGCTTTCGGCCGCGAGCTTTACGGTGAGCCGAGGTTCCAGCTTGACGGGATAGAGGACGGCCGCGGCAAGACGCTGATGGCATGCGATCAATTGAACGACCTTTGCCGTTTGCCCGTGGCCACGCCGAACCGCCAGTACGGCTAAACGCGCTGTCGGGATTCGGCGGCGTTCGGCGCCTTCGTGCACCAAATACCTCTATTCCTGCGACGAACCGTTTGCTTCGTGCGGCGGAGGGGGAAACAAACACAACTCGGTTATCGGCGATTAACCTTCCGGCTGGTACAGCCGTCGTTTCGAGCGGAGGGTCTGAATGTCATTGAATCGCAGGGAAATGTTGCGTCTCGGCGCCGTTGGAGCCGCCGGTGCAATGCTGTCTTCTGCGGCCAGCTCGGTCGGCCTTCCGTCGATCGTCTTCCAGACCCCGCCGACTGTTCCAATCGTTCCGCGGCCCCAGTTCCAGGCGCCGGCCGGCATCGATCCCATGCTCTTCCAGCGCGCCAAGGCGGCGCTGATGGCGCATCCTTTGGCCGCCCGCGACGTGATTGGCATTGCCGATTTCTCCAAGCCGTCGAGTGAGCCGCGCTTCCACGTCGTCGACCTCGCCAGCGGCCAGGTGCAAAGCCACCTCGTCGCGCACGGTCGCGGTTCGGACCCCGACCATTCGGGCTTCCTCGAGCGCTTCTCCAACGATTTCGGATCTTATGCGACGTCGAGCGGCACCTACACGACCGGCGAATATTATCAGGGGAAATACGGGCTTTCGATGAAAGTGCGCGGCCTCGACTGGTCGAATAACAATGCTGAATCGCGGGCGATTGTTATCCACAACGCCTGGTACGCCGAGCCCGACATGATCGACCTGCACGGCAAGCTCGGACGCTCCGAAGGCTGTTTCGCTTTCTCGCGTGCCAGCCAGTGGCAAGTCATGAACCGCCTTGGCGGCGGTCGAATGATCTACGCGGACAAGGTTTCGGCTTAAGCGCTACAGCGGGGCGAACGGCCTCCGCCTCGACTATTTCGCAGCGACGAGCTTGGCCGGCGCCGGCTTTTTGTTGAGTAGCGCCGCGATGACCTTGGCGTCTCGCTTGTAGACGTCGCTGTAGTCGATGATTCTGCCATCGACCAAAGCCGCCGACGACATGTAAACGATGTATACGGGCAGTGGCTTGGGGAAGTTGGCCTGAACCGTCTTCTGACTGGCCAGCGCGGCAGCAATCTTTTCGGGGGTCCATTCCACGGCTGCCGGTGCAGCGACCGGTGCTCCCGTCGCCGGGTCGACTGCGGGCGCGCTATCGGTCCGGCCTTCGTTGAGCAATTTGGTCGCCAGCGCGAGGATATGCTCGGTGCGGATGCAGCCGTGGCTGAACGCGCGAACCTGGCTGTTGAACTTGCTGCGGGCGTTGGTGTCGTGAAGGTAAATCGCCTTCGAATTGGGCATCACGAATTTGAGCTGGCCCAACGCGTTTTTCGGCCCTGGCGGCTGGCGCCAGCGCAGGATCTTGCCGGTGGCCGGATCCTTGAACGGCACGTAACCGGCCTTGCCGCGCACCTCGCCTTCGATGCTTTTGGGGACCTCCCACCACGGGTTGAGGATGACCCCACTGGCCAGCGCGGACAATTGCGGCGTCGGCGTGCTGATCTTGCCCGCCACTGCGTGGTGGCGCGATGTCGTCTCACCCCCTTCGACCAGAGCGGCGGTATAGGCGGGAACGTTGACGATGATGTAGCGCTCGCCAAGGTCGCGCGGCAGCCAGCGCCAGCGATCCATATTGAGCTTGATGCGGTTGATCTTCGCGGTTTCGGTTGCCGGCGTGACCTCTAGGGCATGGCGGAGCGCGGCGTATTGCGGGTGGCTCGGCAGAAGACCGCGGAGGGCGTCGGGGATGCCGTGCTGGGCCAGGGCGGACTGCAACAGCAGCGCCTGCCGGGCGGGGTCGAGGTCCTTGTCGGGGATGTGCCAGTCCTGGCGGTCGTCGCCGCGGACGTGACCGAACGCAAGGTCCGACGACAAATGGTTGAAGCGATCGGTGGCGAGTTGCGAGACGAGCAACGGGTTGCCCGACCGAAATGCGGCGGCCAGCCCGGCCGGATCATAATCGGACGGGTCGAGACCCTCGCTGGCAATGCCCTGAATGAAAAACAACAGCGCCTGAGCGTCGCGCAGCTCCCAGAACGGCGGCGGCAGCACGACGGGCAGCGGCGGCACAACGGCGGGAGCCGGCGCCTGGACTGCGGCAGGCGGCGGCTGAGTGGCTGTGCTCTGAGCCACCGCCCCCGCCTGAGGAAGCGCCGCCAGCGCCGCAAATGTCGCCAGGAACTTCGCACTCGTGATCATAGCCAACCCATTCATTTTGAATGACAACGGCCCCGTTGGGGCATGCCCCTAGTGCCTCAGCGAACTCATACATGGGATGAACGGTCACGGCCAGTGACGCGCAGGACACAGCCGCCAGGAATGGTAAGGGCGACGCATACCAATCCTTAAGGGGAGTTCGCCTAGCGTCGCCGGCGTGCCAGGGAGAGATTGTGTGCCATCCAAGTTCAGCCTTGACGGCGGGATGATCCCGCGGAGCGTCAAGCGCATCTTCGACGAGCGCATCGAGGAACGCTTCGAAGCCAGCGCCGAAGCCGCGACCATGGAATTCCGCGGCCGCAAGCACGTCGTCCGCCTCGTCAACACCTCCCCGTCCGGCGCTATGGTAAATTTTTCGCTGGTGCCACATATCGGCGAGCAGGTTTCGTTCGAGCTTGCCGATCGGGGCCAGGTTTTCGCGGTGGTGCGTTGGGTGCGTGACGGACGCATCGGCATCAGCTTCGACGGTGCGCCGGAATAGTTCGCGTGGAGATGAGCTTTTCGATGATCAAGGCGCGAATTGCCGACGCGGAGGACCCGAGCGATCGGCGCCGCTACTCGCGCCAGTCGGTTGCACTGGAAGCGCGTGTCCGCGAGCTCGGCGAGAGCGGCATCGATGCCCGCATCCTCAACATCTCCGAAACCGGATTCATGGCCGAATCCGGCGGCCGCTTCGAGGTCGGATCGCGGGTCTGGCTGATGCTACCCGGCCGCGAACGCGCCAATGCCGTGGTCAAATGGACCGCCGGCGACAGACTTGGTGCAGAATTCGCCGACCCGATTTCGCTCGACGGTCTCGACCGCAGCTGACCTCAACGGGGGTAGCCTCCTCGCCAAGTCCCAGTGATGCCGATCGGTCGCGCTTGATCGTGTACTCAATGGCGCGGCACATGGTGGATGCAACTCGCACCGATTTCGCTCGTTCAACGGGCGAGAAAGGTTCTTGTGATGCTGACCAATCCATCGCCAGGAAAAACGCGCGGGCCGTTCGAGCTGAGTGGGCGAGGCTACCACGCCGTCTACCACGAACATGAGGTCAACCATTGTCCCGGTTGTGGCCGGACCCACTGGATTATCGGACGGATTTCGGCGGAATGCGCTTTTTGCAGCACGGCATTGCCGCTCGCGGAGACAGCCATGCGCGCGAACAGTGCGCCGGTCGTCATCCAGCACAAGAACCGCGAACACGTTCAGGCCTGGGCCGCCTAGCCACCGCTAGGCGTTCGCCGGACCGGAACTGGCGCGTTGCACAAGTCGACGCCGCCAGCGGGACGGATGTAGAACGCATCCAGGCGATTGGCGCGGAGCCGGAGATAGTTAGCAAAGCTCGCGCTCCGCGTGTCCATATATTGAAATGACGGACGTTCACCGGCGCTGAGCTGGCTTGCCAAACGCGCGCTGGCTATCGGCGTGTCCTCGCTGCGTTCTTTGTAGAAACCTAGCGCCTCAGTGCCGCGGCGCAGCGAGCTCAGGCGATCGATCCCATCGATGACTCGACCGATGACGGCGATATTGCGGTCGAGATGGCGCGGCCCATGGCCAATTGCGGCATACAGCTCGCCGCCGGTGCCGGTGTCGGGCGACAGGTCGCGACCAACCCCGACGCTGCCATAGCAATGGGCGAGGTTGGCCCAGCCGGTCTTCGGGCTGTAGGCGATCGCCCAACCCGAAGCATAGCCCGCGGCGGGCGCATAGGGGTCGGCGAAGCCTAGCGGGCGTACGGCGAGGCCCTTCAATGGCCGGGTGTATTCTGCCGGGGGCTTGGCGATGACGCCCGCCGGGAACGGCTTGGCGCTGTCGTTCGTACCCCATTGCGCGACATAATTGTCCTGCACTCGATACACGGCCGCTCCATCCCAATATTGTGCGCGAGCAAGGCCGCGGATGTTGGCGACGTGAACCGGCGCGAACTCCGGCGCGAGCTGGACGACGACCCGGCCGCCGGACTTGAGGTTGATGACCAGCAGATTGTCGGGGTCGATCGTCCGCCACGCGGACGGCGGCGCCGAAGCGACGATATCGCTGGGGGTCAGAAGCTTGGGCGGCGCTGCGCCGGTCAGGAGCGCGGCGGCAGCTACGGCGATCAATGAGCGCATGGCTTGGCCTTTTGTCTATTGGCGCTGGTCTAGCCGAGCCTGCCGGCGGCGGCTATCGGGCCGCGACCATGTATCTTGCCACCTTGATGCTGCTCGGTTCGGGCGAACTCGGCCGCGAATTCGCCATTGCCGCCAAGCGCCTCGGCTGCCGCGTGATCGCCTGCGACCGCTATGCGCATGCCCCGGCGATGCAATGCTCCGACGCTTTCGAGGTGTTTTCGATGCTTGACGGGGCGGCGCTACGGTCCGCGGTGGAAAAGCACCGGCCCGACATCATCATCCCTGAAATCGAGGCGATCGACACTGCGGCGCTGGCGGAGTTGGAGCGCGAAGGCTGGCGCGTGGCTCCGTCGGCGAAGGCGGTCCAGCTGACCATGAACCGCGATGGCATCCGCGAATTCGCCGCCCGTGAGCTTGGCTTGTTGACCTCAAGATATCGCTTCGCCGAGAGTCGCGACGCAGCGCTAGCGGCAGCCGAAGCGGTCGGCCTGCCGTGTGTGATCAAGCCGGTGATGTCGAGCTCGGGCAAAGGCCAAAGCACCGCCCGCTCGGCGGAAGAAGTCGGTGCCGCCTACGATTATGCAGTCGCCAAGATGCGCGGCGATCGGCCGCAGGTCATCGTCGAGGAATTCGTCGCGTTCGACAGCGAGATCACGCTGCTGACGGTAGCGACGCGCAGCGCGATCATTTTCTGTGAACCGGTCGGCCATCGGCAGGAAGCCGGCGACTATCGCGAGAGCTGGCAGCCCGCCGCTTTGCCCGGGGCCGCCCTCCAGTCCGCCCACGACCAAGCGCGCAAAGTGGTGGAGGCGCTCGGCGGATTTGGCATTTTCGGCGTGGAATTCTTCATCCGCGGCGACGAGGCAATCTTCTCGGAGCTCAGCCCGCGCCCGCACGACACGGGCATGGTTACCTTGATTTCGCAATCGCCCAACGAGTTCGAACTGCATTTGCGGGCAATCCTCGGACTGCCGATCCCGGCGATTGAATTTGCCGGGCCGTCGGCGTCGGCAGTGATTCTCGCCAGCAACGCCAGCGATTGTTTCGGCTTCGAGGGCGTCGCCGAGGCTCTGGCGCTGGGCAGCCCCGGCAAGCAGGTTGATATCCGCCTGTTCGCGAAGCCCAGCACGCTCAAGAACCGGCGCATGGGCGTCGCGCTCGCCCGCGGCGGATCGATTGCCGAGGCGGTCAAGACCGCCATCGAAGTCGCCGGGAAGGTGGAAATCCGCTACATAAGCTGACGCGAAGCTTTCGCGCGGGTGCCGCGTTGAGTTGCGCAAAGGAGCGAGCTTATGAACGCCAGGCCATTCTTCCAGGGCGCAGTGCTGCTCACCGCCGCCTGCGGCCAGTCGCAGCCGACCCAGCCCAGGCAGCCCATTGTCGTCCGCAGCCAGGTCCAGGATCAGCTGCACAAGCTCGATGATATGAGCCGCGCGATCGCCCTCAAGCGCTCGCTTTTCGATTCAGGTTATGCGTGCAAGCGGGTCGAGACTTCCGGCTTCGTGACGACCTACAAGAATCTCGATATGTGGACCGCGCATTGCAGCGCCGACAAGGGCCCGGGGCGCGACTGGGCCTTGTTTGCAGGTCCGGATGGCAGCGTTCAGGTCCGCGATTGCAAGGACGTCGCGCAGTTCGGCATGCCAGCCTGCGTCATCAAAAAGAGTTGATTGAGCGGTTCCGCGCGTTCAGTCGCAGCGGCGCGTCTCTTTATATTCGCCTGACGCTGACTTTTCCTTGATCGTAACGCAACTTCCCTGGCGCGATTCCTCGCGCCAACTGCCGTCGGCGTTGATGACTCGTTCGCCTTTGGGGACGCGCTTGCCGTCCTTGATCTCGTAGTTCCAGTTTTTGGGGGTCGCCTGCGCCGTCTGGTTCGCCTGAGCGGCCGCGGCGCTCGCAAAACCGACGGCAGCGACCACGGCGATTCCGCCGAACAGCGCCACGGTCTTCGAAATGCGAATCATTGCACTACTCCTCATCGCCCCCTCTATCATTGCAGAGGTGAACCGAAGCTGACGAGCGATGAAACGTCGATATCAGAAGGCATTTGGCCCTGGCAGCGCAGGCGGCTCAGATCCCCGGAGCTTAGCCTTGACGAGCCTTGAAGCGGCGATTGGTCTTGTTGATGACATAGGTCCGTCCACGGCGGCGAATCACCCGGCAGTCGCGGTGTCGCGCCTTGAGCGACTTCAAGCTATTGCGAATCTTCATGGCCGGGCGCCTGCTCGTTTCAGTCAATCGGGATTGTCGGAAGGTTGTGAGACCGACGCCGCCCCTACGGTGGAGGCCGTTTGAAGTCAAGGATCGGGCGATCCGCGCGGCCTAGCGCCGGGCACGTGGCTGGGCTGGGGCGAAACTGTCGCCGAAAAAGTCATTCTCGTACCACAAGGGGCGTTGCTCGGCATTGGCCAGCGACCGGGCAATCCGGTAATTGAGCTCCGCAAACCGGGCCCCGACCGCCCAGCGGATCGGCTGGGCCAGATCATCGTTGGGTTGATGATAGTAAAATGTCAGATACCGCGCCCAGGCGGCGCGCCCACCATTGGCGTAGCCGGTCATCAGGAACACCGAGGGAATGCCGCGCTCAACCAGGCGGTAATGATCCGAGCGAACGAACAGCCGCTCCTGCGGCCTTGGATCCGGTGACACCGCGATGCCCATTTCGCGGCCGGCATCGACAACCGTTCGACCAATCGTCGAATGATCGGCGCCGAACGCAATCACGTCGGTGAAATCATAGAGCAGCAACGGCATATCAAGATTGACCACCGCCACAATCTGGGTGAGCCTTACTGTCGGATGCGATACGAAATAATCGGCGCCCAGCAAGCCAGCCTCCTCTCCCGTGTTGGCGATGAACAAGACCGAGCGCCGCGTCGGCTTGGCCGATGTAGCGAAGCTCCGGGCCGCCTCAATCATCGTCGCCACGCCCGCCGCATTGTCGAGCGCCCCATTGTAAATCGCATCTTCTCCGGGCCGTGCGACCATCTTGACGCCGAGATGGTCGAGATGCGCCATCAGCACGACATATTCGCCCGCCAGCCGCGGATCGCCGCCGGGCAGCATCCCAATTACCTCGGGACTGGAAAAGTCTTGCCAGCTGCTGGTCGCGACGATCGACATTCGCGCGCGCAGTGGAAAGCCGACGATCGCTCGATCGGTGGCGGACCCGACCTGGCCGAGCGACTGCGGGGCTCCCTGGAAGATTTGCCGGCTGAGGCTCGGCGAAAACTTCAGCACCGAGCCGATCGCCCCGGCTTTGCCGGCGGCGCCAGTCGCATCGACCCAGTCCAAGACAGGCCTAGAAATGCCTGGCGCCGGGTTATAGCCGGACGCCTCACCGAAGGTCAGTTCGGCGATGCCAATAGCACCCTTGGCGGCGGCGACCTGATCCTTGCTGAGGTCGAGGTGCGCGGCAACTTCGGACGGCAGTCCGGACGGCGTTCCGGCCAGCACGACCACGATCTTGCCCTTGACGTCGAGCCCGGCATATTCGTCGATGCCCAGACGCGGGGCGGCGATGCCGTGACCGACGAATACCAGCCCGGCGTCGATCGACCTCTGCTTTGCCGTCAGACTTGGCCGCAGCCCAACGTCGACGTTGTTGAGCAGCCGAGCCTTGCCGCCAATAAGCAGCGTCACCTGTTGCGGAGTGGCGTGGCTGGCGCGTCGCAGCGGCACCGGAAGGAGCCAGCTGCCGCCCGGGACGCCCGGCTTGAGGCCCATGCTGGCGAACTGCGACGCGACATATTGGGCGGCGAGTGCGTGGCCGGGCGAACCGGTGTCGCGGCCTTGGAGCTGGTCGCTGGCGAGATACTGCACGTGGGCTTGGATACGGTCCGCCGCCGTCCGGTCAGCGACCGGCGCGCTTGCTGCGACTAGCGATAATCCGGACAGTATCGCGGCCGTCATGCGGCGCAGGTTCATGCGGCGGCCTGTTCCTGCAATTTGCGTTCCCAGGCCAAAGCATGGGTGATGATGGTGTCGATGTCGGCGAAGCGAGGTTGCCAGCCGAGCGCCGCGACCAGCGCGCGATTCGACGCTACCAGCAACGGTGGATCGCCAGCCCGCCGCGGCCCGATCACGCGCGGAACAAGCTCCCCCGCGATCCGATCCAGAGCGTCGAGTACTTCGAGCACCGACAGACCCTTGCCGTAACCGCAGTTCATGATGAGGTTGTCGTTGGGACGTTCGATCAACCGCGCGAGCGCGGCGACATGCGCATCGGCAAGATCGCTAACATGCACATAATCGCGCACGCAGCTGCCGTCGGGCGTCGCATAATCGGTGCCGAACACGTCGACATGGTCGCGTTTGCCGACGGCGGCTTCGACGGCGACCTTGATGAGATGCGTCGAACCCTTGCCGATCTGTCCAGCCCGCATGTTCGGGTCGGCGCCGGCGACGTTGAAATAGCGCAGCGCGGCATAGTTGAACGGATAAGCGGCAGCCGCGTCGGCGAGCATCCGCTCGGTCATCAGCTTCGATGCACCGTAGGGGTTGATCGGTTGCTTGGCATCACCCTCCTCGATCGGCACGCGCTCGGGTTCGCCATAGACCGCTGCAGTCGAGGAGAAGACGATGTGCGGCACGCCCGCCGCGACCGCCGAGGTAATGAGCGCATGGCTGGCAAGCGTGTTGTTGGCGTAATAATCGAGCGGCTTGACGACCGATTCCGGGACGATGATCGACCCCGCGAAGTGAAGGATCGCGCCGATCCGCTGCTCGGCGAAGATTTGGCCAAGCCGATCGCGATCGGCGATCGAGCCTTCGAAAAACGGGACATCGGCTGGGACGACGTCGCGCGTGCCGTTGGACAAATCGTCGATCACCGCCACCGGCCAGCCGCCATCGCGCAGCGCCAGCACGGCCTGACTGCCGATATAGCCGGCCCCGCCGGTAACAAGTACGGAGATTTTGGCCATTGGTCGCGGTGGCTAGCCGATGAAGGGGTGCGGCGCCAGCAACCAGCAGCGACAATATGACACCCCCCCCAAGGCTTTGCGTGCAGATTTGATCTGGCTATTGCGAGAGCAACAAGGAGCGCTCTCGCTCGCCGCAATTCGTCCGGGGGGACCAACATGTTGAGTACGAGCATCTTCTCCGACCGCAGAGGACCCTGGGTCTTCATGCTCGGGGTGGTGCTGGTCACGGCGGGCGTGCTGCTACACCTGCCGATGTTCCTGATGGGAGAGATGACTCACTACCGGCTTTACGGCATGCCGATGGGCAACGACATG
>JBDSXT010000078.1:0-5247 GCA_039925985.1 Sphingomicrobium sp.
CGGCCATCGCAGGCGGTGATCGACCAGTTTCGAGCGCTCCGAGCAGCCGCTGGTGGCCCACCGCCCGAAGGCGGAGACCGCGGCGATCGCGGATTCGGCGGTGATCGTGGCGGTCGTGGCTTCGGTGGTGGCGGAGGAGGCTTCGGTGGCGGACGCCAGGGCGGACGGCTGACCCTGTCTGTGACCCAAACCATCAACCTGACCGACCGCGTCACCGTGCGCCCGGGCGTGCCCGAGCTCGATTATCTCCACGGCGACGCCTTGGGGTCGTCCGGCGGACGTCCGCGCCACGAAGTCGAAGCGCAGGCCGGCTATGCCAATAACGGCCTCGGCGCGCGTCTTTCGGCCAATTGGCGAAGCGGCACCCAAGTCGACAGCGCGACCGCCGGCAGCCTGCGTTTCTCGCCGCTGGCGACGTTCGACCTCCGGCTGTTCGCCAATCCCGGCGAGCGGTTCGACCTCGTCGCCAAGCATCCGTGGCTGCGCGGGACCCAGGTCCGGCTCGAGCTCCAGAACATGTTCGACGCCAAGCCCAGGGTTCGCGATGCCGCGGGCCTGGTTCCGAACAGCTACCAGCCCGATCTGCTCGACCCGCTCGGCCGCACGGTTAGCCTGTCGATCCGCAAGCTGTTCTCGCCGCCGCCAGGCTCATTCCGCCGGCAAACCCCGCCGCCACCGGGAAGCTAAGCCTTTCCGCAAAGCGCGATAATGTGCTTTAGCGCCGGGCAATGACGACGCTTCAGCCGGTTCGGGGGACGCAAAGCCTGTTGGGTGAGGACGCCGACCGCCTGGCCGCGGTGGTGGCCGCGTTCGACCGCGTCCGCCGCCTGTTCGGCTTCAAGCGGGTCGAGGTTCCGATCATCGAACCGAACGAAGTGTTCGCCCGGTCGATCGGCGAAACGACCGACATCGTCTCCAAGGAAATGTACTCGTTTCTGGATCGCGGCGGCGATTCGATCACGCTTCGCCCCGAATTCACCGCCGGGATCTGCCGAGCCTTTCTCTCGGAAGGCTGGCAGCAGCATGTGCCGCTCAAGATCGCCACGCATGGCCCTGCCTTCCGCTACGAGCGCCCGCAGAAAGGCCGCTTCAGGCAGTTCCACCAGCTCGACGCCGAAATCATCGGCGCTGCTGAAGCCGCCGCCGACGTCGAGATTCTGTGTTTCGGCGATCAGCTGCTGCACGAACTCGGAATTTCCGGCGGAGTTACGCTCGAATTGAACACGCTCGGCGACCCCGAGACGCGCGATGCGTGGCGCACTGCATTGGTCGAATATTTCAGCGCCCATCGCTCCGGCCTGTCCGAAGACAGCGTCGCCCGTCTCGATCGCAACCCGCTCCGCATCCTCGACAGCAAGGACCCGAACGATCGCGCACTGGCCGCGTCGGCGCCCGGCATCGACGATTATTTGACGCCTGAGGCGGCGGATTTCTTCGCGGCGGTCACCGCCGGATTGGATGCCGCCGGCGTTTCCTGGAAGCGCAGCCCGGGCCTCGTGCGCGGCCTCGATTACTATCGCCATACCGCATTCGAATTCGTTACCGACCGCCTGGGATCGCAAGGCACGGTGATCGCCGGCGGCCGCTACGACGGGCTGATCGAAGCGCTCGGCGGACCACCCACCCCCGCGGTCGGCTGGGCGGCCGGGATCGAGCGCCTGGCGATGATGATCGACGCCGGCGCGCCGGAAGTACCGGAGCTGGCGATCGTAGTTGGCGGTGACGCAGGCGAGTTGCGCGCGCACAAGGTGGCATCAGCGACGCGAGGCGCGGGAATTGCGACGGTGCGGATCGACACTGGAAATCCGAAAAAGCGCATGCAGAGGGCGGTCGCCACCGGCGCGAAGTGGGCTGCGTTCGTGCAGTTCGAGCTTGAAGGCGAGGAATTCACTGTCGGTTTGAAGAATTTGGCGACCCAAGAGCAGCGCGACGTAACCCTCGCTGAGTTGGTCGAGATCATTCGCAAATGACCACGATCTCCCCCGAACGGATCGCGTCGATCGAATCGCGCAAGCATGAGCTGTCCGCGGCGATGGCGGCGGAGGACCTCGGGCGCGATGATTTCGTGCGCCTGTCCAAGGAATATTCGGCGCTAGAACCGGTTGCCGACGCCGCCCGCGAAGTCCGCCGGCTGCGCGCCGAACTCGAGGTGCTGACCAACCTCGCCGCCGACCAGACCGCCGAGGCTGAATTGCGCGAAATGGCCGAGCTCGAGGCCGCCGACATCCGCATCCGCCTGCCCGAGGCCGAGCGCGCGCTCGCGGTTCACCTGCTGCCGCGCGACGCCGCCGACGACCGCGCCGCGATGCTAGAAGTGCGGGCCGGCACCGGCGGCGACGAGGCGGCGCTATTCGCCGGCGACTTGCTGCGCATGTACCAGCGCTTCGCCGAGGAGAGCGGCTGGCGCTTCGAACTGATCTCGGCCAGCGCGTCCGACGTCGGCGGCTACAAGGAAGCAATCGCCTCGATCGCGGGTTCGGGCGTGTTCGCCAAATTGAAATTCGAAAGCGGCGTTCACCGCGTCCAGCGCGTGCCGGCAACCGAAAGCGGCGGCCGCATCCACACTTCGGCCGCGACCGTCGCGGTGCTGCCCGAGGCCGAGGATGTCGACGTCCAGATCAACGACAACGATTTGCGCATCGACGTCTACCGTTCGTCCGGCCCCGGCGGTCAGTCGGTCAACACCACCGACAGCGCCGTCCGGATCACCCACTTGCCGACCGGGCTCGTGGTCATCCAGCAAGATGAGAAATCGCAGCACAAGAACAAGGCCAAGGCATTGAAGGTGCTGCGCACGCGGCTCTACGAACTGGAGCGCAGCCGCCTCGCAGACGAGCGCGCCGGGACGCGCAAATCCATGGTCGGCTCGGGCGACCGCTCGGAGCGCATTCGCACCTACAATTTTCCGCAAGGGCGAGTCACCGATCACCGTATCAATTTGACCCTGCACAAGCTCGACGCGATTCTCGAAGGCCCGGGCCTCACCGAGCTGATCGAAGCGCTGGTCTCCGAGGACGAAGCCGAGCGCCTCGCCGGCCTCGACGAGGCGTGAACCCACTGACGGACGCGGCGCGACAGCTCGCGCCAGTGTCCGATACGCCGTTGCTCGACGTCGAATTGCTGCTTGCGCACGCGCTTGGCGTAAAACGCGAACAGCTTCTCCTGGCACCTCCCACCGCCACGCCTGCTGAGTTCGAAGCATTGCTCGCGCGGCGCCTGGCCGGCGAACCGATCGCCTACATCGTCGGCACCCGCGCCTTCTGGACGATCGAGCTCGAAGTCACTCCGGACGTGCTGATCCCGCGCCCCGACAGCGAGACGCTGCTCGACGCGGCCGTCGCCCATTTCCGGGAGACTGCGGGACCAAAGCGTATCCTCGATCTCGGCACCGGCTCGGGCGCGCTGCTCCTCGCCGCGCTCGACCAATGGCCGGCCGCCACCGGCATCGGCATCGACAATTCCTCGGCGGCGCTCGCCGTTGCACAGCGCAACGCGGTCCGCCTCGGCCATGCGGACCGCGCCAACTTTCGCCTCGGCGATTGGGCCGACGGGATCAGCGATCGCTTCGACCTGATCCTGTGCAATCCGCCCTACGTCGCGACCGCCGCGCCGCTCGGACCAGGCGTGGCCGAGTATGAGCCGCACCAAGCCCTGTTCGCCGGCGACGACGGTCTCGACGCCTTGCGAGCGCTCGCGCCGCAATTGCCGCGCTTGCTCGAACCGGGCGGCATTGCGGCAGTCGAGATCGGTTATGACCAGGCCGTGCCCGCTGCGGCCTTGCTTGCGGGCGGCGGACTGAGCGCCAGTCTGGCGCGCGACTTCGCCGGCCGCCCGCGCGCGATTTTGATAACCGCTTGCTAACCTGTCTTGCGATAACAGGGGGTTGAACGAAATCGCTTGGCAATGCACCATTGCGCCACTACATCATTGGTTAGGGTCGGGCCCGCTCCATTGAACAAGCTGAGCGCAGCCCGTCTCCACCCCCGACGCATTTCGGCCGTTCGCTTGGCGCATTCGGCGCAAGACCGGAACGAAAGGGTCAGAGCCGGACCCCTCCTGCATCAGGACAGGGCCGCTCTGACTGTCCGAAGCGAAGGGGTTAGCTTCTACTTGAGGGAAGTCTCATTTGATCAATAATCGACAACAGGGTGGCCGCCGTCGCGGCCGCGGGGGTCAACGCCCCCAAAATATCGGTGGACGGCCGGACGGCAATCGCCAGGACAATCGGCAACGGGGTAACGCCGCGCAACTCTTGGAAAAGTACAAGAGCATGGCTCGTGACGCGCAGCTTGGTGGCGATCGCGTCCAGACCGAATATTATCTGCAGTTCGCCGACCATTACTATCGCATCCTTGGTGAGAGCCGGGCTCGCTTCGACGAGCAGCGCCGCCAACGTGGCGACGGGGATGACGAGGATGGCGACGACGAGCAGATGGACCCTGGCGACGATCAGGGTTCGCAGGACGACGACGGCGGCGACGATGATCGCCCCCAGCGCAACGATCGCTACGAACGCGACCGCCCAGAGCCCCAGTCCCGCGACCGGTTTGAGCGCAATGACCGCCCAGAGCGCATCGCGCGCCCGGAACGCAACGATCGGCCAGAACGCAACGAGCAGCCCGACCGGCCAGCCCCTGCGGAGCGAAGCCAGCGCCGGCCGCGCTATGCGCGCGACGAGGGCAATGGACAGGACTCCGGCGACCGAAGCGGCAGTGCGCCGCTTGCCGCCAATCCCGAAAGCATCGCCTTCGACGCGCTGCCGCCGGCGATCGGCCGCGTCGAGACTGCTGGATCGGATATGGCTGAGGATGCTCCGCCGCCGAAGCGCCGGGCAGTTCGCAAGCCGCGCCCCGCGGCCGGTGATACGGACGCCACTCCCGCCGCCTGACCGGCTGAATTCAGCCAGTTGACGTTCAGCTATTAATCGCCACCCTCACCGGCTCTAAGGCTGGGGAGGGTGTGCATGCGTGCCTTGATTCTATTGTGCTCGGCGATTGCCGTGGCGGCGCCGCTTGGCGCCCAGCCGCTAGTGCCGGCGCCTTCGCAAACCGCGCAAGGCGATGTCTCGGTAACCATCTACAACAACAATCGCGCGCTGATCGAAGATAAGCGCCAGCTCGACCTTCCGGCCGGCCGCAGCCGACAGGAATTCCGCGACGTCTCGGCGCAAATCGAGCCGGCGACCGTCTCGCTGACCGGTCGCGGCATCGGTATCGTTGAACAGAATTTCGACTTTGACCTGCTGTC
>JBDSXT010000079.1:0-6907 GCA_039925985.1 Sphingomicrobium sp.
TGGTGCCCAAGGTCAAGCGCTTCCGGGAATGGCTGCTAGTCGCCATCACCCAAGCCTATGACGGGGAATCGAGCGAACCCAACCCCTAGCTGACGCTACCCTCTCCGGTCATTCCAAGAACAACCAACAGAGTAGCTGTTATGTTGTGCCTACGAGGGGTTTCGCGAACTGCGTATACAAAAATGCGCGCGACCGTCACCGACCGCGCGCACTCTGTCCCTGACGGGATTAGTCCGACTTAGTAGCCGCGAACCGCAGCGTCGTTACGCCGAATATTGATGTTCGAAACATAGCCGCGGTAGTCGACCCGGCAACTGAAGCGAAGATCGGCGAATTGGGCGTTGTTGCCATAGGCCTGATTGCCATAGCCCTGGTTCGGATAACCCTGGTTCGGGTAACCCTGGTTTCCGTAGCGCGGATCGTAGCCTTGGTTGCCGTAGCCCTGGTTGGGATAACCCTGGTTGCCGTAGCCATACGCCTGACCGCCATAGCCACTGTGCATGCCGGAATTGATCACGCCCGACACTTTGAGGCCGTTAGAGCGGCGCTCGACGCCAGTAATCCCGACGACGCGAGCCTGATTGGCGTTGTTATAACCGTAGCTCTGCGCGTTATAGTTTGGGTTGTACTGGCCCGGATAAGGATTGCCCTGGGCATAGCCACCCACCGTATTACGATATGTGCGGCTCGTCTGCGCTTCGGCGGCACGAGCGCACTGGTCAACGGCGACGCGATCGTTGCCCTGCCCGTAGGCGCCGTATCGACCGCCACCGAGCACCGAATTGATCACCGCGCCGATCGTCGACTGGTTGTTGTTATTGTAGCCGTAATTCGGCGCATATTGCGCGGCGGCGGGAGCTGCGGCACCCGCGACCATGGCAAGGCCAGCCGAACCAATCAACATTTTCCTGAAAACTGTCATAGTAAATTCCTTGATAAACCGCCTGAAGCAGTCGGTCTCTTTAATAACAACGCATTTATGGCCTCGAGGATGCATCGGGTATGAATGCAATGACGGTCGGATGTTCATGTAGTAGCTGGAATCACGCGGCCAATCCGATGATTTTCATGGGCATTACTTGAAATGTTCAGGGATAAGTTGGCACGAGAATGCTTGGCTTTAGCGCGGATACGGTGAATGCGGGTGGATGCAACGCGATCCAGATTCGACCGTTACGATCAGATGACGCACAAGAAAATCTATCACGAGCCAAGTTCCGTGACCGCCAGGGACGGCGAAGTTCTGGTCGATGGACCGGATGGTGTCGACATCGCCCTGACCCCGGAAGCCGCCGAGGAAACCTCCCAGCGGCTCCTCGAAGGAACGATGAAGGCGCGCGGCCAGAGGCACATGAAGGATTACACGCACCGCGCGAAATAGCTCGTATTTGCCGGGACGCAGCGCTTTCGCAGCTGCGGCGCGATTGCTAGGGCGGCGACATGCAACCCACCGCAGAGTCCGAAATCGATGTGCCGTTCGGCGCCGCACTGTCCGAGCGCTATTTGGTTTATGCGCTCTCGACGATCACCGCCCGGTCGTTGCCGGATGTCCGCGACGGACTGAAGCCAGTCCATCGGCGGCTGTTGTGGGCGATGCGGCTGCTCCGGCTCGACCCGACGGCGGCATTCAAGAAAAGCGCGCGCGTGGTGGGCGACGTCATCGGCAAATACCATCCGCATGGGGACCAGAGCGTCTACGACGCGATGGTCCGGTTGGCGCAGGATTTTGCTCTTCGCTACCCGTTGGTCGACGGCCAGGGCAATTTCGGCAACATCGACGGCGATAACGCAGCCGCCTACCGCTATACCGAAGCGCGGCTGACCGCAGTCGCCAGCCAGTTGCTGGCCGGGCTCGACGAGGGCACAGTCGGCTTCAAGCCGACGTATAACGGTGAAGAGGAAGAACCCGAGGTCTTCCCCGGGCTGTTCCCCAATCTGCTCGCTAACGGGGCCAGCGGGATCGCGGTCGGGATGGCGACATCGATCCCACCGCATAATGTCGCCGAGCTGATCGACGCCGCAGCGCAACTGATCGACAATCCCAAGACCGATGACCTGGCACTGATGGAATTCGTCCGCGGACCCGACTTTCCGACGGGCGGGGTGCTGGTCGACGGCCGCGAGAGCATCGCCGCCGCCTATGCGACGGGCCGCGGCAGCTTCCGTTTGCGCGCGTCGATCTCGGTGGAGCGCGAGAAGGGCGGCGGCTGGCATCTGCTGGTCAGCGAAATGCCATACGGGGTCCAGAAGAGCCGCCTGATCGAGCAGATTGCCGCGCTCATCGCAGACAAGAAACTGCCGATCCTCGCGGACGTGCGCGACGAGAGCGACGAGGCGGTTCGGCTGGTGCTCGAGCCTCGTTCGCGAACGGTCGATTCGCACTTGCTTCTCGAGAGCCTGTTCCGGCTGACCGACCTCGAAATCCGCTTTCCGCTCAATTTGAACGTGCTCGACGCCGAGCGACGCCCCGGGGTGATGAGCCTAAAGCAAGCATTGACGGCGTGGCTGGCGTTCCAGATCGAAGTGCTGCTCAACCGCTCGAACACCCGGATCGGCAAGATCGACGAGCGGCTCGAGCTGCTCGACGGTTTCCTCATCGCCTTCCTCAACCTTGACCGGGTGATTGCGATTATCCGCACCGAGGACGAGCCCAAACCGGTGCTGATCGCCGAGTTCGGGCTCAACGACCGCCAGGCTGAAGCCATCCTCAACATGCGCTTGCGGCAGTTGCGGCGGCTGGAAGAGATGCAGATCGCCAAGGAACGCGCTTCTCTGGCCAAGGAGCGCGATGAGCTAGCCGCTTTGGTCGCAAGTCCCATCAAACAGCGTAATCGCTTGAAAAAGGATCTGGCGGCGGTTCGCGAGCGCTTCGCGGATGATCGGCGTACCCGGCTCGAGGAAGCCAGCGCGACCCGCGAGATCGATTGGTCGGCAATGATCGAAAAGGAGCCGATCACCGTCCTGCTTTCGCAGCGCGGATGGATCCGGGCGATGCGCGGCCATCTTGCGAAAGAAGAGGTGGACGCGCTCAAATGGCGCGAGGGTGACGGGCCATTCCGGGATTTTCACGCGCAGACCACTGACCGGCTGGCGTTGTTCGCCGACAATGGCCGGGTTTACACGCTGGCCGGCGACAAGCTGCCGGGTGGCCGCGGGTTCGGCGAGCCGGTGCGCTTGCTGATCGACCTCGAAGCCGAAGTCGGGATTACGGCGTTCATGGCCGCTCGGCCCGGGGCGAAGCTGCTAGTGGCGTCGTCCGACGGGCGCGGGTTCGTGACTCCGGGCGAAGCGACGCTCGCCGAGACCCGCAAGGGCAAGCAACTGGTCAATCTGCGCACTGGCGCCAAGGTCGCAGTGGTGAGCGAAATCGCTGAAGGCGCGGATACCGTCGCGGTGATTGGCGAGAACCGAAAGATGTTGGTGTTCCCGTTGGCTGAGCTTCCCGAACTTGGCCGGGGGCAGGGGGTGACGTTGCAGCGCTACCGCGATGGCGGGCTCGCCGATGCGGTCACTTTTCGCTTCGCGGATGGCCTCAGCTGGGCGTTGGGCGGCGAAAGCGGCCGAACCCGCACCGAGGTCGACCTGACGCCCTGGCGCGCGGGGCGCGGCGCGGCTGGACGGATGCCACCGCTGGGCTTCCCGAGGAGTAATCGCTTCGGCTGATTCTGCGCTGCGTTACCATAGCCGACTACCTCCTCGAATTATACGCGGTATTAACCTCAACTCCCTAGTGCAGACGGCATGCAGGCTGCAGCAAACCGGCTGCCGGGACCCTCAGGGCATCGGCGGAGGACCAAGTCCGATGTTCAACCGCACCTGGCGACGGCGGATGATGCGGCATTGCTTGATGCGCTGCCGATCGCTGCTGCCGTGGTTACCCAGCATGATGACGGCAGCGTCCACGTGTTGGCGCACAATTCACGCTTCCGCGAGATTGTCGTTGAATCGCTCTGCAGTGCGCTCGAGTGGGATCAGGACGATTGCCTGAAGCAAGGCCCAATCGCCGAACTGGTGAAGAATTTCTTCGCCGGCACGGACGTTAGCGGCGAGCTTGAGTTTCGCGACGGCGATGGCGTCGCCGCGCATTACTTTAGAACCAAGCTGGCCCCGCTGCCGCGCTCTGGCGCCGCTCCGCGCTGCCTGCTGAGTGTTGTCGACCGCACCGTGGAGGTCCAGGCCGAGCGTTCGCTCCGGGCAGAGATGCTGCGCGACAGCCTGACCGGTTTGCCCAACCGGCTGGCCTTTGCCGAAGCGATTGAAACGGCCGGCGAAAAGGTGTCGCGCGACCTGGAGCATGCAGTCCTCGTGGTCGACATGCTTCGCTTCAGTCGAATCAATGAGTCGATGGGCGGCCTCGCCGGGGACGAGTTGCTGATCACCTTCGCCCGGCGATTGATCTTGGCGTTGCGGGGCGGCGACATCCTGGCCCGCACCGGCGGCAATGAGTTCGGCGTTCTGGTATCGCTGCGCCGCGGCGTCGAGGACGCATTGAAGGCGGCCGAGCGAATCCAGCAAGTGATGACGACGCCCTTCCGGCTGTCCGACCTCGAGATCCGCATCGAATGCGCGATCGGCGTGGCGCTGATGGACGCGCGCCAAGACCCCGAGGAGTTGTTTCGCAACGCCCAGTTCGCGGTCAAGCAGGCCAAGCAGGCCGGCAAGCCCCAGGTCTACGAGCCCAGGGAAGCCAGCCTCGCGCGGCGCCGCTTCTCGATCGAAACCGAGCTTCGTCGCGCGCTTGAAAAAGATCAGATGAAGCTGTTTTATCAGCCGCTGATCGATCTCAAATCGGGCGAGGTTGCGGGGTTTGAGGCTCTGGCTCGCTGGACTCACGAGGAACGCGGCGAGATTAGTCCCACCGAGTTCATTCCGGTGGCCGAGGAGAGCGGCCTCATCCTGACTCTGGGCCGCTGGGCAATGGACCGGGCGACCCAGACGTTGGCCGGTTGGGACCGAGCAGCTGGCCAAAAATTGCCGCTTTATGTCGCGGTGAACCTGTCGGCGATTCAGGTCGCTCGCGACGACGTTGCGGCGGTGGTGTCGAGCGCATTGAAGTCGAGCGGACTCACCGGCGACCGGCTGACGCTAGAGCTGACGGAAAGTTCGATCGTCCAGGATCCGGCCCGTGCGACTCGAGCGTTCGATGCCCTGAAGGCGCTCGATTGCACGGTTTCAATGGACGATTTCGGCACCGGCTATTCGAGCCTAGCCTTTCTCCAGCGATTGCCAATCGATACGCTGAAGATCGATCGCAGCTTTGTTTCCGGGATGATGGTCGACCCCGACAGCGTGGCGATCGTCCGGGCCGTGTTGAGTCTCGCCGAAGCGCTTGGCATGTCGACCACTGCCGAGGGAATCGAGACGGTTGAACTAGCGACGACTCTGGCGGCACTCGGCTGCGCGAGCGGCCAGGGCTATTATTTCGCCAAGCCGCTCGAGCCCGATGCAGCGCTGGAATATTGGCGGTCACGGAGGCGTTAGCCTAAGGTCGCCACATGGCGGGCTTGTTCGGTGACGAAGGACTGGCGGCGACGATCGCCACGAGCCCGATCGCCGGCGTGATTACCAACCCGCGCCATGCCGACAATCCGATCGAACTTGCCAATCCTGCATTCTGCGCGCTGACCGGCTACGAGCAAGCCGAAATCCTTGGTCGCAACTGCCGCTTTTTGGCCGGTCCCGCGACCGAGCCGTGGCTGACCGAGCAGATCCGCAGTGCGGTCCATGCCCGGCGCCCGGTGCTGGTCGACATTCTCAATTATCGCAAGGACGGCAAGCCGTTCCGCAACGGCGTCATGGTCACGCCCTTGTTCGACGCGGACGGCGAGATTGCCTGGTTCCTGGGCTCGCAAGTCGATCTCGGTGACTCTCCGTCGGAACTGTTTTCGAGCCGCCGCTCGCATGCCGCCGCGCTCGTCAAGACCTTGTCGGAACGCCAGCGCCAGGTCCTTGAGCTAGTTGCCAGGGGGTTGCTGAATAAGCAGATCGCGCACCGTCTCGGAATCGCCGAGAAAACCGTGAAAATGCACCGCGCGCTGGTGCTGGAGCGGATCGGCGTCAGCACGACCGGGGAAGCGATCCGAATCGCGGTCGAGGCGGGGCTGTAGGTAGTCCAAAGCCCGTATGGCAGCGGTGGCGGCACGAGCCTGGTGAAGGCTGATAGCCGGCCGCCGTTCCCTCCCCCTCCGCGCGCGGCCGGCGCCCCCCAAGGTCAGGAGCGTCCCGATGCGTGCCATTCATTCCATCACCCTGTTGCTGCTTATCGTCGGCGGCCTCAACTGGCTGCTTGTCGGCCTGTTCGATTTCGACCTGGTCGCGGCACTGTTCGGCGACATGTCACCCTTGTCTCGGATCGTTTACGTTCTCGTTGGAGTCTCGGCGCTGGTGCAGCTGTTTCCGCTGTTCCGGACGATCACTGGCAACGACACCCGCGTCCAGCGCGCCTAGCTTTTTGAGGCGGTCGCGAGGGCGTCGGTGACGATGCGCTCGAACGCCTCCCCGGTAGGGAAGCCGGCGTCGACCCAATTGTCCTCGATGTTACGCAATGTTCGGGCGACGATCGGGCCCTCGGGAACACCGCGTGAAATCAGCGTGCCGCCGCCGAGGGGCAGACTCGGAATCCGCCAGTGGATGGCCGAAGCTGCCCTAGCGGGTTCGCCGGCGACCAGTAACCGGTCAACCGCGCACTCGGTGCCAATGCGATAGGCGAGCGCCTGGGGATTGCTGTCGAGCTGGCGCTCGACCGCGCAGGCGAGCCGCTTGCGGGCCTTGTTTGAAAGCTTGAGCCGCGCCGCCATCTTTACCGCCACAATTGGATGCGGCGGCAGCAGCGCCGAGAAGCGCCGTAGCGCGGCGGGTTCAATCTGCGCCTCGCGCTCCGCGGCGATCAGACGCTCCAGCCCAGCGA
>JBDSXT010000080.1:0-8668 GCA_039925985.1 Sphingomicrobium sp.
TCGAGCGCCTTGGAATAACGCGCCATCAATGGCCCGCCGGCGATTTCCCCGACCCGCTCGGGCGGCGCATCCATGCCAAAGAACGTGGCGATTGCGCTCAGCCCGCCCGCCATGTCCTCGAGCAGCTTGTCGAAGTTGCTCCACATGATGCGGCGGTCCGCCATGGCTTCCGCGGCGGACTCGAGCGATGTCATTTCGCAAGCCCAGGCCGCGGCGGCGAGCTGGGCCGGACTGCTGGCGGGCAGGACGCCCCGGAGCCGCTCCGCCATCCGCGCCGATCGGATCTCGGCCAGCGCCGCCAATTCCTTGAGCGAGTTGGGGCCGGCGAGAATGGTGGCGATGTAGGTTCGCGCATCGACCGTCACGAATAGCGCTGCCTCGCCCGGCGGCACCAATTCGGCGGCGATTTCGCTGACGAAGCTGGTTGCCTTGACCAGGGCCATCTCCTCGGCGGCAAAGGTGCGCGAGAACAGCGTCTGGATTGCGGGCAGCACTGCCGCGCGCTGTTCGCCGCGCATGTTCGCGATATCGCGCAAGATCCGCGGCTCACGGATCGACAGCACGCCGCTCAATTCACCGAGCAGACGCGCGACCAGCGTCGAGCCGACGTGGCCGATGTGGAAAATCCACCGCGCATCGCTGCGGGTCTCGACCGGCATTGCCGCGGCGACCTCGGCGAAGGGCTTCGTGCAAGCCGTGACCGGCCCCTGGAGCATGCGATCGTCGAGGAAGCTGGCGGCGCGATACGCCTCGGGGGTCATGTCGACCAGGCGGGCGACCCCGGTGTCGGGGTCGAGCGCCTGCGCCAGCCAGCGGGCATCGCGGGCGATTTCCTGGGCCGACGGAGCACTGGACATGGCGCCCCTTTGCCGCGCAAATTGGCTCGGGCCAAGGGAGATACGCAATGGCTGACGAGCGGATGGACGGCGGCTGCGCCTGTGGCCGGGTGCGGTTCACGGCGACCGTCGCGAACGACGACGCCTATCTATGCCATTGCCGGATGTGCCAGCGCGCCACCGGTTCGGTGTCGATCGCCCTCAAGACTGTGAAAGACGCCGACGTCGACTGGCCATCGCCGCCCGACTGGTACGACAGCTCGGCCATCGCTCGGCGGCCCTATTGCCGCGAATGCGGGACGTCGCTGGGGTTCACCTACAAAGACGAGAGCGAGAATATCGACTTGACCGTCGCCAGCTTCGATGATCCCTCACGCTTCAAGCCCAAGCACCACTTCGGCGCCGAGAGCATGCACCGCGCCTGGCTCAACACCGAAGGCCTGCCCGAGCAACGCACCGACACGTATCAGAAGCTGGTCGACAAATGGGTCGATGCGACCGGCAGTTTCCCGGGATGAGCGCGGCCGCCGCCATCCACCGCTGGACCGCGTCAGACGGCGTCGAGCTGGCATGGCACGAAGTCGGGACGGGCCGCCCGACAATCCTGCTGCACGGGCTATTCTCAGACGCCAAAATGAACTGGATCAATTTCGGCCATGCCGAGCGCATCGCCGCCGATGGGTTTCGAATCATCATGCCCGACCTGCGCGCCCACGGGCAGAGCGCCAGCCCGCATGAGGCCGCCGCCTATCCGCCCGGCATCCTGGTGCGCGACTTGAACGAACTTGTTGCCCAGCTCGCGCTCACCGACTTCGACCTTGTCGGGTTTTCGCTGGGTGCGCGAACCGTTGTCCAGGCAATTGGGGAGGGGCTCAAGCCACGTCGCGCGGTGCTCGCCGGCATGGGCCTGCGCGGCTTGCAGAATTGGGAGCGGCGCCAACAATTCTTCCGCGACGCGATCGCCGCTTTCGACACGACGTCGCGCGGCGACCCGCACTGGCTGGCGATCCAGTTCATGAAAACCATGAAAGTAGACTGCGAGGCGGCGGTCCTCGTCCTTGCCAGCTTCGGCAGCATCGAACCGGGCTGGCTCGACGCATTCACGATGCCGACGCTGGTCGTCTGCGGCAGCGAGGATGAAGACAATGGCTCGGCCGCCGAGCTTGCCGAAGCACTGCCCGATGCAAGGTTCGCCCAAGTTCCTGGCACCCACATGAGTTCGGTGACCAAGCCCGAACTCGGCGAGGCCATCGCCAGCTTTCTCGCCCAGTGAAATTGCCGCCCTTGACCGACTCGCTCGCCGGGGAGCAGGGCCGCGACCGGGAGACACCATGACCGACGCGACCACAATCCAGTTCGACCTAACCCCGCCGACCGAGGACCAGTTGCGCAGCCTCGAAGCGGACCTCACCGACGACGAGCGCCATGTCCTGCTCGAGCACGGCACCGAAGCGCCGTTCTGCGGTGTCTTTCTCGATGAAAAGCGCCCCGGCCTGTACACCTGCCGGTTGTGCGGGCTGCCGCTGTTTCATGGCGGCCAGAAGTTCGAAAGCGGTACCGGCTGGCCAAGCTTCACTTCGCCATTCTCTGGCGACCATCTGCGCACCATCCGCGACTCCAGTTACGGCATGGCTCGGACCGAGATTGTTTGCGCGCGTTGCGGATCGCATCAAGGCCACGTCTTTCCCGACGGGCCGCCGCCGACCGGCGAGCGCTACTGCATCAATTCGGTCAGCCTCGAATTCACCGCCGGCGACGAGGCGCTGCCCGACAAGCTCGACCGCGGCGCTCCCGAAGGCGAACTTTGGGCCGGCTGAATTAGTCGAAGCGGTTGGATTAGCGCCGAGCGAGCCAACTAGCGGCCCGGGACCTTTCGAATTGTCCCCTCGGACGTGCCGATGGTCATGCCGTATTTGCGGACCCTGACACTGTTGCGTGCGGCCGTTCCACCGGGCAGCGGGACGAGCCATTGTTCGACGGCCAGATTGCCCTTCATCTTGAACTGGAACCGGTAACTCCCGCCGACTTCGTCGATCGCGACTGGCCCAATCGCTTCGGACATAGTGCCGGAAAAGTGGTTGCGGCCGGTCTGGCGAATTCGCCAGCGCCGCTCGCGGGGCGGCTTGCCGTCATCTTCGACCAGCTGAACGAGCAGCAAAGTCCCATCGGGCTCGATGATTCCGCGACCGGCGCTCCTCGTCTTGTAGGGCTTCTTCAGGAAGATCTTGACGGTGCCCAGAGTCTCCGTCCGGCCTTCGAAAAAGCGCATTGGCTCAAGGAGCCCGGCGGTCGCTGGTGTTGGAGCGAGAAAGCTCGCGGTAGCAGCGAGTGAAACCAAGCAAAGGGCACGCACGGGCCGAGCCTTCAGGCGTTGGTCGGCCAGCCTTCGAACAATGACCCGCTGCGATTGACCTTGACCAGCCGCTTCATTTCGCTGGCGCAAGCGTCGAGGTCGTTCTTGAGCATCTCGACGGCGGTGTCGATCTCATCGTCGTCGATGCTGTCGCTGGTCAGTTGAAGCGACCGTGCCACGACCCTGGCGCCGTGGATATTATGCTCGACGTGAAACTTGCCCAAAATGCCGGTCATTTGCGCCTCCGTGCCTTGGCGCGGTGCATAGCATGCACTGCGGTGCCCGCGTCAATTCCGGCGGCGCGAGTGCGAAAAAAAGGGGCGCCACGGCGGCGCCCCTTTTCGGATTCAGACCGGCGTTGATTAGACGGCCAGATCTTCCTTGTCAGTCGCGCCAAAGGCGCTGCTATCGGCGCTAGGACTGTCGAATGCGCTGCTGGCCGAAGTGAAGCTGCCCGACTTGCCCGAGCTGGCCGGCATTCCCGACCCGCTGCCGACGGCTTCAAACTCACGGCCGCCGCGGTCGGAGGTCATCTGGTCGGTCCATTCGCCGATCTGGTCGCTGAGCTGGCTGATCTGGTCGCTGATCTGCGAACGCCTCGACCACAGGAAAACACCTGCAGCGACGGCCCCGGCGGCCGTCAGCGCGGCGGTCGCCGGCCGGTCTCTAGCGGCACTCAGAAGGCCATTGTTGTACTGGTTTTTACCCTCGGGGTTATTGTTATTCCCGCGGCGGGTGCCACCACGATTGCTCTGATTCCTTGGCATTTGAACGGCTCTCCATTTGTCTGTGTCCGCAGTCTATACGTTTGAAAGCGCTCAACGTTTCGACCGCCGGGATGAGGAGAGCCGGGAGCGGGACAGGGTCATCAGACTTGTTCGAGAAGCGTCTCCGCGCTTGACGCATTATACTCGCCGGGAGCCTCGACATTGAGCTTCTCGACGACGCCGTCGTTGACCAGCATCGAATAACGCTGGCTGCGCTTGCCCATGCCGAACTTGGCTCCGTCCATGGTCAGGCCGACCGCTTCGGCGAAGTCGCCGTTGCCGTCGGCGAGCATGGTGATGTCGTCCGATCCGTCGCTCTTGTTCCAGGCACTCATGACGAACGCGTCGTTGACCGAGATGCCGGCGATCTCGTCGATTCCCTTGGCTTTGAGCTCGCCGGCCTTGTCGACGTACGATGGCAGGTGGCGCGCCGAGCAGGTCGGCGTGAATGCGCCGGGAACGGCGAACAGGGCGACCCGCTTGCCCGCGAAATACGCCGCGCTGGTGGTTGGCTGCGGGCCGTCGGGGGTAGCGATCGCCAACGGAACGTCGGGGATGCGGTCGCCGACTGAAATGGTCATGAAGAATTCTCCTGCGTGTGAGCCAGAGCGGCAGATAGGGTCGACGGTGGCCCGTCTCAAGCCTTGCTCGAACTTTGCTCCGAGGCCATGTCTTGACCGATGACAAATGAGCCGCGTTTCCTGTCGGGCAAGCTGCTCCTGGCGATGCCCGGAATGGCCGATCCGCGCTTCGAGCGAGCGGTGATCGCGCTCTGCGTCCACGACGAGAATGGCGCCGTCGGAGTCGGCATCGGCCACCAGCGCTCGGGCCTGCGTTTTCGGGCCTTGCTCGCCCAGCTCGACATCGATCCGGGCCAGGCGCCGGACGCTCCGGTCCACCATGGCGGGCCGGTCGAACCGGGGCGTGGCTTCATCCTCCATTCGACCGACTGGGGCGGGCAGGACACTCTTCACGTCGTCGGCCTCCGCGGCGAGCTGTGCGCGATGACCGGCACGATCGACGTATTGAAAGCGATCGCCGAGGGGCGCGGCCCGTCGCAATGGGTCGCGGCGCTCGGTTACGTCGGCTGGGCTGAGGCGCAGCTCGAGGAGGAAATGACCCGCCACGGCTGGTTTGCCGCCGACGGCGATCCGGCGATCCTGTTCGACCTTCCGACCGGCGAGCGCTGGGCGGCCGCCTTCAAGTCGCAAGGCGTCGATCCCCGCCTCCTGTCGAGCGAAACCGGCGCCGCTTGAATCAACATATAAGGATTTCTTTATATTTGCCTTGCCGTCCTTGTCCGGCTAGGGGCGGGGCATCGGCGAGCGGCATTTCTCATCATGCTCAGCCACCTCTTTTATTGCGGAGCATCACGTGGCGACCAAGGCTGAAACCCGTTTCACTGACTATGTCGTAAAGGACATTTCGCTCGCCGCATTCGGCCGCAAGGAAATCGAGATCGCCGAGACCGAGATGCCCGGGCTGATGGCATTGCGCGAGGAGTTCGGCGCTTCCAAGCCATTGACCGGCGCCCGCATTACGGGCTCGCTTCACATGACGATCCAGACCGCTGTGCTGATCGAGACGCTGACCGCATTGGGCGCCGAAGTTCGCTGGGCGTCGTGCAACATCTTCTCGACCCAGGATCATGCTGCGGCGGCGATTGCCGAAACCGGCGTTCCGGTCTTCGCGATCAAAGGCGAAACGCTCGAGGAATATTGGGACTATGCGGCGCGGATCTTCGATTGGGGCCAAGACCAGACTTGCAACCTGATCCTCGACGACGGCGGCGACGCGACGATGTTCGCCCTATGGGGCGCGCGGGTCGAAGCCGGGGAGGAGCTGTTCTCTCCGTCCAACGAGGAAGAAGAGATTTTCGCGGTCACCCTGAAGCGGTTCGTCAAGGAACGGCCGGGCTACCTGACCAAGACCGTCGCTGCGATCAAGGGCGTCAGCGAAGAGACCACCACCGGCGTTCATCGGCTGTATGAATTGTCGAAGCAGGGCAAGCTGCCGTTCCCGGCGATCAACGTCAACGACAGCGTCACCAAGTCCAAGTTCGACAATCTCTACGGCTGCAAGGAGAGCCTAGTCGACGCCATCCGCCGCGGCACCGACGTCATGCTCGCCGGCAAGATCGCCGCGGTCGCCGGCTTCGGCGATGTCGGCAAGGGCTCGGCAGCGAGCCTGCGCAACGGCGGCGCGCGCGTGCTAGTCACCGAAGTCGACCCGATCTGCGCGCTGCAGGCTGCGATGGAAGGCTTTGAAGTCGTTACGATGGAGGAAGCCGCCACTCGCGCCGACATCTTCGTAACCGCGACCGGCAACATGGACGTCATCACGCTCGACCACATGCGGGCGATGAAGAACATGGCGATCGTTTGCAACATCGGTCACTTCGACAGCGAGATTCAGATCGGCGCGCTCGCCAATTTCAAATGGACCGAAATCAAGCCGCAGGTCGATCAGATCGAATTCCCCGACGGCAAAAAGATTATCGTCCTCTCGAAGGGGCGGCTGGTCAACCTCGGCAACGCCACGGGCCATCCGAGCTTCGTCATGTCGTCCAGCTTTTCCAACCAGGTTCTGGCGCAGATTGAGCTGTGGACCGGCGGCGACAAGTATAAGAACGAGGTTTACGTGCTGCCGAAGCATCTCGACGAGAAAGTCGCCGCGCTCCATCTCGACAAACTAGGGGTCAAGCTGACCAAACTCAGCGACCAGCAAGCGGCATATATCGGCGTTTCGACCGAAGGCCCGTTCAAGCCTGACCATTACCGCTATTGATTAGACCACGCTGGCGAAGGAATATGACCGGATGCGCCTGAAGCAGCCGTTCCTGAAACTGCCGATCCGCTTCGATGCGGACGCGCTGGCGGCTGAAGTTCGAGCACTGCCGAAATCCGCCTGGACTCCGCACCCGACGGGTTATCTCGGTAACGAAGCTGTTCGGCTGGTCACTCCGGCGGGCGAGGACACGGACGATATCGCCGGGCCGATGGCCGGAACGGGCAGCCTCGAACGTTGCGACTATGTCCGCCAGATCATGGCCGAAATCGGCGGCGTTTGGGGGCGCAGCCGTTTCATGGGTCTGGCGCCCGGGCGTGAAGTCCCGCCGCATATCGACATCAACTATTATTGGCGAACACATCTGCGGATCCATATTCCGGTTATCACCAACCCAGGTGTGCTGTTTACCTGTGGCGACGAGACAGTCCACATGGCGGCCGGCGAGTGCTGGGTGTTCGACAGTTTTCTTCGCCATGACGTCCAGAACAAGGGCGAGGCACAACGCATCCATCTCGTGCTAGACACGGTTGGCGGCGGCATTCTTCCGGAGTTGATGAATGCCGCTGATGCGGGCGGGGTCGAATCGCGCGTTTTGCGGCCCGGGGAGCGGCCGGGCACCGACCTCCGTTTTGAGAAGGTGAATTCGCCCCAGGTCATGTCACCGTGGGAAATGCGCTGTCATCTTGCCTTCACGCGGGAAAAAGCAGGGTCCGACCCCCAGGTGATCGCGGTTCTGGACCGGGTGGAAAGTTTCATTGACGCGTGGGCGGCGAACTGGGCGCAATTCGCAACGAACGAAGCCGGTCGGGCAGGCTACGAGCGGCTTTTGAATGACGTTCGCGAAGCCGCTTTGGCTATGGGTGTGGCGACGATCGAGATGCCAAACCAAGTCCCCTTGGCCCGAATGCTCGATCAACTCATTTTCCTGCTTGCCCTCGCACCGGCCAATGGCCCCGTCGCCGAGATGGTGGAAGCGAAAGAAGCAGCGCAACTGCCCCCCCGGAACAGCATGTTCGATTTGGGGGAGGGAGTGAGTGTGTCAGGTTCGGTCGGCGTCGCGACCCCATCAGCGACCGCGGTCCGGGAGCGCTTCGATAGACCCATCTTTATCGTCAGCACGCCGCGGTCCGGCTCAACGTTGCTGTATGAAACGCTGGTCACGGCTCCCGGACTGTTTGCCACCGGCGACGAGAGTCATCAGCTGATCGAGAGCGTGCCGGGCCTCTCGCCGCAGCACCGCGGCTGGCTGTCCAATCAGCTGGTGGCCAATGATGCATCACCCGAACGTGCCGCGCAGCTCGCCGAAGCATTCTATCGGCAACTTCGGGATCGTGGCGGACGGCGCCCGACCGGGCGGGTCCGCATGCTGGAAAAGACGCCGAAGAATGCGCTTCGCGTTCCATTCTTCGATGCCATCTGGCCAGATGCCCACTTCATCTACTTGTACCGCGACCCGCGCGAAACACTTTATAGCATGATGGAGGCGTGGCGTTCGGGGGCATTCAGAACTTATCCGGCGTTGCCCGGCTGGACCGGCGAGCCATGGTCGCTGTTGCTTATCCCTGGCTGGCAGGAACTCAAGGGGATGGAGCTTCCGCAAGTGGTCGCGCACCAATGGGCAATCACAACCGAGGTACTTCTCGACGACCTCGAGCGGCTCGGGAAGGGACGGGTGCAGGCCCTTAACTATGTAGGCCTCGTCGATTCCGCCCAATTGGCGATGGAGGGGATCGCCGCGGGGCTCAGCCTTGAGTGGGACCGACACCTTGGCGACACTCTTCCTTTGTCCAAAACAACCGTATCGCGGCCGGATCGGCAGAAATGGCGCCAGCTGGAAGATGTCATCCAGGCAATAATGCCGATCGTTGAAAAAGCAGACGCTCGAGCCCGCCAGTTCATTGCGACGAGGGCCGTCAACACAC
>JBDSXT010000081.1:0-3312 GCA_039925985.1 Sphingomicrobium sp.
ACCGATTTCGGCGGAATGCGGGCGATGGTCGCGACGACCGCCTCGATTTCCTTGGTGGTGATGATCTTCTTGCGGCGCGACGGCGGCACCAGCATCTGCATCGCGCCGACCTCGTCGATGACGTCGATCGCCTTGTCGGGCAGCTTGCGGTCGTGGATGTAGCGGGCGCTCAATTCGACCGCCGACTTGATCGCGTCGGACGTGTAGCGGACCTTGTGGTGCCCCTCGAACGACGAGCGCAGCCCGGCGATGATCTTGATCGTATCCTCGATCGTCGGCTCGTTGACGTCGATCTTCTGGAACCGGCGGAGCAGCGCGCGGTCCTTTTCGAAATGGTTGCGGAATTCCTTGTAGGTGGTCGAACCGATGCAGCGGATGGTGCCTGACGACAGAGCGGGCTTGAGCAGGTTGGAGGCGTCCATCGCCCCGCCGCTGGTCGCGCCGGCGCCGATCACGGTGTGGATCTCGTCGATGAACAGGATCGCGTCGGGCAGTTTCTCAAGCTCGTTGACGACCGATTTCAAGCGCTCCTCGAAATCGCCGCGGTAGCGGGTCCCGGCGAGCAGGGCGCCCATGTCGAGCGCGTAGATCACCGCCGGTCTGAGCACCTCGGGGACCTCGCCCTCGATGATCTTGCGGGCCAGGCCCTCGGCGATGGCGGTTTTGCCGACGCCGGGGTCGCCGACATAGAGCGGATTGTTCTTCGAGCGGCGGCAGAGAATCTGGACGGTGCGGTCGACCTCGGCCATGCGGCCGATCAGCGGGTCGACCTTGCCGGCCCGCGCTTTCTCGTTGAGATCGACGGTGAACTGCTTGAGCGCGCTTTCCTTTTTGCCCTCGGACTTGTCGGACTTTTCCTCGGCGGCACTGACTTCGCGCGGCTCGGCCGGCGTGTCGCCCTTGCCGACGCCGTGGCTGATGTAGGTGACTGCGTCGAGGCGGCTCATGTCCTGCTGCTGGAGGAAGTAGACGGCATAGCTTTCCCGCTCCGAAAACAGAGCGACGAGCACGTTGGCGCCGGTGACTTCGTCGCGGCCCGACGACTGGACGTGGAGGATGGCGCGCTGAACGACCCGCTGGAAGCCGCTGGTCGGTGTCGGGTCGGTGCCATTGTCGGCGACGAGCGCAGTCAGCTCATTGTCGAGATAGGCCTTGACGCTCGAGCGCAGCTCGTCGCGGCTGACGCCGCACGCGCCCATCACCTTGGATGCGTGCTCGTCGTCGACCAAAGCGATCAGCAGATGCTCGAGCGTGGCATATTCGTGCCGGCGCTTGCTGGCCTCGCCAAGCGCATTGTGGAGGGTCTGTTCAAGCTCGCGAGCGAAACTGGGCATCGAGACGGTTACTCCTGATCCGCTGGAATAGAGCGGACATGGCTAACAATGTCATACGCTCGGCGCCGTCAATCAAGGCCGGGGGTGTGGTTTTCGGTGGATTATTGCCGCTTGAACAGCTCTTCAGCGGCGGAGCGATGTTGGGTGCCGCGCTCGATGTGCGCTTCGACCCGCGCGATTTCGGCCTTGAGGGCGGCGATTCGCTCTTCGAGCTCGGCGATCGAGATCGGGTCGAGGTCCTGCTTGCCCAGCTCGGTCAGCGGGTCCTTGGGCTTGTCGGGAAACAGGTCGTCGAAATCCATGCCGGGAATCGTTGACCCGCGGGCCCGCGCTGTCAATAAGCTCGAGCCCAGGTGACCCGCGACATTCCCACCATAATGAAAGCGATCGAGGCGCCGGAGGCGGGCGGCCCGGAGGCGCTGACGCTGGTCGAGCGGCCGGTGCCCAGGCCCGGCGCGGGCCAGGTGCTGATCGAGGTCGCGGCGGCGGGGGTCAATCGGCCCGATGTCCTCCAGCGGATGGGGCTTTACGCGCCGCCGGCGGGCGCTTCGCCGGTTCTGGGGCTGGAAGTCGCGGGCATTGTCGTCGCGGCGGATGCGAACTTCGAGGCTCTCGTTGGGACGCGGGTTTGCGCTCTGGTCGCGGGCGGCGGCTATGCCGAATATTGCGTCGCGCCTGCCGGGACCTGCCTGCCGGTGCCCGAAGTGATGACCATGGTCGAGGCCGCGGCGATGCCCGAAACCCTGTTCACGGTGTGGGTCAATTTGTTCGAGCGTGGCTTTGCCGCCGACGGCGACGCGGTGCTGGTCCACGGCGGCACCAGCGGCATCGGAACGATGGCGATCGCGCTCGGCAAGTTGTTCGGGCTGACGGTGATTGTCACCTGCGGCTCAGATGCGAAATGCGCGCGGGCGATCAAGCTCGGGGCAGCACACGCGATCAATTACAAGACGCAGGATTTCGTCGAGGAGGTCAAGCGGCTGTCCGATGGACGCGGTGTCGCGGTGGTCCTCGATATGGTCGGTGGCGACTATCTACCGCGCAACCTCGCTGCTTTGGCCGACGACGGGCGGCACGTTTCGATCGCCTTCCAGCGCGGCGCCAAGGCCGAAGTGACGATCCTCGATATAATGCGGCGGCGGCTGACTCTGACCGGGTCGACGCTTCGCCCGCGATCGGTCGAATTCAAGACGATGGTCGCGGCCGAGATTGCCCAGACGGTCTGGCCCTATGCCGAGGGCGGGAGGCTGAGACCGGTGATCGACCAGGTATTCCCGCTCGACCAAGCCGCGGACGCTCACCAGCGGATGGAATCGGGCGAGCATGTCGGCAAGATCGTTCTCAAGCTGCGTTAGCCGATGGCAGGGCTGGAGTTAGATGCCGAGTTCTCGCTGCCGCATGGCTGCTTCTGCGTCGAGTAGCTGGCGCTTGCGATCGAGGCCGCCGGCGTAGCCGCCGAGCGAGCCGTCGCTGCGGATGACGCGATGGCACGGGACCAGGACCGCCACCGGATTCGAGCCGTTGGCGGTGCCCACCGCGCGCACCGCGAGCGGCTGGCCGACGGCGGCGGCGATATCGGCATAGCTGCGCGTCTGCCCGGCTGGGATCTTGCGAAGCTCGCGCCACACCGCTTCTTGGAAAGCGGTGCCGCGGACGTCGATCGGCAGCTCGGGCATGGCGCTCGGCGTCTCGATCGCCGTCAGCACGCCGGAAATTAGCGAAGCCATCGCTTCGTCGGCCGGCAGGATCGTCGCATTCGGGAAGCGCCGATGAAGCGCGCTTTCGTCCTCGTCGAAGGTCAGCCGGCAGATACCGGTGGTCGTCGCCGCGACCAGCATCTGGCCGAGCGGCGTGTCGAGCATGGCGAAGCGAATGGTCTCGCCGCGCCCGCCGTCGCGCCACGCCGACGGGGTCATGCCCAGCCGCTCTTTGGCGTCGGCGTAGAAGCGGCTCGGCGCCGCATAGCCCGAATCGTAGA
>JBDSXT010000082.1:0-4172 GCA_039925985.1 Sphingomicrobium sp.
AATCGTCGGCGCCGAAGCCCAACGCGCGGACCTTGCTGTCCATTTCGCTCATTCCGGACAGGATCAGCACCGGGGTGCCGACCTTGGCGGTCCGCAGCTTCTTCAGGACATCATAGCCGTGCATGTCAGGCAAATTGAGGTCGAGAAGGATGATGTCGTAATCGTAGAGCTTGCCCAGATCGAGGCCCTCTTCGCCGAGATCGGTCGTGTAGACGTTGAAGCCTTCGGTGCTGAGCATCAGTTCGATGCTTTTGGCCGTTGTCGGCTCGTCTTCGATGAGCAGGACTCGCATAGGTCATTCCCCTGTTCGCGGCCGGAGCAAACGCGTGAGCGTAACCCCCTCTTAACAGCCTTGAAGCGATCATTAACCATTCGAGGGATGAAGGCAAAAGGTTAATATGGGGTAAAATCTTGGAATCCTTGGACTCGTTGCACCAGAGTCACAAACGGCTTGCCCGATCGGCCGGGATTGTTGCCGCCCGACCGCCCGCGTGGCATCGCATCGGTCATGCTTGAGGATCGCATCCTGTTCATCGACGGCGAAGCGATCGTGCTCGACAAGCCGGCCGGGCTGCCGGTTGATCCGCCCAAACGCGGCGGCGACAGCCTGGCGGCGCGGATCCACGAATTGAAGTGCGGGTTTCAGCGGCCGCCGACGGTCATGCATCGGCTCGACCAGGACACGTCGGGGTGCTTGCTCCTCGCGCGCAATCCCAAGGCTCGCGCGACTTTCCAGCAGGCGTTCGAAGCGCGCCTTGTCGAGAAATATTATCTGGCTGTGATTGGCAGCGAGATCGAGCAGGACCAAGGCGAAATCGACTTGGCGGTCGCCAAGATTTCCAGCGCCGACGCTGGTTGGCGAATGGTCAGCGATCCGCAGGGTCAGGCGGCGACCACCCGGTGGCGGAAGATCAAGGTCGACGACGGCCGGACGCTCGTCGAGTTCCGGCCGCTGACCGGGCGCACTCACCAGATTCGCGTCCACGCGCGCGAGGCATTCGGCAGCGGCATCGTCGGCGACCGCGTTTATGGAATCCCGGGCGGCGCGATGCTGCTGCACGCATCGCGGCTTGTGGTTCCGCGCGCGGGCAAACTGGCGATCGATGTCATCGCGCCGCTGCCCGAAACCTTCGGAGACTGGCGCGATGAAGCCTGAGGACGTGGTTCTTCCCGAAGACGCGCTCAGCGAAAGCTTTCTCTCCGCGACCGGGCCGGGCGGGCAGAATGTCAACAAGGTCGCGACCGCGGTCCAGCTCCGCCTCGACCTGTTCAAGCTTGGCCTGAGCCCCGAGGTTTACGAGCGGTTGAAGCGCATTGCGGGGAGCAAGATGACGCTGGCGGGCGAGTTGCTGGTCACCGCCCGGCGCTATCGCTCGCAAGACGCCAACCGCACCGATGCGCGCGAGCGACTGGCGCGGATGATCGCCGATGCCCATATCGTCCAGGCAAAGCGCCGCCGGACCCGGCCAAGCAAGGCGGCCAAAGCCAAGCGTGTCGAGAACAAGGTGCAGCGCGGCGCCGTCAAGCGCGGCCGCGGCAGAGTGGAGTTCGACTGATGTACGACTTCAAGATCGAGGCGGCGGACAAAGCGGCGATGTACCGGGACCTCGCATCCGCGCTGTCCGGGCTGGTCGACGGCGAGCCCGACGCGATCGCCAACATGGCCAACGCGGCGGCGCTGATCTGGGAGACATTGCCCGACGTAAACTGGGTCGGTTTCTATCGCAACGTCGGCGGCGAGCTGGTGCTCGGGCCATTTCAGGGCCGGCCGGCGTGCATCCGCATTCCGTTCGGCACCGGCGTCTGCGGCGCGGCGGCGGCGACCCTCCAGGTCCAGCGCGTCGACGATGTCCACGCGTTCGAGGGCCACATTGCCTGCGATGCGATCTCGGTCAGCGAGCTCGTCGTGCCGATCGTGCGCGATGGCCAGTTGCTCGGCGTGCTCGATCTCGACAGTCCAACGCCGGCGCGGTTCGACGCCGAGGATGAAGCGGGCTGCGTGGCACTTGGGGAAATCCTCGCGCGAGTCCTTTAACTCAACTGCTCCAAACGCTCATCGGTTAGCCCGCCCGGAATCAGCATGACCGGGCAAGGCAGCTTGCCGGCGTCGCTGCCGGTGAAATTGGCGACCAATAGCCCGGGATCACCGGCGGGTGCGGCGCCGAGAACCAACGCGGCCACGTCGAGGCGCTCGCCGATATGATCGCGCACGGCTTTGACGGGTTCGCCCGCGCGTACGACAATCGAGGCTTCGACCCCCGACTCGTCGAGCATTTCTCCGACCGATGAGCTGACGATGCCTTCGATGCGCAAGCGCTGCTCTTCCTCAAACGCCGCTTGGACGCCGCCCCACTGGACGAAATCCTGCGGCTCGACGACCGCCAGCACCTCGACCCGGCCGTTGGTCTTGGCGGCGCGACGGGCGGCGAAACGCAGGGCGACGCGGGCTTCCGCGCTGTCGTCGATGACGACCAGATAGGTGCGAAGATTGTCCTGGGCCCCCATGGCAATTTAAGTGCTGCTTGAAAGCGGGGCGGAGCGCAAGCCAGTGGCAGCTTATTTGGCCGCCCGCTTGACCAAACCCGCCGCGTTCGCTTTGTGCTCGGGCTCCGAGCTTGACCGAGAGACGCCCATGCCGACCGAACTCAAGATGCCTGCTTTATCCCCGACGATGGAGGAGGGGACGCTGGCCAAATGGCTGGTCAAGGAAGGCGATGTGGTCAAATCCGGCGACATCCTCGCCGAGATCGAGACCGACAAGGCAACCATGGAGTTCGAGGCGGTCGACGAGGGGACGATATCGAAGATTTTGGTGCCCGAGGGCTCGGACGGGGTAAAGGTCGGCACGCCGATCGCGTTGATTGCTGCCGAGGGCGAAGACGCAACCAGCCCCTCTCCCCCTGAGGGAGAGGGAAGAGCGGCGCCAGCCGCGAAAGGTGACGGAACGAAGGGCGAGGAAAAAACGCCGCCGCCCGAGCCGGCACCTCCAGGCAAAGGTGGTGGTGAGACTCCCCCAGTGCCTGCTGCACCCGCTGACACTCCCTCACCCCCCGCCGCTGCCGCGGCTCCGCCCTCTCCCTCAAGGAGAGAGGAAAGCGGCGAGCGCCTCAAGGCCTCGCCGCTAGCCCGGCGCCTGGCGGAAGCGCAGGGGATCGATCTTGCGACTTTGAAGGGCTCGGGTCCGGGCGGACGGATCGTCCGTGCCGACCTCGGGACAGCCGCTGGCGGCACCACCGTTCAGCCCGCTGCAGCAGCCCCCCCTCCCCAGGCCGCGCCGGTCGAGCCGGGCGACATCCCGCACGAGGTCGTCAAGCTCAGCAACATGCGCAAGACCATCGCGCGGCGGCTGACCGAGTCGAAGCAGCAGGTGCCGCACATCTATCTGACGGTCGACATCAACCTCGGCGCGCTGCTCAAGCTGCGCGGCGAACTCAACGCCGGGCTCGCCGGGCGCAACATCAAGCTGTCGGTCAACGACTTGATGATCAAGGCGCTGGCCGCGGCCCTGATCGAAGTGCCCGAGTGCAACGTCAGCTTCGCCGGTGACACGCTTATCAAATACAGCCGCGCCGACATTTCGGTCGCGGTGTCGATCCCCGGCGGGCTGATCACCCCGATCGTCGCCAACGCCAACGCGAAGAGCATTTCCGCCATTGCCAGCGAAGTCCACGACCTCGCCGCGCGCGCTAAGGAGGGCAAATTGCAACCGGACGAATATCAGGGCGGCACCGCGAGCCTGAGCAATATGGGGATGTACGGGATCAAGGCATTCGACGCGGTGATCAACCCGCCGCAGGGCATGATCATGGCCATCGGCGCCGGCGAGAAGCGGCCCTACGTAATCAACGACAGCTTGCAGATCGCCACCGTGATGTCGGCCACCGGCAGCTTCGACCACCGCGCCATCGACGGCGCCGACGGCGCGCGGCTGATGCAGGCGTTCAAGCGGCTGGTCGAAGCCCCGCTAGCGATGTTGGCTTAAGATGAAGTGGCTGCCAGCCCTGCTCCTGGGTGCGATCCTCGGCATCGTGTTGCCAACCGGTCTCGACATGCGCTCCGGCGTGTGGATGCAGTCCTGGGCGGGCTGGGGGACCATTCGCCCGCGTGCGGATTCGCCCGGCCTGCTGTTTTCGATCCCGGTCTTTCTGGGCGCGGCATGGGGATTCCGGACG
>JBDSXT010000083.1:0-18575 GCA_039925985.1 Sphingomicrobium sp.
CAGCGCGATCGCGGTCCCGATCACTTCGGCGAGATCGCATGCGATGATTGCGAATTCGCACAATAGCCACAGCGCCATCCGGACCGGCGCACGATAGCGCGCACGGCAGGCTTGGGCGAGGTCAAGGCCGGTGGCGATACCGAGGCGGACCGCAAGCGCCTGGAGCACCATGGCCATGACATTCGAAAGCAGGATGACCGAGAGCAGCGTGTAACCATAGGCTGACCCGCCAGCCAGGTCGGTTGCCCAATTGCCGGGATCCATATAGCCGACCGCGACAAGATAGCCGGGTCCCCCAAAGGCCCCCAACTTCCGCCAGAACCCGGCCTTGCCGGCCGGCACCTCGACGGTACGATAAGCCTCGCTAAGGCTCGGTGATTGCAACGCCACCGGAGAGCTGGACGGAGCAGTGGTTTCCGATGGCGGCGCCGTCATTCACTCCTCGGTGGCTGATCAGGATCGGCGGACCCAAGCGTCCGGACGCACGTCTAACATATTATTCCGGCAAGCGATCCGGTCGCCTGATTGTCTCAGCCGGTGATCAGGCCGGCGCCCGGCCCGGCGCCGAGGGGTTCGTTGGGGCCAGCGTCACCGCCTTTTTATGCTCCCACCTGCATCCGCGTCGCCGGTCGTTCCGTAACTCGATCAGCAACTCGCAATTCTGCGGGTAAAGACAGGAGATTTCCGATGACCAGTTTCAGCTCGCGCGCCGCGCTTGCGTTGACCGCGACCGTCGCGATTGCGATGGGATCGGCGGCCTCGGCCCATAACCCGATGGTCGGCGGTGCCGCGATGTATTCGACCAAGAATATCGTCGCCAATGCCGTTAACTCGAAGGATCACACGACGCTGGTCGCCGCCGTCAAGGCCGCCGGGCTGGTCGAGACGCTGTCGAGCAAAGGCCCGTTCACGGTGTTCGCACCGACCAATGCCGCCTTTGCCCGCCTGCCGGCCGGCACCGTCGAAACGCTGGTCAAGCCCGAGAACAAAGGCACGCTGACCAACATCCTGACCTATCACGTCGTCCCTGGCCGAATCACCGCCGGCCAGATCGCCAGCATGGCCATGCGCCATCATGGCACCGCGACGCTCAAGACCGTCCAGGGTGAGAGCCTGCGCTTCCGCAGAAAGGGCTCCGGCTGGGTCGTCGTTGATTCCAAGGGCGGCCAGGCGCGAATCACCATTGCCAACGTCATGCAGTCGAACGGCGTCATCCACGTCGTTGACCGGGTGCTCATGCCCTAACCCTAGCGGCCGGCTTTTACCCTTGTTGCTGGCCGCCCGGCGGGAGTGGAACGGATGCTGACCCGATTTGCATCTGCAGTGCCCGCTCCCGCCGGCCCTCTCTTTCCTAAGTGGCCCACTTCGTTCATTGTCGAAAGCATGACCCCGGCCGCCAATGCTCCTGCCGCAAGCCGCGAGCTGGTGCCGCTGCTTAGCGGCATCGCGTCCGGCGACCGCTCGGCGCTGGCGACGCTCTACCAGCGCACGTCGGCCAAGCTTTACGGCATCTGCGCCCGGCTCCTGCCCAGCGAGGCCGACGCTCAGGACGTCTTGCAGGACGTCTATCTGACCGTTTGGCGCCGGGCTTCCCTGTACGACGAGACCAAGGCCAGTCCGATTACCTGGCTGGCGGTGATGACCCGCAACAAGGCGATCGACCGCCTGCGCGTGCGCAATCTTGGCACCGACCCGCTTGAGGCCGCCAACGACATTGCCGCCGACGACCCAACCGCCTTCGAAATTGTCGAGCAGGGGCAGGAGCGCGATCGCCTGGCCAATTGCCTTGACGAACTCGAGGCGGGACATGCGGGCGCCATTCGCGCCGCCTTTCTCGACGGGCTGACCTATGCCGAGATCGCAGCCCGCGACGCGGTGCCACTGGGAACGATGAAAAGCTGGATCCGGCGCGGCTTGCTGCGCCTGCGCGGATGCCTGGAACGATGACCGATTCGCCGACCACCCCCGCCGGGCGCGATGAGCTCGCTGCCGAACTGGCGCTCGGCGTCCTCGACGGCGAGGTCCTTCGCCACGCCCGCCGCCTGGCCGAGACCGATGCCGAATTCCGGACCGCGGTCGCACGCTGGTCGGGCCAGCTGGCGCCAATGCTCGACGACGTCGCGCCTGTCTCGCCGCCGGCGCGGCTGTGGGCAGGGATCGAGGCCGGCATCGGCTCGGCTATGGCCGCCGAACCAAAGCAATCCAATATTGTCTACCTCAACCGCCGTGTGAATCTGTGGCGCGGAGTCTCCGCCGGGGCGATGGCGCTCGCCGCTTCGCTTGCCCTCGTCCTCGTCAATCAGCCGTCGCAGCCGCTGCCCTCACCGTCCGCGCCCGTCGCCGTCCAGGCGCCGCTCGCGGCAATGCTTGGCGACGACAAGCGCGACCTCAAGCTGATGGCCAGCTACGATCCCGCAAGCCGCCGTTTGATGGTCGCCGCCGCCAGCGACATGACGGCTGCCCCCAACCACGCGCACGAGCTGTGGGTGATCCCCGCCGACGGCACGCCGCGCTCGCTCGGCACCATGCCGGGCCCGAAGATGCGGGCTCAGCTGCCGCTGCCCATGGCCAACCAATTGCGCGAAGGCGTGACATTGGCGATTTCGGTCGAGCCGATGGGCGGATCGCCAACCGGCCTGCCAACTGGGCCGGTGATCGCCTCGGGCAAACTCGAGCGCGCCTGAGTCTGCATCCGAAGCGTCTCGCCGCTCGTATATCAACCATGATGATGAAACTCCCCCTCGACCGCCGCGCCTTGATCGGCGCAGCCGGGCTTGGCCTCGCCGCACTGGCGCTGCCGGGCAAAGCCGCCGCGCAACGCTTCCCAGTCACATTTACCGACGCCGAATGGCGCCGCCGGCTGGGACCGGATCGCTATCGAATCTTGCGCCAGGCCGGCACCGAGCGCGCCGGGACCAGCCCGCTCAACAATGAGCATCGCCGCGGGCGTTTTGTCTGCACCGCCTGCGCCAACCCGTTGTTCGCCTCGACCACCAAGTTCGACAGCGGCACCGGCTGGCCGAGCTTCTACCGGGCACTGCCGGCAGCAGTCACCACGCGCGGCCTCAAGAACAACTTCCTGGGCACCGAGATCCTCTGCGCGCGCTGCGGCGGCCATCTCGGCCACGTCTTCAACGACGGTCCCAAGCCGACCGGATTGCGCTATTGCATGAACGGCCTCGCGCTCCGCTTCCAGCCCGCCTGACAGGACGAGCGCCATGCTGATCGTCCTGCTGGCCTAGTTCGGCGGGAAGCGGAGCGAAGCCTAATTCTTGTTAGCGGGGGTGACCTCGACCGTCGGCACTTCGACAACCTTATTCTCGGTGCCGACATTCACGGTGGGCGTCTCGACATTATATTCGGGAAGCTGGCCGCCGTTGGTTGTCACATTGACGTCGGGAAGCTCGCCGTCCTTGGTTTTTTCGACGTTGCACGCAGTGAACGACAGGCTAGCGACACCCATCAGCAATTTGATCGCGTTGTTCATGATAATTCCCCTTGAATGATCCAATAGGCATACGCGCCCCGGATTCTGGAAGTACTAACTTAGGTTAGGGGCATCGGTTCCCGCCGCACTTTGTGGATGGCCAATCATTCCCACCTAAGTTCGTTGGAGATGGTGGGGAAGCGGACGTTAGAAACGGGCGGACAGCCCCGCATATAGTTCCAGGTCTGGCGTCGCTCGCGTCAAGCCGACGTTGGCCCCGACATCCAGCTGCAGGGCCAGACTGGCAGCATAAGCCGCGGCCACGTCGACGGATGCCTGGCGCACCGTTGCGTCCGGCCCGAAATTCCAATTGGCCCACAATTCGCCGATCAGCGTGAGCTGCGGCGCGATGGGGGCGGATAGGTTGACCAACTGGACAATTGCCGGGTGGCGGCCATGACCATCGGCATCGGCGAGCAAGTCCACCTCGGGGCCCAGGGTTGCCGTGACGGGGCCGGCGAGTGCGAAACTGATGGGCAGCGCGACGCCGCCCTCGATCTTGCCGTTGCCGATCCCTCGCTTCGCTGTCGGCAGCTTGACGAACGGGATGACCGCAAACTGGATTGCTGAATCCGTCGCGGTCAGCCGCTGCTTGAAGCGAATTGTCACGTCACCGAAACCCGAGACGTTACTGCCATCGACACGGAACCGGACGACGGGCGTGAATGCGACTTCGACATCCGATGCGTCGGTCAGGCCAAGCTTCGCCAGCGACCCGCCAAGCAGCAACGTCTCAGTCTTGCTATCGCCTTGCTCCAGCTGCAGCCAATCGACGGGGGACGTCTCCAGCTGCCATTTGCCGGCGGGCACCGTGCAGGCGGAATTGCCCTTGGCCGGCCGGTCGGTGCAGATCGCCGCGTCCTCCGCGTGTGCGGCGGTTGACGCCAGCAGTGCGCAGCCGGTCGCCAACAAGGCGCGCATCAAATCTGCACCTGGCTGCCGAGTTCGATGACTCGGTTGGTCGGCAGGCGGAAGAACTCCATCGCGCTTTCGGAGCCCTTGAGCATCGCCGCGAACAATCGCTCGCGCCACAGCGCCATGCCCGGCTTTTCCTTGGTCGCGATCAGCTTCTGCCGCCCAAGGAAAAAGCTCGTCGCCATCATGGTGAACGGCCCGCCCGCGTCCTTGACGCGCATCAGCTCGCACGGGATGTCGACCTCCTCCATGAACCCGTAATGGAGGATCACGCGATAAAAGCCGTCGCCGACAGTCACCGTCTCGGCCCGGCAATCCGCGTCGATGTGGGGCACGCCTTCGATCTTGACGGTGAGAATAATCACCCGCTCGTGAACGACCTGGTTGTGCTTGAGATTGTGCAGCAGCGCCGATGGGATTCCATCGGCCGACGACGACATGAAGACGGCTGTGCCGCGGGCGCGGAAGGCGGACTTCGCTGATTTGACGAATACCTGAAGCGGGAGGGAGCTTTCCTCGAGGCTCTTGCGCAGCAGCCGCCGGCCCGTCGCCCAGGTCGTCAACACGGTGAAGCTGACCGCCGCGACGACCAGAGGAAACCAGCCGCCGTCCGGGATCTTGGTGATGTTGGACGCGAAATAGACGCCATCGATGATGAAGAAGGAGCCAAGGACGACGCTCGCCAGCCACCGGTTCCACTTCCATACCTGGAAGACCAGGAAGCTCAGCATGACCGTCGTGATCAGCATCGTACCGGTGACGGCAATGCCGTAGGCCGAGGCGAGGTTGGTCGATTTGCGGAACGTCACGACCAGCAGGATGACAAACACCAGCAGCGTCCAGTTGACCGCCGGAATGTAGATCTGCCCTTGCGCCTTGGCGCTGGTGTGCAGCGTCTTGAGGCGTGGCAGGAAGCCGAGCTGGACTGCTTGGTGAGTGACCGAAAAGGCGCCCGAAATCACCGCTTGGCTGGCGATAATCGTCGCCAGCGTCGCAATCACGACCAGCGGCATGCGCGCCCATTCCGGGGCCATTAGGTAGAATGGATTTTCGACCGCTGCCGGATTGCTCAGCAGCAGCGCCCCCTGGCCCATGTAATTGAGCATCAGGCAGGGGTAGACGAGACCCAGCCACGAAATGCCGATCGCCTTGCGGCCGAAATGGCCCATGTCGGCATAGAGCGTCTCGGCGCCGGTGACGGCGAGGAACACCGAGCCCATGGCAAGGAACGCCAGCTTCGGGTTGTAGAGGAAGAATTTGACCGCCCAGCTCGGGCTGAGCGATCCGAGGATTTCGGGGCGCGCGGCGATGTTCATCACGCCAAGCACCGCCAGCACGGCGAAGTAGATGAGCACGACGGGGCCGAAAATGGCCCCAACCTTGGCCGTCCCGCGCGCCTGCACCAGGAACAGGCCGACGAGGATGCCGATCGAGATCGGGATAACCAGCGGCTCGAGGCTGGCCTGGACGATGGTCAGGCCCTCGACCGCGGACAGCACCGAGATTGCCGGCGTTATCATCGCGTCGCCGAAGAACAGGCACGTGGCAAGCACGCCCATCATCACCAGGCTGTTCGTCCACTTGCGGCCGGGGAGGTTGCGCGAGATCAGGGCCAGCAGCGCCAGCGAGCCGCCTTCGCCGCGGTTGTCGGCGCGCATCGCCACCGCGACATATTTGACCGTGACGATCAGCATCAGCGACCAGAAGATCAGCGACAGCACCCCGAAGATATGCAGGCTGTCGACCCCCATCGGGTGCGGCCCGATGAAGCTTTCCTTCATCGCGTAGAGCGGCGACGTGCCGATATCGCCATAGACGATGCCGATCGCGCCGATGACCAGAATCGGCAGCGGCTCGCGGGCGCCGTGTGATGCGTCGGGGGCGGTTTCAGCCGTCGAGCTGATGATGTTCATCTCCGCCAAATGAGCGCGTGGTGCATTAAGATTCCATGTGGTTTGCCCCGAATCGCATTAGGAAAGCGGCGTGAAAAGCCGGCGGAAGGCTCGACTGGCGCGACGCCAGCGCGCATTCATGCGGGCATGGACGACGATGCATTACCTCCCTTGCTGCCGCGGCCGCTGACCGCGGTCGGCGTCGTTCGGCCCTATGCCGAAACGCTCGCCATGGTCGCTGCCTCGACGCTGGTCGGCATGCTGGTCGCGCCGCGCTGGGGCAATTCACCGGTCGACTTGCTCTACCTTCCGCCAGTGCTCGCGGCCGCCGGATTTTATGGCTTGGCCCCCGGTGTCCTGGCGGCGGTCACGTCTGCGCTCTCGTTCAATTTTTTCTTTACCGAGCCTGTTCGCACCTTTCGCATCAGCAGCGCCGAAGACGTTGCCACCGTCGCCTTGCTGTTTCTGGTTGCTCTGGTGACCAGCCAGCTCGCCGCGCGGATGCGGGCCGGGGCTCGCGCCGCCGAACTTAGCGCCGATCGCAATGCGACGATTGCCGGGTTCGCGCGCCGGTTGCTGTCCTGCTCGACCCGCGGGCAGATCGCCCAGATTGCCTGCCGTGAACTCGGCCGCCTGTTCGGCTGCAACACGGTGCTGATGTCCGGCGTTGCCGAGATTGAGATCGTCGCCGCTTTGCCGTCCGACGCCGTCCTCAACCCCAGCGATCTCGCGGTGGCGGCATGGGCGATGGCATCGGGCAAACCGGCCGGCCGCGGCGCCGAGGCGGTCAGCACGACCGAATGGGTATTCCATCCGGTCCGATCGCACTCGGCGGTCCTCGCGGTCATCGGTCTCGCCCGCGACGACGGCACCAATCCGGTCGGCCACGGCCAGCTGGAATTATTGAATAGCCTGATCGACCAGGCCGCGCTGGCCCTCGAACGGACCCGCCTCGAGGGCGAAGCGCGGGGTGCCGAGCAGCTGCGCGAGCGTAACCGGCTGCGCTCGGCGCTGCTGGCGACGATCGGCCAGGACATCGAACCTCGGCTAACGGCGATTGGCGGCGGCATCAATGCGCTGCGGCGCGACGGCTCGGGCGACCGCGAGGTTGTTTCCGCGATTGGCGCGGAAGTCGTCAAGCTGCAGCGATACTTGTCGAGCCTGCTCGACCTCGGGCCCGAAGCCGATCAGCGGCCAGTAACCGCCGGCGACGTGACCATCGACCTCTTTAGGCGCGCCATCGCCAAAGGCGGCGATGCGGTCCATCTTACGCCCAAGGAATATGCGGTGCTTGCCGAGCTTGCCAAATATCCCGGCCGCGTGCTGTCTCACGCCCATCTTCTGCGGGCGGCCTGGGGGCCGGCGCAGGAGCAACAGATCGACTATTTGCGCGTCGCCGTCCGCGGCATTCGGCAGAAGCTGGAAACCCGCCCGGGCCAGCCGAGTCTGATCGTCAACGAGCCAGGCGTCGGTTACCGCCTGGTCGTCGAACAATAGCTAATGCCCGCAATGGGTCGAACGGGGGCGGTTGCCAAAGCAACTGGCAACTGTTCCTCATTTTCGCTTTGCCGAAGACCAGTGAACGTGTGCAATCCTCCATGTCTGCCCGACCCGGCGGAGCAGCATCGTTTCAGTCGTGACAAGGTCAATGGCCTGACCTGCGTACCTGCCAACGGTCCGACCTTCGCTGACGATCCATGCGGTTTTGCCGTCAGCATTACCCGAGCGGCGAGCGACGGTTGAGCGGACTGCTTGTGCGAAAATCGCATCAGCGCCCAAGTGGTGTGCCGCAAATTCGGCCTTGCTCCGCTCGACCTCGCCCGATTCGAAGATCAGGACGTTGTCGGCGAGAAGGGCAGCGGCGGTGCGCGTGTCGCCCCGGCCAAGCGCGGCATGGAAGGCGTCCACTGCGGCCGCCGCGCCGCGCGCTGCCGGAGCCACAGCACTTGTCGCAACCGTCGCCTTGACCACCGGTCCGTGGGCTAAAATCGGCGAGGCCCCGGCGGCAAGCTTGGCGACCATCGCGGCGCGAGCAAAAATTGTCGGCAGGTCGGGCATTTTCAATCTCCTACAAACGGATCTGCGCCGCGATTCTTGACCTTAGCGTTTGAGCAGGCCCTTCATTTGCGCGATTTCAGCCTTCTGCGAGGCGACGATCCCTGCGCACAGCCGCTTGATCTCCGGATCCGTGATTGTCGACTTTTCGCACATCAGGATCGCTCCCGAATGATGCGGGATCATGGCGCGAAGGAACTGGTCATTGCCGACCAGCGCCTGGGTTCGCATCGCGAACAATGACAACAGGAAAGTGGCTGCAAAAACTATGTTGAGGATGACGTTCATCCGCTGATCCGGGAACATCGCGGGCATCATCCAGAGCATGAACAACGCCATCGATGTCACCATCATTAGCGTCATGTAGACGTTGTTGAGATTGTTGTAGAGTTCGGCCGAGCTGTCGATCATTGTGTACATCACGAAGTACATGACGATGCCGCTGGCGAGGAGGTTGGCAGCGAACATCAAATAGGGCGATTTGCCCATCGTCATGTCCATCGGCATCGCGGCCGGCGTGCTTGCGTGCGTTTTGTGTTCGTTTTCCATTTCATTCCCCGTTGGTTGGCCGGCGCAGGCGAAAATCGCTCAGGCTAATCAGCATGCGGTTTGGTGCCCGGTGGATGACTGTGGCCGGTCGGCTTGGGCTTAGCGACCTCGCCTTGCTTCATCCCGGACATTCCGCTCATTCCAGGCATCTCCTTCATGATCTCGTCATGCTCGGCCGGCGCACTGACCAGCGCGGCCTGATATTGTTCGGGCGTCATCTTTGGCAGCGCCTTGGCGAACGCGACCATGTCCCAGATCAGCTCGTCGCTATGGGTCTTTCCCCATGCCGGCATCGCGCTCAGTTTGACGCCGTGCTTGATGATCCAGAACATTTGCGCCGGCGAATGGTTGACCCCGCGCGCCAGTTCTGGCGCTGGTGGGTAGAGGCCCTGGCTGATCTCTGATTTTTCGACGCCGGGTCCGAGGTGACACCCAGAGCACATTTCCGAATAGAGACCGGCCCCGGTGGCAACACGCTTGGGATCGCTGAAGTTAGCGGGGAGCGCGATGTTGCGGGCGTGATGCGCGATCGCGCGTTCCCTGAACATGTCGAGCGTCGAATACACCATGCTGGAATGCGGCGCGTCGGCGCCGATATTGTAGACGCCGGCATAGACGAACGCACCACCGAATGCCGCGACGGCTAGCAACAGCAGCAGGACGAATGCGGTGCTCGGCAAATGGCGATGGAGATCGAGGAACCGGCCCCTGGGCCTGCCCTCGATCTCGGTCACGTCATGATCGGTCATGGTGTGCGCCTCACTGGATCTTCAATCGGACGAAGCCCATCGCCCCGTGCGGGTTGCGGCTGCCATATTCATCCTGGAGCCCGCGCGGCACGAAGTTGAGCGAATAGAGTCCGCCGACGCCGAATTTGAGATGCTCGGCGATCGGGAAATCGCGAACCAGGCCGAGCGAGGCCTTGGCGACCTTATACGCCCGGCCATGGCCGTCCTCGCTTTCGATCAGTTCGTTATTCTCGGTCCATTCCCCGCGCCCGAACAAGGTCCAGTCGTCCCATTTATACGAACTTTCGAGCGCGACCGCGTCTTGCGATTGGCCTTCGATCGTCTTGCGGCCCCAGGCGAGCGTCGATGCCCACCAGCCGTTGGCAAAGGGGCGGGTGTAGCTGGCGCTGGCTGACCAGCGGCGCTGGTTGACGCCGGGCTCGAGCTGCTCGGGATCCTTGAGATAGGCCCAGCTGCCCTGCAGCGACAGTTCGTTGGTCGGATTCCACGACACGCGCAGTGACGACGAGTCGAGCGGGCCGGTCTCGATATTGTAGCGATGCTCGTCGGGCTCGCGGCCGTTGAAGCGCGAGGCTTCAAACTTGACCCGATCGAGCACCACGCCGCCGGTCACCACGCCGAACATAATATGGGTCGAATCGAGCCAGTGATGGCTGATCGGCGCTTCGGGCGAGGTGCGGATCGACTGGCGATGCAAGAAGGCAGGGGGACCGAAGGCGGGCTCCCCAGGCAGGCCGGCATAAACGAACGCACTCGCCTTGTCGGCGAGCTTGACCGAGTAGCTCGCCGACAATTCCATGAACAGGTCGTGCGGGTGCTGGCGGTCGATCAGGCGGTCGACGCCGTTGGCGGTCTCGCCCGATGCAAGCAGCAGCGGATAGCCTTTTTTGCCCATCAGCGGATCGGGGCTGACCATTCCGCGGAATTGCAATGTGTTGCCGTTGGCAAAGGTGCGCGTCGCCATGCCCATCAGCATGCCGGCGGCGAAGAGCTTGTCGTCGCCGCGCCGCCCGCTCTGGTTGTCGGCGATGACATCGAGATTGCCGTGGACCATGAACATCCAGTTGCCCGACGACATCATCCAGCCGCTGTGCTCGCTTGAATCCGGTTGCCAAGAGGTGCCCGAAGCTTCGCGCGTCGACAGATAGGGCCCGTAGGCACCCAGCATGCCGGCATGGCCGCCGCCCGACGCGCTATGATTCATGCCCGCCATCGCCGTGCCATGATCCATTCCAGCCATCGCCGAATGATCGGTCGTCGGCGAATCCTCAGTCGCCGGCATCGGCATGGTCATGTGGCTGTGATCGATGGACGCCGGCTCTGTCGGCGACGGCATCGGCATGTCCATTTGGCTGTGATCGACTGCAGGCGGTTCCGCGGGCATCGGCACGTTCATCTTGGAATGGTCGGCTGGGGGCACGGCCTTGACCCGGCCCTTGCGGACGGTCTTGGCCCGCGCACTCGCTGCTGCTGGTTTCTTCGCCGCGACTTTCTTCTTCGCTACCGGCTTCTTGGGGGCCGGCATCGGCATGGTCATGGTCATCCCGCTGTGGCCCGAATGCTGGGCAGTCGCTGGGGTTGCGGCGAGCAGCGCGAGGCCGCTCGTCGCGCAGAACAAATATTTGATCACATCAATCTCCGGCGCTGCACCCTCGACGGAGTGCAGCCCAATATGTTGTTTGGAAAACGGCGCGGCGTCGCCGCCGCGCCATTCTCAACTAATGGGTGACGTGCCCGGCATGAGCGTCGGCAGCGACGCCCTTCTCGGACGGCTTCATCGAGTCGCAGCACTTCATGCCCTTGCAGCAATCGTCCTTTTTCTCGCCGTCCGTTTTCTCAGGACAGCAGCCGTCTTTCTTGGGCATCTTCTGGTGCTGGTCGGGGGTCATTGGCGCCATGGGCGTCGTCGGTGCGGCAAGCGCCATCGATGGAAAGGCGATCGTCGCGAGCGCGCCGCTAAGGATATACTTGTTCATGATATTCTCCTGAAAAACGAAGGTGGATTTCGGTTTTCAGGCGAGTCGGGGGGGAGGGTCTTCGGCCTTTGGCCCGCTACCAAGACGGAAGGGCTCAGTCACGGCGATGAAGGTCGGATGGTCGACGGGGGGTGGGACAGCTACTGCGGTGAGCGAAGGATCGATCGCTGGTGGGACCGCGGTGCAGCATGGCTCGCCAGAGCGATGGCCGGCCGGCATTTGATGCTGGCGCGCGCCCATGTCCATTTGCTTGCAATCGGCAGTTGCTGCCTGGGCCGGCGCCATCGCCGCAGCCGGCGAGGCAATCGGCGCGGCGATCAACGCGATCAAAGTCAGAATGCGCAGCAGCCATTGCATGGCACCGCTACCTAAACCTGCGCGGGAAGGACGGCAAGGCGCACTCACCGGGTGCGGTCCAGCAACTGAATAAGCTCGGCCGCCTTGGCACGCTGGTCGGCGACATCGCCGCTGGTGATCGCACTCTCAATGCAATGATCGAGATGGTCCTTGAGCATGGTGGTCTCGACCTTGGCGAGCGCTGCGCGGGCGGCGCGGACTTGGGTCAGAACGTCGATGCAATAGCGGCCGTCTTCGACCATTTTTGAAATGCCGCGCACCTGGCCTTCGATGCGGCTTAGGCGAACGATCAGCTTGGGATCATGCGGCGTCATAAGCGTTCGATATACCATCATGGGGTATCTTGCAATATACCATTGAGGGGTATAGTTCGCCCGTCAAATCAAACGGGTGAGAACCATGGATCCGAACCACTCTTGCAACCACGACCACCCGCCTCATGCTGCGCCTATCGACCATGGAGCCATCGCGCCGGGGACGATCTGGACCTGTCCGATGCATCCCCAGATTCGCCAGGATCATCCAGGCCATTGCCCGATTTGCGGTATGGGGCTCGAACCGCTCGAGCCCAGCCTGGAGGATTCTCCGAACCCCGAACTGATCGACATGACCCGACGCTTGTGCGTCAGCGCCGCCCTGACGCTCCCTCTGGTCGCACTTGCCTTGGCGATGGAGGTAACTTCGGTCCGTGTCGATCAATCGACCTGGATTGAACTCGCGCTCGCTACGCCGGTCGTCCTGTGGGGTGGCTGGCCGTTCTTCGAGCGATTCTGGGCTTCGCTGAAAACCCGCAACCTCAACATGTTTACCCTGATCGGCCTCGGGGTCGGCGTTGCCTATGGCTACAGCCTCGTAGCCACGATTATCCCCAATATCTTTCCTCCATCTCTGCGCTCGATGAATGGCCTCGTCCCGGTCTATTTCGAAGCCGCAGCAGCGATCACGACCCTTGTCCTGCTCGGCCAGGTGCTGGAACTTCGCGCCCGCTATGCGACTGGAAAGTCAATCCGGGCACTGCTCGGCCTTGCGCCCAAGACCGCGCGCAAGGTTGGCCCGGATGGGGCGGAGGAGGACGTGCCGCTGGAGCACGTGCAGGTTGGCGAGCTGCTGCGCGTGCGCCCGGGTGAAAAAGTGCCGGTCGATGGAATTGTCGTCGAAGGCCATAGTTCAATCGATGAGTCGATGATTTCCGGCGAACCGGTCCCCGTCGAGAAAATTGCCGGCGACAAGGTCATCGGCGCGACCGTCAACGGGACCGGCTCGCTGGTCATGAGTGCCGAACGGGTCGGCAAGGACACGATGCTGTCCCAAATCGTGCGCATGGTCGCCGACGCGCAGCGCTCGCGCGCTCCCATCCAGAAGCTCGCCGATCAGGTGTCGGGGTGGTTCGTTCCTGCGGTCGTGCTGGTTGCGGTGACGACCTTCGTCGTCTGGTCGTTGGTTGGGCCCGAACCAAGGTTCAGCCATGCACTCGTCAACGCCATCGCGGTGCTCATCATAGCGTGCCCATGCGCGCTGGGTCTCGCGACGCCGATGTCGATCATAGTCGGCACCGGCCGCGGCGCCGGCGCCGGCGTGCTGATCAAGAATGCGGAAGCCCTGGAACTGATGGAGAAGGTCGACACCCTCGTGGTCGACAAGACCGGCACGCTGACGGTGGGAAAACCAAAGCTGATCGAGGTCCGGCCAGCGCCACGCTTCGACGAGACGCATGTCCTGCGGCTTGCAGCGGCGCTTGAGAAAGGCAGCGAACATCCACTTGCGGCTGCCATTGTCGCGGGGGCCCACGATCGTAACCTCGACCTTCCTGACGCCGGCGACTTTTCCTCGCATACTGGCAAGGGCGTGTCCGGGACAGCAGACGGTCACGCGGTCGCGCTGGGCAACGTCGCCCTGCTGACTGACATGGGCATCGATTCCAGAGCGTTGGAAAACGATGCCGATGGGTTTCGGGCCGAAGGACAAGGCGTGATGTTCGTCGCGATCGATGGCAAGCTCGCGGGGCTGGTGGTCGTCGCCGACCCGATCAAGGAAAGCGCCGTGGAGGCGGTCGCAGCGCTACGGCGAGCGGGACTGCGGATCGTCATGATGACTGGAGATAACTCGCGTACGGCTGAGGCAGTAGCCCGTCAGGTCGGCGGCATCGACGAGGTCATGGCCGACGTGCTTCCGCAGCAGAAGCAGGCTGTCGTCGAGCGCCTTCGCGGCGAGGGTCGACGCGTCGCCATGGCCGGCGACGGAATCAATGACGCTCCGGCGCTCGCCGCGGCCGATGTCGGCATCGCCATGGGCACCGGGACGGACGTCGCGATGGAAAGCGCGGCCGTCACTCTGGTCAAGGGCGACCTCGGTGGGATCATCCGAGCGCGGAAGTTGAGCCGAGAAGTGATGCGCAACATCCGGCAGAATCTGTTTTTCTCGTTCGTCTTTAACGCCGCGGGCGTGCCGATCGCCGCGGGCGTGCTTTACCCAACGTTCGGGCTGCTGCTGAGCCCAATTATTGCTGGCGCCGCCATGGCGTTCAGTTCGGTCGCGGTGATTGGCAATTCGCTTCGGCTTCGGCGAGTGCAATTATAGCCAGCCAGTCCGCGATGGGTCGAAAGCGGCCATTAGCCCCGCCGGTTTGCAAACTCTCCGATCGCCTAAGCCGACGCTGCGGCTGGCGCGGCAATCGGCGCGGCGTTCAAGGTGATCAAAGTCAGAATGCGGAACAGCGGTTGCCTAGTCATTCCAGGTAACCACCTGCAGGGCGAAGGACATGGCGCAGGCTCAGAGCGCGCGCTGCAGTAACTGGATCAGCTCGGCCGCCTTGGCGGGTTGATCGGCCGTATCGCCGCTGGTGAGAGCCCCCTCGATGCACTTTCCATGATGCTTTTGCAGCATGGCCGTCTCGCCTTTCCGAGCGCGACGCGGATGCCTTGGACCTGGGCCAATGTGTCGATGCAATACCCTCCGTCGGCGACCATCCTCGATACCCCGCGGACCTGCGCTTTGGTTCATCAGTAGCCGGCGACTGCCAAGCGCACCCGCTCACGCTCATAAGCAATCAGAATCTAAGCGGGGAAGTTCAGCTTCTCTAGCAGCGTTTTGTAACGAGGGTCGGCTCGCAGGGGTGCCATGTAAGGGTCGACCTTGATTTTCAGCAGCCCTGAGTCGCGTATCTGCCAGGCGCGATCTAACGCCGCGAACGCGCGCTCCTTGTCGCCCAGCTGCGCGTAAAGCTGTCCATATTGGTAACTTGCGGCATCGCCGTAGAATTGGTGCAACTTGGCGACGATGGCGGGTATGCCGTCGCGCTTGCCTGTTCGAGAAAAGATCACCGCCTCGTTGACCAGCCGATTGTAATTGTCCGCTGGCGCCTTCTGCTGATAGGCTTCCGCTTCGGCGAGCTTGTTCTGGACAATCAGGGCATAAGCGACGCCGGCGGGCCAATCGAACAGGTAGGGCTTGGTGCGCTCGAGGCCTTGGGAAAAACTGACCGCTTCCTCGAAGCGGCGGGACATCACCAGCGCGAAAAAGCGCGTGTAGTAGGAGCTGATGTTGAGCGGGTCGAGGTCGATCGCCTGGTCAGAAAGCCTGACTGCCTCGGCGCTGTTGCCCGAAACTCCAATCACAAAAGCCAAATCGGCGAGGGTGCCCGAGTCACCGGGCGCAAGTGCCAGAGCACGGCGATATTCGCGAATTGCCGGGCCAAGATGAAGGAGGCTTCGATGGATTTCCGCGAGAGCCCTGTGCCCACTCGCAAGGCCCGGCGCGAGGCGAAGCGCCACCTTACCCGTCTCCGCTGCGTCCGCTCGCATTCGGACGAGTTCGGGAACGTCGGTTGCGTAGGTACCCGCATACCAGTTGGTGAAGAGCGCCTTGTGGGCGTAGGCATCGGCATAGTTTGGATCGAGCTTGATAGCTTCATCGACGAACGAAATGCCTTGCTGCAGCGCTTGCTTGTCGTTGCGCCTGGCCGCTTCCATTGCCTGGAAAAACAGCTTCTGCGCCGCCGGGTTTTGAGTGCCTCCGACGGTAATCGCCCGCCGCGCCGCCGTGCCGATCGTGATGCTGAGCGCCCTCGCCACACTCTCCGCAATATCGGTCTGAATCTTGATGGCGTCGCCTGGCACGCGGTCGTAACTCTGAGACCAATGCTCGAGGCCGTTACTGCCGTCGATAAGCTGCGCGGCAACGCGGATCGTTGACGAGGATTGTCGAACGCTTCCAATCAGAATGTTGGCGACGTTCAGCTTTCTGGCCGCGGTTTCGGCATCGTCGCTTTTGACCGCCTCGGATGAGGTCCGGCCTACCACCTTCAGCCCAGCCAGGCTGGCGAGGGCGCCGCGAAGTTCTTCCGCAATGCCGTCCGAAAAATAAGCCTGGTCCGGGTCCCGGCTCAGATTCTCGAACGGGAGAACGGCGATGCTGTCCGATGCGCCCGACGATGGTTTAAGAAAGTACCATGCGCCGCTTCCAGCGACCGCAGCCGCGGCGACCGCTCCGCCAGCGACCATCGTGCGGCGGCTGACGGCTGTCTGCGGAAGTTGGCGCGGAGCAGTTGCAGAGGCTTCTCCGCCAACCCGGCGGATCGCCGCGAGGACCGCTTGGTATCGCGGCTCGGAACGGTCTCCCTTCCAGCCGGTGAGCGGAAGGGCCTGCATCTCGCCGAATCCCAACGGCACCTGCACTTTGTCGATGGTCACTGGCACGTAGACGTGTCGATGCTGAGCACGGGCGGCTTCGTCCTGGACGAACGTGCCTTCAGCGCCGACCGAGCGCTTGCTCCAGGCGACGATCACACACTTGGCCGCGTTGAGTTCAACTTCGATAGCCTGCCGCCAGGCGGCGCCGCCGCCAATCTGCTCGTCCCACCAGACAGAATAGCCGTCCGCCTCCAGCGCCTCGACAAGCGAGCGCACCCGGCGCCGGTCTTCGGCTTTGTACGACACAAATACGTCGCTCATCAGCCTGTCCCCACGAAAACCCGCCAGCTCATGACGGATGTTCAAACCGCTCAATCAATGCTTAGCGAAATGCTGGCTCCGCTGCGTACCGCAAGCGGACCGTAGCCGCCAGCGTCCGCAATGGGTCGGAAGCGAAGGTTTCAGGCTTTTGGTTTGTGAACTCCCCAATCGCCTTTAGAGGGCTCAGGCGACGATCCGCAGCTTGCCCTTGCGCGGCGCGTAGCAGACGACGCCGAGTTCCTCCTGGAGCCGGGCGAGCTCTTTCTCGCGCGCTTCCTTGTAGGCCGCGGCGTAGCGCGTTTCGCACTCGGCCTCCTCGTCGGTCTGGTCGCGGAAGTAGGAAATTGACAGCTGCCGGCCGAACACGTCGTCGCCGCGCAGCCGAAGCTCGGCTTCACAGTCCGCCGGCAAGGCGTCGCGCACGTCGATCAGTTTGGCGATCAGGTCATCGATCGAGTGATGGTCCTCGATTTCGATGAATTCCTTGACTCGTCGTTTCATTCACACCCTCCCCGGCCCCGGGGCTGTTAAATACTCGTCGCGCGAATCGCCGCGCAACGGCTAATCCCGATTTATCCCCAACCAACTTGCCGCTGTCTGAATCATCTAGCCATCCGAGGTGCAGAAATGACCCCCAGTCCGCCGCTCATGCTCGCTTCCAAAGCGTTGGAACTGTGTCTAAGTCCTTCGATCGGCGGGAGTATTTCGTCGTTCGAGTGGACTGACGGCGACCAGCGATCGGCTGTATTGCGCAAATGCAACAGTTCGGCCGAAAAAGTCCTTGAGGCGGCCAGTTTCCCGCTCGTTCCGTACGTCAACCGCATTCGCGGCGGTCAATTTACCTTTCGGGGCCGCGACATCCGGCTCGCGCCCAACATGGCCGGCGACCCTAGTCCGCTGCATGGCCAGGGCTGGCTGGCGCCGTGGCAGGTCGATCATGCAAGCGCGTCCGAGGCGACGCTGTCGTTCCACCATTTGCCCGGCGAATGGCCGTGGGAATATCGCGCCGAGCAGCGCTTCGTGCTCGATGCGAATAGCCTGTCGGTGAGCCTCTCGTGCCGCAATTTGTCCGACGGGCCGATGCCGTGCGGGCTTGGCCAGCATCCCTATTTCCATTGCGGCGGCGGGACTCGGATCGAGACCCGGGTGACCGATGTCTGGACCATCGACGAGCATGTGCTTCCCGTTGACAAAGTGCCGGCGGCGGGGCGCTTCGATCTAGCCGATCGCTTGGTGTGCGGGCAGGACCTCGACCATGGCTTTGGCGGTTGGGGCGGGACGACGCGGCTGAGCGATCCCCACTGGCCGTTCGACGTCGAGCTGTCGTCGCCCGATGCGCGCTTCTTTCAGCTCTATTCGCCGGCGTCGGGCGGGATCTTCGTCGCCGAGCCCGTCACTCACACTAACGCCGCGCTAAATGCGCCCGAAAATCAATGGCTTGAGCTTGGGATGCGAGTCCTCGAGCCGGGCGAGAGCATGAATCTTACCATGTTCATCCACCTCCTTGTTAAAACCGCCGAGCGCCGTTGAACCGCCGCCGCGCCGCCACTATAGCCGCGCTCTGCCGCCGCTGGAGACGTGGGTGAGTGGCTGAAACCAGCGGTTTGCTAAACCGCCGTACGGGGTTAACCCGTACCGAGGGTTCG
>JBDSXT010000084.1:0-2985 GCA_039925985.1 Sphingomicrobium sp.
AATTTTGCCGACCCGCATTTCATCGTCGGGCCGCTCGATGACCAAGATTATGCAGTCTTCCCGACCAGTGCCGACATCTTTGCGGAGAAAGTCGCCGGCCGATTTGAAATCATCGACGTCCGCCGCGGCAGCGACGCCGCCGCCGAGGGGGTTCGGCCAGGCTCACAAATCGTCTCGATCGACGGATTGGCGCCCAAGGCCGCGATCGAGCGAGTGATGGGCCGTCGACTGGCCGACCTTTCGCCCCCGCAAATCGACGCCGGTCTCAACATCGCGCTCGCCGGCGGGCGCCATCATCGCCGGCTGCTGGTGCTCGCAGCCGCCCCGGGCGAACGCCACTTCGATCTCGCGCCGACCAATGCCTTCGCCGACACCGTCGCCGCGCGCCAGCCGCTGACCCTCGAGCATCGTCACGGCGCAACCGTGATTAGGATTGAGAACTCGCTGGGCAACAACGCGACGATCAAGGCCTTCGCTGCAGCGCTCGGGCAATCGAACAGCTCGTCCCGCTTGGTAATCGATCTGCGCAACAAACCAAGCGGCGGCAACACCACGGTGGCGCGCGCGATCCTCGGCCATTTTGTCAGCCGCGAGCACCCTTATCAGGTCCATGTCGTCCCAAGCGAGGAGCGCCAGTTCGGGGTGCCGCGCAAGTTCGTCGAATACGTCCTGCCGATCGCGCCCCGCTACCGGGGCAAGGTTGTCGTCCTCGGTGGCCATTGGACCGGTAGCATGGGCGAGGGACTCATGATCGGGTTCAAAGCGATCGGCGTGGCGACCGCGGGGTCACGCCTCGCCCATCTGCTCGGCGCCCTGTTCAATGAACAGCTCGAGGCATCCTGCGCCCGGGTCGACCTCGGTGAAGAACAATTGTTCGATATTCACGGACATCCGCGTGAGGATTTCGTACCCGATCTTCACGAGGAACGCGAGGAAGCGAACGCTGGAGCCGACCCGCTGCTCGATCATGCAATCAGGGCATTACGCTAGCGGGCAGGAACGATCGGGCGCAGCTTGAAACCGGTGATCCTGGTGCCGAAGTCGCACTGGAACGAGCGCCGCTGCTCGCCGTCGCCCACGGTCCCCCAGACGATGATCTTGCTGACGCTGTGCTGCTCGACGTCGATGATGTGGACCGCGCCATACTGCGCCGCATGGGCTTCGCACGCGATCCTCGCCGTCGGATTCAACTCTGCGTTGCTCCGCGGCTGGCCCCGAACGCCCTGGGCGGCCAGGCTTGCCGCGCTCATTGCCATGCTCGCGACGCAGCCGTTGAGGGCGAGTGCGCTCACCACCAAGGGCCAAAAGAGACGCGCCCTCATGAGGCGATCGCCGCGATCAAATAATTCAACCGCAGATCCTCGCTTAGGTGCAGCCCGCGCGTCGGCGACCAGGCGATGCCTTCCGTATCGCAGCATTTGAGGCCGGCGCTTTGCAAAAGGATTGTCATGCGCTCGGGCGAAATGAACGCGTCATAGTCATGGGTACCCTTGGGAATGCGACCGAATCCTTCGGCCAGCGTGATCGTCAGCAGCTTCGACCATTCGGTGCGGTTGGGCGTCGACAGGATCATCAGCCCGCCTGGCGCCAGCCGCCGCGCCAGCGTGTCGACGAATGCCTGCGGGTCGGCGACATGCTCGATCACTTCCAGCGAAGTGACGAGGTCGAACCGGCCGTCCAGATCCTCGACCGGGGCCGTGCGATAGTCGATTTCCAACCCTTGCCTCCGTGCGTGTTCGCGCGCGACGTCGACCAACTCGGGCGCGGCGTCGATCGCGGTCACCTGTGCCCCCAACCGAGCCAGTGGCTCGGCGAGAAGCCCTGCCCCGCAACCGACGTCGAGCGCGCTTTTCCCCTCGAGCGGCTGCCGGCTGCACTCATCCAGCGACCAATGCTGGTTGACGCGGTCGCGGATGTAGCCAAGCCGCACCGGGTTCAACTTGTGCAGCATCGCCGACGCGCCGTCCGGGTCCCACCAGTCGCCAGCCATCGCCCCGAAGTGCGCCGCCTCGCGATCCACGATGCTTGTCTCGACCATGCGCCCCTCCTAACAGTCCGCGCTTCGAAGCCCAAGGAGCCGCATGCCCCGCATCGTCATGAAATTCGGCGGCACGTCGATGGCCGGGATCGAGCGCATCCGCCACGTCGCCGAGCGGGTGCGGCGCGAGGCGGCCGACGGTGACGAAGTGTTGGTCGTCGTCTCGGCGATGGCTGGCGAGACCGATCGGCTGGTGCAGCTTTGCCGAGAAGCAACGGCCCTCCACGATTCCACAGAATATGATGTCGTCGTCGCCAGCGGCGAACAGGTCACTGCCGGGCTCTTAGCGATGACGTTGCAGAACATGGGCGTGAAAGCCCGAAGCTTCATGGGCTGGCAGCTGGTCCGGGCGTCGGGCGTCCACGGTAACGCCCGCGTCGACGCGGTGGAATCGGGCCTGCTCGACGAAGCATTGAAGGGCGGCATCGTCGCGGTCATCCCGGGCTTCCAGGGCATGTCCGATGACGGCCGCCTGGCGACGTTGGGCCGCGGCGGATCGGATACTTCCGCCGTCGCCATCGCCGCCGGGGTCAAGGCCGACCGCTGCGACATCTACACCGACGTCGACGGCGTCTACACGACCGACCCGCGCATCGTCCCCAAGGCGCGCAAGCTCGACGCCATCACCTTCGAGGAAATGCTCGAGCTCGCCGGGGTCGGCGCGAAGGTGCTGCAGACTCGCTCGGTCGGGCTTGCAATGCGGGAGAATTTGCCCCTCCGCGTGCTGTCGGCGTTCGAGGACAAGCCCGGGACGCGGGTGGTGGCGAAGCTTTCAGGAGCCGACATGGAGAGAAACCAGATCGCCGGGATTGCGGCCGACAGACAAGAAGCGCGGGTCACGCTGACCGGCATCGCCGACGCGCCGGGCATGGTCGCGCAGGTCATCAGCCCATTGGCCGCGGCCGGCATATTGGTCGATATGATCGTCCATGCGGCGACCCCCAACA
>JBDSXT010000085.1:0-9379 GCA_039925985.1 Sphingomicrobium sp.
GTTGCCGTTGTTATAGCGGTACCAATTGTCTGCGGTGTCGTAATATTGGTCGCGATAGGCAAGCGGTACGTTGTAGGTCGAATACCCCGTCGGGAGCTGCTGCCCAACACTGAGCCCATTGCCGGTCAGCAGTGAGGCGACCGCCGTAATCAGGCTGGTACCCGGGTCGACTTGATAGATCGCGCCCGGCGCGTAGCGGTAATAAGAGTCCGCCGTGTCATAGTACATTGACCGATACTGATATGGTACGTTGTAGGCGCTATAACTCGGCGGCAGCATCTGCCCGTAGCCATAGCCGTTGGCGTACATCGGGATAACGTTATCGATCATCCCGGAATAGGGGTCGATCCCGTAAACATTGCCATTGGCGTAACGGTAATAATTGTCCGACGAATCCGGGTAGAAGGACTGGTAATAGTTCGGCACGTAGCTGTTCATGTAGTTGGACGGGAACCGCTGGCCCGCCGAGTAACCGCCGCCAAGCAGCGGTAACAGGGACTCGATGAGGTTGCTGCGCCGATCGACGCGGTACATATAGCCGTCGCCGTAACGATAGTAGGAATTGTCATCGTCGCGATATAGGTCGCGCAGTGCCCGCGGCACGATTCCATCGCGATAGTCTGAAGGGATCGCCTGGCCGATGAGGCTGTTCTTGAGCTGGCCCGGTGGCATGCAGCCATTGTGCTTCTTGGCGAGGCCCGGGGGGCAGCCTTCGTTCAGCCCGCGCGTCGCGAAGCGATCGCCGATCCGGTCGTCGAAGCGGTTGTTGTCCCGAAAATTTCGAGCCTGAGCGTTCTCGTGGCGACCGCCATTTTCGAACCTGGCGACTTTTTCTATGTGGCGCTCGGCCTTGAATGCTTGACGACCGGACTTAAAGCCGTGGCCACTGCCGCCGCCTTTGTCGCCGCGATCGAACATCGCAACCCGTTGCCCACCGCCGTGGCGTTCGGCCTTGGCGGCCTTGAATCCGCCGCCGCCCTGGCGCTCGGCTTTGAAACCGCCGCCACCGCCATGCTGAGCTTTGGCGTCCTGGCCCCCGTTTCCGTGTCCCCCGCCACCCCCGCCGGGCTTGGCAACGACTGGGGCCGAGATCGCCAGCGCGGCGACGCCAGCTGCTAGGATGAACTTGGTCATGATGAAACTCCTTTGAACCGACCAGAACGGATAACACCCCTGGTCCGTTCCCCTACTGGCGGGATCAACGCCGCCGTATTCAGGGCCTCAGGCGTCCTCGACCCAGTCGGTACGCAGACGGCGCGCGGCGATCAGCATCAGCCCGCCGGCGAGGAGATAGAACGCCGTGCAGCCGATGGCCGCATAGCGCAGCGATTCGACGCCGTAGCTGGCCTTCAACGCGTCGGAGAGGCCGCCGAAGAGCAACGGACCAATGCCAATACCAATGAGATTGTTGATCAGCAGAAAGCTTGCCGAAGCCGTGGCCCGCATGTGCCGCGGAACCAGATGCTGGACCGCCGTCGTCACGGGTCCGAGCCACAAGATATTGAGACCGTTGGGCACCAGGAGCAGCAGCCAGGCAACCGACAAGCTGGAGACCGACAAACCGATTGCCAAAAGCGGCGCGGTGATCAGCCAGGCGATCGCCGCCAACCAGGCGTACCAGCGGCGGTCGCCGGAGCCGAGGCGGTCGGCCAACACTCCTCCCAGCAACACTCCGGCAGTGCCGCCGATGAACAGCAGCGAAGCGAAGAAGTGCGCAGTTCCGACCAAATCGAGGCCATAGCTCCGCATCAGCACCGACGGCGTCCACAAGGCGAGCCCATAGCCGCACAAAGAGCTGCTCGAGGCGGCGAAAGCCATCAGCCAGAAGGTCGGCTTGCGCGCCAACAGCGCAAACACGGGCAGAATCTGCGCCGAGTCTGCGGTTGCAGCGGCATTTCGCCCCGGATCGCGGACGAGCAAGAACATGATGGGCGCGAGCACGATGCCGGCCACGCCCATGACGAGGAAAGCCGCGCGCCAGCTGAGCCAGTGGGTAAGATAGGCGCCAAGCAATGTTCCCGAGGCGAGGCCGATCGGGATGCCGAGCGAGAAAATCGCCAGCGCCCGTGCCCGGCGTTCCGGCGGGAAGTAATCGGCGATCAAGGCATAGGACGGAGCCACTCCGCCGGCCTCGCCAACGCCGACGCCGAGGCGGTAGGCGAACAATTGTCCAAAGCCAGTGGCGGTGCCGCACAAAGCGGTAAAGCCGCTCCATACGGCGAGCGCGGCGGCAATGACCGCGCTTCGGCTGGTGCGGTCGGCAAGATAAGCCAGCGGCACTGCGAGAACGGAATAGAGGATCGCAAAAGCGAGCCCGCCGATCGCACCGAATTGCGTGTCGCTTAGACCGAGGTCCTGCTTGATCGGCTGAGCGAGGATGCCGAGGATCTGCCGGTCGAGGAAGTTGAAGATGTAAGCGAACAGAAGCAGCGTCAGCACCAGGTTGCGGCTGCGATTGAGAAGGGCCTTCGAGTTCAACTGAGGTTCCCAAGTAATTTTGCGAGGCGGCCGATATCGCACTCATCGTGGTAAAGGCCGAGGCCGATCCGTAGAACATCGCCGCGGACATCGGTGATGCAGTTCATCGCCCTCAAATCACGGTACCAGCGCATCGCGTCGAGGCTTCGGAACGCAAGGAAGCGCGCGTGCGGACCGCCGTCGATGGGATTGAGCAGTTCCGCATTTGCCAAGCGCGTGCCGGCGACCGCCTCGACCAACAGGGTTTGAAGCCGCTCGACATGGTTCGAAATTTGCGCGGTCGTCAGACCGTTTTCAGCCAGCATCCGCCGCACCGAATTGCGTGTCGCTTAGACCGAGGTCCTGCTTGATCGGCTGAGCGAGGATGCCGAGGATCTGCCGGTCGAGGAAATTGAAAATATAGGCGAGCAGCAGCAGCGCCAAGACCAGGCCGCGGCTGCGATTGTGGATGGCCGTCAAGTTCAACTGAGGCTCCCAAGCAATTCGGCGAGGCGGCCGATATCACGCTCATCGTGGTAAAGGCCGAGGCCGATCCGTAGCACATCGCCGCGAACATCGGTGATGCAGTTCATCGCCCTCAAATCACGGTACCAGCGCATCGCCTCGGGGCTGCGGAACGCAAGGAAGCGCGCGTGCGGACCGCCGTCGATGGGATTGAGCAGTTCCGCATTTGCCAAGCGCGTATCGACAATCGCCTCGATCAGCTGGATTTGCAGCCGCTCGACACGGTTCGAAATTTGCGCGGTCGTCAGACCGTTTTCAGCCAGCATCCGCCGCACCGAATTGAAGCGGTAGAGCGCCGACGGGTCAAAGGTCGCGCCCATAAATCGCATTGCGTCGGTTGCATAGCCGACCATTTCCGGCGGCAAGCTCAAATCCTCGAATTCGGCGAACCAGCCCGTGATCGGCGGCCTCGGCCCAAAGCCGGGTGGAGCGTGGAGAAACGCGCAGCCTTCGCCCGCCATGGCGTATTTATAGCCGCCGCCGAGGAAGAATGCGGACTGCGCGGCGGCTTCCTCAAACGGCGTCTCGAGCGCCATGAAAGCATGGTAGCCATCGACGACGGTCCAAGGCCCGCCCGGCCGTGACAGCCGAGCTAGATCCTCGACGGCATCGAAGCGGCGGCCGCTGGCGAACAGGATCTGGCTAACGAAAATCAAGTCGTGGTCGCCGTTTCTCGCCACGCTCAAAAATCGATCGGTGAAGTCGTCGATGGGATCGGTGGCGACGGTCTCGAGCTCGAGCCAGCCTTCCTCCGCCCAGCGTGCAAATTGACGCCGAGCACTATGAAACTCGCCGTTGCTGATCAACACTTTCAAGCGCCGTGGATCGGCGCGCGGCGCCGCGGCGGCCAAGCGGATGATGAAATCGTGGGTGTTGGATGCGAAGACGATGGCGTCCGGCATGTCGGTGCCAAGCTCCGCGGCAACGTGGCGCTGCGCTTGCGGCCACACTTCGCCCGTCACCTTGTCCCACTTGGCGTCGGCCAGGCGGGCAGCGTCCTCCCAGCACTCGGCCTGTCCATCGAAGCTGGCGTCGGGCCACAAATGATGACTGTGCGCGGCGAGATGGAGCCGGTCGGGGTCGGCCGCGAGGCTGCGAGAGAACAATTGTTTGAAACTCAAAGGCCGGTCCTCATCGACCACAGTTCGGGAAAGGCGCGCTTGTCGAGCGTCGAGCGCAGATAGGCGGCGCCGGCCGAGCCGCCGGTGCCCATCTTGTTGCCGATAATCCGCTCGACCGTTAGGACATGCTTGTGCCGCCACATCGCCAGGGCATCGTCGATATCGACCAGTTTCTCCGCGAGCTGGTATAGATCGAACCAGCACTCCGAATCCTTGTAAACCCGCAGCCAAGCTTCGCCGACGGCACTCTCGGAACGGTCGCCGAGAGCGAAGCCCGCCCGCTCGAGCGCGCCGTGGGACGCGTCGCGCAAGCTCGGCTCATCGATCGCCGCCTGGAGCTGAGCTCGCAAAGCAGTGCCGCCGGCATACTGCTCAAGGAACCGCGGATCCTTGATCCCCAATCGATATTCGAACTCGCGAAACTGCACCGATTGGAAGCCGGACGAGGTCCCGAGCACGTCACGGAACGCAGTGTAGTCAACCGGGGTCAGCGTCGAAAGCACGTCCCACGACAGGGTCATCACCGACTGGATCCGGCCGATCCTGGCCATCGCCTTGCAGGATGCGGCGAACTGGTCCTGGTCGAGCAGGCTGATGGCGAGACCTAGCTCGTGAAGCATCTGCTTCAGCCACAGCTCCTTGGTCTGGTGAATAACGATGAACAGCATTTCATCGTGCAAGCCGGATAGCGGCTTCTGCGCTGTCAGCAGCTGGTCGAGCGCAAGATAATCGGCGTAAGTAATGCCGGCGGGGGTAGCGGTCATGTCGCAGGACTTAAGGCAAAGGCCGCAAGCTGCCTAGCGAGGCTTATTGCGGCGGGCCGCCTCTATTGCTGCCAGGAAGCCCGGGCTGGCTGATGCTGCCGATATTGCCGAACAGTTCGTCGAAGAAGCTGCGCTTGCGTCCCAGCGTCGGGGTCTTGCCGCTTTCCGGGTTGATCGAAGCAATTAGTTCCTTGCCGGAGTTATCGATCCGGGTGACGTTGCCCGCCTGATCGAAGCGGATGTGCAGCACGGTCTGGTCGAGCACCTTGGGATCGCGAAAGGCGGCTGTCCTCGTGTCCCGGGCGACATAATACCAGTCATTCGGAGCGAACTGGCCAGTGAAACTCGGCCGCCCAAGTGTCTTCGCCACCGAATCCTTATTGTCGACCCCGACCTGTATCGCCGAGGCGAGTTCCTTGTCGATCACCGCCCCGCGGTGATCCCGCACGCCAATACTCGAGCAGCCGGCCAGCAGGACCGCGCCCGACACCGCGATAACGACTTTCAACACCGCAGCACTCATGACCGTGAACCTTTTTCCAATCACGCGGGCTGCGTGAACGCCGATGAACCATGACACGCATCACTTGCGCAGGGGTCGGCCAGCCTCAATATGCGCCGGACGTGCGGAGGCGCAAGCCTTTGCCGCCCGCGGATTCGTCGAGCGACTCATATGCTGAGCTTCCTGTTCCCCCGATTAACGCGCGAGAGGAGCCGCGGCGCCGCGCTGTTTGAAGCACTCGTCCGCGTCGCGCGCCAGCCGCATTGGTTTGTCGAGGGGCAGCTGCCGGACACGATCGATGGCCGGTTCGCGGTGCTGGCAACGATCGTGGCGATCGCCACCGTTCGCCTCGAGCGCGGCGGGAACGGAGCGGTGGCGCTCACCGAACGCTTTGTCGAGGCCATGGACGCCGAGCACCGCCAACTAGGCATCGGCGACCCCACGGTGGGCAAGACGGTGCGCAAACTGGTCGGCGGCCTCGGCAGGCGGGTGGCGCTGTGGCGGCCAACGCTCCATGGCCGTGATGGTTGGGATTCGGCGGTACGAATCAGCCTTTTCCGAGACGTTCGGCCGCCAACCGAAGCCTTCGAGCATTGCGAAACAATGCTCCGCGGCGTCTGGGCAAAGCTCGACGCGGCGTCGGACGATGCCCTTGGCGATGGGAGCTTCGAATGATCGAGGACTTTGGCCACCGGCTGACAATCGACAGGATCCGCGATGGCGAGCGAATCGAGCTTGTCGCCGACGATGACGAACGCTGCGCCATTGCGCAGCGGCTGGATCTGCCGTCGCTCGGCCGGCTGGAAGCGCACGCCTGCCTGGCGACCGATGGCCACAAGGTCCGCGCGACCGGGCGCGTCGCCGCCGCGCTCGAGCAGCGCTGCGTGGTCACCGGTGAAGCGGTCGCGACGCATATCGACGAGGCGTTCGAGATTGCCTTCGTGCCGGAACCTCGGATTGGGCCGGACGAAGAAGTCGAGTTGCGGCCCGAGGATTGCGACGTGGTTTTCCACGACGGCACCGCGATCGATCTCGGGACAGCGATAGCCGACACGCTGGCGCTGAGCCTCGATCCTTACCCGCGCAGCGCGTCGGCCGAGGTGGCCCTTCGCGAAGCCGGGGTCATGAGCGAGGAGGAAGCGGGGCCGTTCGCGGTGCTTGCCAAACTCAGGAAGGACCTCGGCGGCAACGACGCGTAGTTGCGCTTAGAACGGAACGTCGTCGTCGAGATCGGTGTCGAAGGCCGCCGGCTGAGGACGGGATTGGGTCTGCAATCCGCCGGTGCCGGAAAAGCCCCCGCCATCGTCGCCATGATCCGCGCCGCCGCCGCCGCGTGAACCACCGCCGCCATCGCCGCGCCCTTCGAGCATCGTCATTGCGCCCCGAAACCGCTGCAGCACGACCTCCGCGATCTTTTGCTTGGCCCCGTTGGTATCGTCATATTCGCGATACTGCATGGCGCCCTCGATATACACTTTGGCGCCCTTTTTGAGGTAGCGCTCGGCGACTTCGCCGATCTTTTCGTCGTAGATCACGACGTTATGCCACTCGGTCTTTTCCTTGCGGTCGCCGCTGGCGCGGTCGTTCCAGGTTTCCGATGTGGCGAGGCTGAATTTCACGACCTTGCCGCCGTTCTGGAATGAGCGCGATTCGGGGTCCCTGCCCAGATTGCCGACCAGAATCACCTTGTTGACCGATCCGGCCATCGTTGCATCTCCTCGATATCGGGCAACGAATAGGCCAGCGGGGACCTTTGAGTCACCCCCTGTTTATTCGGCGGGCATCGGATGAACGTGACGTTTGGTGGCCGAGCGAAATCCTAAAATCACGGCGGCGAGCATGACGATCTGGGTACCGGCCGATTCAACGGTCGGGAATAGCCCGAGCATCGAAATCCTCGGCACGGCGCCGAACGGCGTGATGGAAATTATGCCGGCTTCCTGGAGGGCGCCGACGCCCTTGCCGGCGAGCACGACAGTCAGGATGGCGATGAGAATGGCGCTGTATTTGAAGAATTCGGTGATCGGCAGCGTCCGGCTGTACCGGAGCATCGCCCCGGCGATGATCGCCAGCATGGCGACCGCCGACAGGGCGCCGGCGAGAATGGTGGCGCCATTATCGGGCGTCCACAGCGCGGCGTAGAACAGGATGGTCTCGAACACTTCGCGATAAACGACGACAAAGGCGAGGCCGAACAGGAACCAGGCCGAGCCGCGCGACAGCGCGCCCTGCATCTTGTCGCGGATGTAGCGGCGCCATTCCTCGGCCTGGCTCTTGCCATGCATCCAGATGCCGACCGACAACAGGATGACCGCGGCGAGCAGCGAGCCGAAGCCTTCAGTCAACTCGCGGCTCGCGCCGCTGATGCCGATCGCATAGGTCGCGACCGCCCATGTCCCCGCGCCGGCGACGAGCGCCGCGACCCAGCCGCCATGAACATAGGCCAGGGCTTCGGTCCGGTCGGCCTTGCGTAGGAAAGCGATCATCGCGACCACCACCAGCAAGGCTTCGAGGCCTTCGCGAAGCAGAATGGTGAAGGCCCCCAGGAACGTCGAGGCGTCGCTCGCCTGGTCGGGCGCGAGCGCGATCTCGGCCGCCGCGAACAGCCCATCGATCGCCGCGACCCGCGTCCGGACTTCGGCCGGGTCCCGATTGTGGGCGATGGCCGCACGAAGCTCGCCCATCGCCTGCTCGACCTTGGCCAGGAGGGCAGGATCGTGGGCGGAAAGCGCGCCCTCGACTGGTTCAAAACCATCCAGATAGGAGGAAAGCGCGAGCTCCTTGGCTCGCGGCCGGTCGCCGCGTTCGTAAGCGGCCAGGCTTTCCTTGAGACGCTGGCGGGCAAGCGCGAGAGTCGGTTGTGACGCGGTCGACGGCGCGGCCGCGACGGCGGCGGGATTGGCTCTAAGGTAAGCAATCACGGAACCGGCCCGATCGGCTCCGATCTTTTGTGCCAGAGCCTGTTCCGAGACGCCGCTCAGACCGTCGAGACCAATGACGACGGCCTTGAGCGAAGGGTCTCCTTCCCAGATTGCTTTGCCCTTGGCGGCCAGCGAAGCCGGGTAAGCAAAACGGCTGACATGGAAGGCAAGCGCCCATTTGTCTTGCGCCGGCAGGTTCGAGAAACTGACCATCGCCGTGCCCTCGAGGCCCTGGTCGAGGACCTGGTAGAGAGCGAACGGAGTCCGATCGGCGGCGCGGGTGCGGTCCGCGAAGGCGATCGGCGACGGGTCCAGTTTCGCTGCCATCGGCGTTTTGGCGTCGCCACTAAGGCCGTGGCAGCTCGCGCAATTTTGGCTGTACAGCTGGGCGCCGCGGGCGGCGTCGGGAACACCGGGCGGGCCTAGCGTCACCGGATAGGCGCGCAACAAATCGGTGCCGAGCCCCCGGGCGATTGCCGCTACGGCTTGCTGTGGCGCCTTGCGCTCGACGGCCTGTTGCAGCCTCGCGCTGCCGGCGAGCAGCCGAGCCTTGGCGGGATTGGCGGGCAAGGTGCTGATGCGATCGTGAACCGAAGCCGAAAATTCGCGCATTTCCGCATATTCGGAAGCGCTTACGACCTTTCCCGCCGACACCGCGCCGCCGTAATCGACCGCGACATAATCAAGCAGGCGCCACGCCGTCTGGACGTCAGGGGCAGCTGCCGCAGCTGCGCTGGCGACGAAGAAACCCAGCCAGGCGAGCAAGACCGCCCTGATCAGTCCAGCAATCGGCTGGCGAGGGGCTTGTGGGGCGAGAACATTCACTGATCGAAATTAGCATGATGCGACTAATTCGCAATAGCGGGGAGATTTTCTAGCGTGGCGGATAGCGCAACCGACCAAGGAATCGCGACACGCTGAGATGCTGGCCCGAGCCCTTCCATTCGGCCTTCCACTTCTCAAACTTCATGACATCGTCGATCCGCCGGTCGAGGAAGGCGGCGGTTTCGGCGCGCTTGTCACTGTCGTCATCGAGCCATGTCAGCAGGGTCGAGGCATAGACCGCGCCGAGGGTCATGCGTTTGGTAT
>JBDSXT010000086.1:0-27242 GCA_039925985.1 Sphingomicrobium sp.
GAACAATCAAGCGCGACATCGAGGTTTCGCTTCAATGGCTGTGCAGTCGGGGGCTTTTGCCGACCTTGTCCACCGCTGTATAGCCCTAGCTGTGCAACACTTAGTTCAGCGTCTCGACCGGCCAATCGTCCTTGTGGGCCTGATGGGTGTCGGCAAATCGACCGTTGGCCGCCGCCTCGCAAAAAGATTGGGCCTGCCCTTCATCGACAGCGATTTGGAGATCGAGGACGCGTCCGGCCTGTCCGCGGCCGAGGTTTTCGAGCGCTATGGCGAGGAGGACTACCGCGACGGTGAACGGCGGCTGGTCGCCCGCCTGATTGATGGGCAAGTGCGCGTGATCGCAACCGGCGGCGGGGTGTTCGTCGACCCCCGGACCCGCGATTTGCTCAACAACCGCGCGATTACTGTCTGGCTAGACGCGCCGACCGATATTCTCGCCGACCGGACGTCGCGACGAAATACCCGGCCACTGCTTCGCAACGGCGACCCCAAGGGAACACTGGATCGCCTCGCGGAGGTCGAGCGGCCATCCTACTCGGCGGCGCACATCCACGTGAAAAGTGGGGAGGGCGCCCACGGCGACGTCGTCGAAACCATTGTCAGCGCGCTCGACGGCCATCTAGCCGCGAAATAATCCCTAGGCCGGATCGCGCTGTTCGTCGGGAAGCGAAGAATCGGCTCCGAACATCCGGTCTTGCGCCGAACGCAGGTCGCCCGTTTTGCTCTGGAGGTAAAGGCGTTCGCCGTCCCGCTGTCGATAGGCCGCCTCGACCCGGTCGGCCTCCCGTTGAGCAATTCCCAGCTTGAGCAAGGCTTCCCGACCCATCACAACCGCGCTTTCGAACACCTCGCGCTGGATGAGATCGACCTCGAGGCCGGCGAAATCCATCACTTGGCGGCGGTCGTAGGCCCGGACCATCACTACGGCGCGCGGAAAGGCGTCCAGGATGGCTTCGAGACTCGCCCGATCCAAGTCCTGCCCGTCCTGGCAGAACAGAATCGCTTCTGCCGTCTCGGCGCCGGCGGTGCGCAGAAGGTCGATCCGCGTGCCGTCTCCATAATAGACCTTGGTGCCGAACTCCTGGCTCAGTTCGATCTGTGACGGCTTGCTGTCGATCAGCGTCACCGGGATCCGCTTCGCCTGAAGCATCTGGGCAACGGTCTGCCCGAACCGTCCATAGCCCACCACCACCGCATTGGCTTCGGGGGAAAATTCCGGACCTTCGTGATCGACGTCGGCATCCGGGATCCGCTTCTGGACCCATTCGGTGAACCGCATCAGGAATGGCGTCGAAATCATCGAAACGGTGACAACTGCGCTGAACAGTGAGGCCGCCTCGGGCAGGATCAATTTGGCCATGGCTGCCTGGCCGAACAGGACGAAACTGAACTCACCCGCCTGGCTGAGCAGCAAGCCGAGCCAGATCGCCCTGCCCCATTTCATTCCGAACCATCTCGCCAGCAGTGCGATCAGTGCGGCCTTGATCACCACGATCGCCACTGCGGCGCCGGCCACCAGCAACGGATTGGCGGCGATCGCGCTGAAATCCAGAAGCATTCCCACGGATAGAAAGAACATGCCCAGGAGGATCGAGCGGAATGGCTCGACATCGCTTTCCAGCTCATGCCGGTAAGGCGATTCGGCGAGCACGACGCCGGCGACGAATGCGCCTAGGGCAACCGACAGGTGAAGCCACTGCATCAAGGCGGCGCTGGCGATGATTGCGAATAGGCCGGCGACGACGAACAGCTCGCGCTCGCCCAGGCGCCCGACAAGCCGGAACAACGGATTGAGGACATAGCGTCCGGCCAGCACCAGGCCGACTACCGCTCCTACCGTATAAAGGGCGAGCAGGCCGCCGGGCGGTGCGTTCGGATCGAGCGGCGAGCGCGCCAACGCGGCGATGATGGTGATCATCGGCACGATCGACAGGTCCTGGAACAGTAGTATCGAGAAGGCCCGCTCGCCCCGGCTCGTGTTCAGCTGTCCCGAAGATCGCAACATCGGCAGCACTTGCGCCGTGGACGACAGAGCCAGTGGAAGCCCAAGCGCCAGACTTGCCTCGCCGCTAAACCCAAGCCCAAAATAAATCAGTCCGCTCAAGGCCAGTCCGCACAGCACGACCTGGATCAGGCCGAGTCCGAAGATATCCTTGCGCAGCCGCCACAAACGCGTCGGATTGAGCTCCAGTCCGACCAGGAACAGCAAGAAAGCAATGCCGATTTCGGACACGCGCATGACCGCGTCCGGGTCGGCGATCAGCGCCAGAGCATACGGCCCGATGGCCGCTCCGCCGACGATATAGCCAAGGGTCGCGCCGAGGCCGAGCTTGCGGAACAAAGTCACGAAAATCAGTGCCGCGCCGAGCATGTAGGCGATGCTAAGCAGAGTCGCCCCAGCCGCCGCGTTCTGGGCGTGGTTCACGCCTCTGTGTCCTCGATTGCCGCGAGCAAGGCCCGCAATGGGAGCACGATCGCGCCGTGACGAGATGTCCGCGACCGCGCCGGGCCAAGCGCTTCGAACCCCCAGCCCTCTGGAGCATCTCCGATTCGCTCAAGCCAGCCGGACAGCTGCCGAAGAGCTTCCTCGGTTTCCCCGAGAGTCCGGCCGTGCGCATTTTTCGCGACCAAGGCCGCGGCTGCTTGGCCGAAGGCACAAGCGCGGACCTGTTGCGATACGCCTTTTACGCGCCCCTCTTGCAGCTGGACCTCAGTTCGCACGGTGCTGCCGCATGTGGGCGAGCGGAGTTCGGCTGTTCCGTCGATCCGATCGAGATGTGCGGGATCCGGCAGGGATCCCGCCAGCCGCAATATCTCCATTGTGTAGAGCGGCGCGTTCATGACCGGCGCCATGTCGTCCCCTCCGCCCCATCTTCAAGGACGATACCCTCGGCGGTCAGCTCGTCGCGGATGCGGTCCGCGGCGGCAAAATCGCGCCGCGCCTTGGCCTTCGCCCGCTCGGCGATCCGCGCTTCGACATCCTTCCCTCCAGAGTCGCCCTGGAACCAGGCATCGAATTCGTGGCCCAATAGACCCAAAAATCCCGCGCTCGCTTTAATGGTCGCCGGATCGTCGAGCGCCATCAGCCGCGACAGCGCCAACGGCGTGTTCAAATCGTCGGCCAGTGCCTCGATTACGCTACCGTCAATTTCCCCCGGGCTTGCATCGCCGGCCGCTCGATACAGCCGATCAAGCATTGTCTTCGCTTGCGTCACGGCTGCCTCGGTCCACGCCAATGGCTGGCGGTACTGCGCCGACAGGAGGGCGAGCCGAAGGGTCTCTCCGTCATGCGTTTCCAACAACTCCGCAGGCGTGATGATATTCCCCAATGACTTGGACATCTTCTCGGCACCCATGTCGACGAACCCATTGTGCACCCAATATCGCGCAAGCGGCGCTCCGCCATGCGCGCAGCGGCTCTGGGCAATCTCGTTCTCGTGGTGCGGGAAGATCAGGTCGAGCCCGCCGCCGTGGATGTCGATCGTCTCGCCCAAATGGGCTCGGATCATCGCCGAGCATTCGATATGCCAGCCCGGCCGTCCGCGGCCCCACGGGCTGTCCCAGCCGATGACCCCGTCGGCGCTCGGCTTCCACAGCACGAAATCGGCCGGATCGCGCTTGTATGGCGCGACCTCAACCCGCGCGCCGGCGAGCATCGCGTCGCGGTCCCGGCGGCTGAGCGCGCCGTAATCCGGATCCGACAGCACATCGAACAGCACGTGTCCTTCGGCCGGATAGGCGTGGCCAAGCCCAATCAGCCGATCGATCAACGCGATCATCGGCGCGATTTCAGTAGTCGCATGCGGCGCTAAATCCGGTGGCGCGACGCCCACGGCGCCCATATCGTCGAGATAATGCCGCTCATAGCGCTCGGTGATCACCGCCGGCTCGACGCCCTCCGCCTCGGCCGCGGCAATGATCTTATCATCAACGTCCGTGACGTTGCGTGCATAGACCAGGCTATCCGCGCCGTACTGGTGCCGGATCAACCGGGCGAGCGTGTCGAACACCACCGCCGGTCGCGCGTTGCCGATATGCGCGCGCCCGTAGACCGTCGGCCCGCACACATACATGGTGATGCGCTTCGGATCGGCCGGGACGAAGTCCCGCTTCTCCCGCGCCATGGTGTCATACAGCCGGATCATGCCGGGTTGACCCTCAATCGCCGCTTCTCGACCCAATCGACGATCGCCAATCCGCTGGCATTAAGTAGCGGGTAGGTGCGCGAGGTCGTCATCCACTCCGGACGATCGGCCTTGGGCCCATAGACCATGTCCGTGGCGAGGTTAGCGAGCAGGAAGAACAGGGTTGCGCTCAGCAGTCCCTTGATCATTCCAAAGCCGCCGCCGAGTACCCGATCGACCGGCCCCAAGACTGACTTGCGAGTCTTCCCACCGATCGACCGCGCCAGCAGCTTGACCAGCAGAAAGCTCGGAATGAACAGCAATGCGAAGGCAACAACCGCGGCGCCGGCAGCGGTCCCTACCGTGTCCGCAAGCCCCGCCGACAGCTGAGTGTGGAACAGTTTGAGCATGGCGATCGCCACCATCCAGGCGAACAGCGACAACACTTCATGCACGAAGCCGCGGATGAAGCCGATGATCGCTCCTCCGCCCAGCAGCAAGATGACGAAGATATCGAGCGCGCTCATTCCCGACCGGCTAGCGGGCTAGACCAGGCTTCGCCAGTCAAGATTACCGGCCGAGTATGTGATCCGCAAGCGCCTTGAGATTGGCAAACTCCACGAGCGCAATCCCCTCGCCACCCTTCGCACCACACGGCACCCACGCCGTCTCGAACCCCAACTTGGCCGATTCCTTGAGCCTTAGCGGCGCATGGGCAACTGCCCTCACCTCGCCCGACAGCGCAATTTCACCGAGGACCACGCACTCGCTCGGGACGGGCCGCTCAGCCAGCGCCGAGACCAGGGCGGCCGCTACCGCTAGGTCGGCCGCCGGGTCAGACAATTTGTACCCGCCGGCGACATTCAAATAGACCTCGGCGGTCGCGAAGCTCAGCCCGCAGCGCGCTTCCAGTACTGCCAGGATCATTGCCAGCCGACCCGAATCCCAGCCAACTGCCGCGCGCCGCGGGGTTGCGCCGCTGGCCAGCCGCACCGTCAGAGCCTGGATTTCGACCAAGACCGGGCGCGTCCCCTCCAGTGCGGGAAAAACGCTGGTCCCGCTGACTGGCTCGAATCGCCGGGTCAGGAACAGCGCCGACGGGTCGGGGACCTGGCTCAGTCCCGCCTCCTCCATTGCAAACACGCCGATTTCGTCCGTCCCGCCGAAGCGGTTCTTCATTGCCCGCAGGATCCGATACTGGTGGCTGCGCTCGCCCTCGAAGCTCAGCACCGTGTCGACCATATGCTCGAGCACGCGCGGGCCGGCGATGCTGCCGTCCTTGGTGACATGACCGACCAGCACCACCGCCGTACCCTGTTCCTTGGCGAAGCGCACCAGCTCCTGCGCCGAGGCCCGCACCTGACTGACGGTACCGGGCGCGCCTTCGATGAGATCGGAATGCATGGTCTGAATCGAATCTATCACCAGCAGCGCCGGCGGCTCAGCCTCGACCGTGGTCAAAATATCGCGCACCGAAGTCGCGGCGGCGAGCAATACCGGCGACTTTCCCAGCCCCAGCCGGACCGCCCGCAGCCGGATTTGCTCGGCCGATTCCTCGCCAGAGACATAGACCACGCCCTGCCCCTGCTCGGCCAGCCGCGCGCCGACCTGCAGCAGCAAGGTCGACTTGCCAATGCCCGGATCGCCGCCGACCAGCATCGCCGATCCCGGCACGATTCCGCCGCCGATCGCGCGGTCGAACTCGGCAATCCCAGTCGCGAACCGCTTGGGCAGTGCGACTTCGCTATCGAGACCGACCAGCTCGATCCTCCGCCCGCCGCCGCGCAGATTATGCTTGGCGGCGAAGATGCTCGACACTTCGGGCGCTTCCTGGACGAGCGTGTTCCACTCGGCGCAATCGGCGCACTGACCCTGCCAGCGGCTACTAACCGAGCCGCAGGCCTGGCAGACGTATCGGATTTTCGGCTTGGCCATTGCACACCCGGTCTAAAGGCTGTGTCACCGAGCGCAACGGTCAAGCGTGCTGGGGCGTTGAGGCAGTCCACCATTTAGAAAAGGATGTGCAGATGCCCTATGCCAAGGCCAAGGACGGAACCCGCTTATTTTACAAGGACTGGGGCAAGGGTGACCCGGTCGTGCTACTCCACGGCTGGCCGCTAACCGGCGACACGTTCGACGATACCGCTCTGGCTTTGGTTGAGGCCGGCAAGCGTTGCATCATCCCCGATCGCCGCGGTTTCGGCCGCTCCGACCAGCCATGGGACGGGCATGACTACGACACCTACGCCGGAGACGTCGCGGCGATCCTCGACGATGCGGGGGTCACCGAACCGGTCGCGCTGGTCGGCTTTTCGATGGGCGGTGGCGAAGTCGCGCGCTTCCAGACCAAATATCCTGGGCGGACATCGCATGCCGTGCTGATCAGCGCGGTGGTGCCGTACATGCTCAAGACCGACGACAACCCCAATGGGGTGCCGCAGGCGACCTTCGACGAGATGACCGCAGGCATAAAGAAGGACCGCGAGCATTTCTTCACCGGCTTCTTCAAGGACTTCTTCGGGGTCGGCTCGCTAAGCTCGCCGGTCAGCGACGAAGTGCTGATGAACAGCTGGCGGCAAACGATGATGGCCGGCCTTCGCCCGACGCTCGCTGCCGCTAAGGCGTTCGCGACCACCGACTTCCGGCCGGACCTCAAGAGCTTCACCGTGCCGACCCTGATCATCCATGGCACCAAGGACGTCACTGTTCCGATCGACGCCACGGGGCGCGAATCGGCCAAGGCCATCCCAGGCGCCGAACGGATCGAATATGACGGCAGCGCCCACGGCTTGTTCGCGATCGAAAAGGAGCGGCTGATCGGTGACCTGGTCCGATTTCTTGGCGGAACCACGGCCGCCGACCAGCGCTTGGCGATCCCGATGACGCAGACGGCGTAAGCAGTTGCGGCGGGGCAAGCGCTGCCCCGCCGCCATTACGTTTCCTAGAACACCGCCTTCGCGTCGCCGCCCATCATCTGTTGGCGGACCAGCGGGATCGGTGGGCCGCCGTAGCTCAGGAACTTGTCGTGGAAGGCTTTCCAGGCGTCGCGCCCGCCGCGGCTGGCCGTCCAGTCGTCCCTGAGCTTGCGGATCATCAACTTACCCATCGTGTAATTGAGATAGGCCGGGTCGTAAGACCCGCGAGCCGCCTGCTGGCGTGCATTGCCCTCATCCTGGAAGCATTTCTCGCGGAACAATTGATAGCTCTGCTCCTGCGTCATTCGGCCGGTGTGCATGCCAATTGCCGACAGGAACCGGCAATTGCGCAGTAGCGCATTCGACAATTGCCCGATCATGACCTCGTCGGTGCCACCACCGACGCCGGCGACGCGCATCATCTCCTCGCCATAATGCGCCCAGCCCTCGGCGAAGGCGTAGCCAACGAACACCTTGCCGAACGTGAACGGCGAGCGGTTCGAGTGAAGGAAATTGAGGAAATGGCCAGGCCAGACTTCGTGGACCGAAGTGAACAGTAAGTCAGCCTTGCCGGGGACGAAACCGTCGCGGACTTCCTTCGACCACGTTGGGTCCGGCGGAGCGATATAATAGACCGAAGGGAGTCCCTTCTCGTAAGGCCCCGGAATGTTGATGTAGGCGAAATTCTGCCGGTTAAATGCCGGCGCTTCTTCGACCTTCGCCTCTTCGGTCCCAGGGATGGTCACAAGATCCTTATCCTGGATGAATTGCTTCAATCCCGCCAGCTGTGCTCGCGCGGCTGCGACCGCCCCGCCGGCGGGCTTGTTCGAGTTCATTTTGTCCATGCATTGCATGATCGTCATGCCGGCCGCCCAGCGGCCGCAGGCCTCGGTCAGCTGCTTGAGATTGGATTCGAGGTCGGCCCGACCGATCTGCTCGAGCTGTGCAATCGGCGTATCGACCATCTCGGTGTCGTAAAGCATTTGCTGGAACTTCGCCGCGCCCAGCGCGAAATCGTTGTTCGCCGTGGGCCGCTGCTGCTCGAGCCAATCGGCCAGCGAGCGCATCGCCGTCGCTGCATTCGTCGACGCGGTCTTGAGCGCGTCCTGCTCCTGCGCGCTACCGACGCCGGCGAATGCCTTGAGGCCGTCGGCAGGGTAATAGTCGGCGTAGCCACCAAAAGCGCTCTTGCCATAGTCGACGAACGACACCGGCAGCGGCCTGCGCAGATTTTCGCGGATGTGCTGGACCGCCGCCGGGATAGCTTGGAGGTAGCGCGTATACGCCTTGATCCGCACCTCAGGCGCGGCATACGGCACGACGACGTAGGTCGAGGGATCTAAGCTGCCGTTGTAATAGGCGGGATTCTTGTGCGCTTGGTCGGCGCTGTCGACAAAGAACAGCGCACCCTTCGCTTGGGCAATCAGGTATGCGCGCTCGAAACGCTCGTTCTCGCTGAGCTTCGCAGGGTCGAACTTCTCGGCGGCCGCAATCGCAGCCTTCAGGCGGGTCACTTCATTCTTGAGTCCTGCCTCGCTCCAGTCGGGCAATTGTCCGTCGAACTCATGACGACCGGAGGTCGCCGCGAATGGCGGGTTCGCCTTGAACGTCAGCTCGATATAATCGTTCATGAACTTCGCCCAGTCGGTTGAGGCCGGGGCGGGCGAAGCATCCGCTGTCTGGTTTTGCGGTTGGTCCCCCATGCGGCATGCCGCAATCGACGTAGCGGCAACAGCTGCCAGCAGCAGGTAACGACGCTTCATTCTTATTCTCCTCCGACGCGCGTTGCCACGCATGTTGCCGCTCCGGCGGCGCGCGATTAGGGCGCCGCTGTGAGCATCGTCCCAGAACCGCTGCGGATCCCGGCCTTCAGAGCCTATTGGCTCGCCCGGCTGACGTCGACGATCGCTCAGATGGCGATGATTATCGTTATTGGCTGGCAAGTCTACGACCTTGCTCGCGAGACGATGGGCCTCAAGGACGCAGCACTCCGTCTGGGCCTGATCGGCCTGGTGCAGTTCGCGCCGTTGTTCATGCTCACCCTGATCGCCGGCTGGACGGCCGATCGCATTGACCGGCGGTGGATCGCAACCGCCGCGCTTGGACTCGAATTGGCGTGTGCGTTGGCGCTGGCCTGGTTCGCGTGGCGCGGCACAACCACCTTCACCGCCCTCTTCACGGTCGCCGCGCTGTTGGGGGTAGCGCGAGCCTTTGCCGGTCCTGCACTGGGCGCGCTCGCGCCCAATCTCGTTCCGCGCAAGATCCTGCCCAACGCCATCGCTCTCTCGTCGATCGCCTGGCAAAGTGGGTCGATCGCCGGACCTGCGCTCGGCGGCTATCTTTACGCTTGGGCCCCGGTCGCACCCTACGCGGCCAGCGCCCTGTTGTTCGGCGTCGCCTTGATTGGGCTGATCGCCATCGGACCGGTGCCGCGCTCTAATTCGATGGCCAGCAAGAACCCATGGGCCCAGATGGTGGAGGGCCTGCGTTACGTCCGTCGCAACCGTCTCGTGCTCGGTGCGATCAGCCTCGACCTTTTCGCCGTGCTATTGGGCGGCGCGACGGCGATGCTGCCGGTGTTCGCACGCGACGTTCTTCACACCGGACCGGAGGGACTTGGACATTTGCGCGCGGCTCCCGCAATTGGGGCGACGTTGACCGCCGGATTTTTCGCCGCGCGTCCCTTAAAATCCTATGTCGGCGTCAAGATGCTGGTTGCCGTCGCAACTTTCGGCCTGGCGACCATCGTCTTCGGCATGTCCCGATCGATGCCGCTATCGCTGGCATGCCTGGCGCTGCTCGGCGCGGCCGACATGTTCTCGGTCTATGTGCGCCAGTCGCTGATCCAGCTCCACACCCCTGACGCGATGCGCGGCCGGGTCGGTGCGGTCTCCTCGCTGTTCATTTCTGCCTCGAACGAACTGGGCGAGGCCGAATCGGGCTTCCTCGGCGCGATCATCGGCCCGGTCGCGGCGGTGATCGCCGGTGGCGTGGGGGCCGTCCTGGTTGTTGGGCTGTGGGCCTGGAAATTCCCCGAACTGCGGCTTGCAAGAAGCTTCGACCCACCCGATGTACCCGCCATCAAGCCCACGGAGAATTCGCTATGAAGGCCGCTTCGATCCTCGACACCATTGGCAACACGCCGCACATTCGCGTCAACCGCCTGTTCGGTGACCAGGCCGAAGTCTGGATCAAGTCGGAACGGGCCAATCCCGGCGCATCGATCAAGGACCGCATCGCGCTGGCGATGATTGAGGACGCAGAAAAATCCGGTAAATTGAAGCCCGGCGGGACGATCGTTGAGCCGACCTCGGGTAACACCGGAATCGGGCTTGCCATGGTCGCCGCGGTCAAGGGTTACAAGCTCATCCTGGTGATGCCCGACAGCATGAGCATCGAGCGTCGCCGGTTGATGCTCGCCTATGGCGCGACTTTCGACCTCACTCCACGCGAAAAGGGGATGAAGGGCTCGATCGCCCGCGCCGAAGAAATCGTCGCTGCGACGGACGGCGCCTGGATGCCTCAGCAGTTCGAAAACCCCGCCAATCTCGAGGTTCATCGGCGCACGACGGCACAGGAGATTCTGGCCGATTTTCGTGACGCGCCGCTGGACGCGCTGATAACCGGTGTCGGCACGGGCGGCCACATCACCGCCTGCGCTGAGGTACTCAAGAAAGAATGGCCTGATCTCAAGGTATTCGCAGTAGAACCAACGCTGTCGCCGGTCCTTTCCGGCGGCGCGCCCGGCCCACACCCGATTCAGGGCATCGGCGCCGGCTTCATACCCGCGATCATGAATGTCGGCCTGCTCGACGGGATTATCCAGGTTGACCCGGCCGACGCCAAGGAAATGGCCCGCCGGTCGGCTCGCGAGGAAGGGGTGCTGGTCGGCATCTCGTCGGGCGCCACCCTGGCGGCGATCGCTCAGAAGCTGCCGGAATTAGGCCCGAATGCGCGAGTTCTTGGCTTCAATTACGACACGGGCGAGCGCTATTTGTCAGTCGCGGATTTCCTCCCCGAAGAGGGATAGCTAACCAGTCGCTAACCGCTTTCCTTAGCCGCGCCATTAACGCGCGAGCGCGTAAGCCTCCAATCTGGCGGCAATTTCCCGACGCCGTCGCGGAAGTGGAACTGAATGCGCAGGACGCGATTTGCAGGAGCTGTCGAAGTGGCTGGAGAGGGGCGCCCGCGCGCTTCCATCCGCGAGGCCCTGTGGTTCGACATCCTCGCGCCGGACGCTCCCGACGATCACTCCTTATCTGCGTGGAGAGTTGCCCCGCTCGATCATTCCGCATTGATGCTGGGTATTACGCACCTGATTGGGGCGATCACTCTGTGGCTGCTTTACCCAGAGCGGTCGCCTGCCCTGTCCTTGGCCAGTCCGGTTATTCCGATAGGGTTGCTGCTCGCACTCGATATCGTGGCGATCGTCGCCCTTCAGTTCCGCCATCGACTAAGCCTGCCGCCCCACATCGTCATCCGGGCGCTTGCCGCCTATCTCGGCCTGGCGGGACTTTTGTGGATGATGGTTGGCTTGGCCGTCACCGGCGAGGCGCACGGCGAGGCGCTGGCGATCCTGGTCATGGGCGGCGGCGTCACAATAGCCGCGATGGTGGCAGTGAATTCTCCGCCACTGGCGATTTCGAACCTGATTGTCATGACGCTTGGCGCGCTGCTGTTCACCGGATCCGCGCTGGTTGGCGCGGGCGCTGCATTGCTGTCGATAATCATTGCTTCTTACAGTGTCGCCGGTGCTCGAACGGTTATTGCCGCCGGTCGCAAGCGCCTCGACCTGGACGCCGAGGCGCACAAGGCACTGACCTTCGTCGCGGAATTCGAGAACAGCGGCCGCGGATGGTTTTGGGAAACCAACTCCGAGGGCACCTTGTCCTACGTTTCACGGCAACTAGCCGACGATTTCCAGTGCGAGCCTCAGGAACTGCTCGACCGCCAGTTTCCCGATCTCCTGTCCGTCGACACCAGCCCGGTCGGCGCCATTCATGAAGAGCGCAAGACTTTGGGCTTTCACTTGTCCGCTCGCTTCCCATTCGCCGACGTCGTCGTCCGTCCCGCAAGCGATCAAAATGTCCATTGGTCCCTTTCCGGCAACCCGATTTTCGACGAGCGCGGCCGCTTCCTAGGCTTTCGTGGGATCGGCACGGACCTCACCGAGCAGCGCCGCTCCGAACAGGAGATCTCGCGGCTCGCGCGGTTCGATTCTCTGACGGGCCTGCCCAACCGCGCTCTGATGCGCCAAACGCTCGACGAGGCGCTGCGCAATGCGGCCAGCCGACGCAAGGGCTGCGCTCTATTTCTGATCGATCTCGATCGGTTCAAAAACGTCAACGACACGCTCGGCCATCCGATTGGCGACGCTTTGCTGCGGCAAGTTGCCGAACGGCTTAAGTCCGTGATGGGCGACCATGGCCAAGTCGGTCGTCTCGGCGGCGACGAGTTTAAAGCGGTGCTGCCCGGCACGGTCGACATCGGCTTCCTTGAGCCCCTTGCTCGTACCCTAATCGAACAGCTGTCGCGGCCCTACACGATCGAGAACCATCGTGTGGTGATCGGCGCGTCCGTAGGGATTGCAATCGGCGATCCGGGGCGGGCCTGCGCGGACAGGCTGATACGCAATGCGGACCTGGCGCTCTACGCGGCCAAGGCGGCGGGCCGCGGGAAGCATTGCTTCTACGAGCCGGCGATGCACAGCGACTTGACCGACAGGCAGCTGCTCGAGGATGACCTTCGCCAGGCCATCGAGCGCGACCAACTGTGGGTGGCCTATCAGCCGATCGTTCGCGCGGCCGCCGAGGAACTTTGCGGGTTCGAGGCCCTTGTTCGATGGAGCCACCCGACACGCGGCGCCATTTCGCCAGACAAATTCATCCCGCTCGCCGAAGAATCCGGCCTGATTCCCAAGATCGGCCAGTGGGTGCTGCAAACCGCGCTTGAGGAAGCCGCGCATTGGCCTGACCAGTTGCGCGTCGCCGTGAATCTGTCGCCGATCCAGTTCAACGACCCGGCGACCGTGGACATGATCGCGCAGCTGTTGCAGCAAACGGGCGTTCGCTCTGCCCGGCTCGAGCTCGAAATCACCGAAGGCGTTTTCTTGGCGGAAGGCGACAGCACCGACGACATGTTCGCCAAATTGAAGGACCTCGGCGTACGTTTGGCGTTGGACGATTTCGGGACCGGCTACAGCTCGCTGGGTTATTTGAAAAAAGCCCCGTTCGACAAGATCAAGATCGACCAAAGCTTCGTCCGCGGCGCCGCGTCGACGACCAATCGCAACAGCGCCATCATCCGCGCCATCGTCACGCTTGCCGAAACGCTGGGCATGGACACCACCGCCGAAGGTGTTGAGACGCACGACGATCTACATTTGATTCGGGAGCTCGGGGTCAGCCAGGTTCAAGGCTATATTTTTGGCCGGCCCCTCCCCGCAGAGGAGGCGCGAAAGCTTGCCAACGGAGCCGGCGTCGAGGCCGACGGCTACCAATGCATCCGCGAGCCGCGGCAACGTCTGATGCGCCGGGCGATTGCCGAGATCAACGGCGAAGTGACCGAAATCCGACTGCGCAATATTTCCGCCACGGGCGCGCTCGTCGAGTGCGTGCATTCGGTTGCACCCGGCACGTCGATCACCATCGATATTGTCGGCGCTGGACCAGTGCTCGGCTCGGTTCGCTGGGCCCAAGCGGGAAAGTTCGGAATTCAGTTTGCGGACCCGTTCGACCTCACTCGGCTCGCACCGAAAAAGGACCGCCGGAATCCGGTCACCATGATGCGTCCCTGGTACATCGACCAGAAGGCAGCCTCATAGCTTACCCGGAACCAATCGTCGTCGACGAAGGTTGAATTGCAAAGCACAGGCACGCCGAGGCCGACGCTTTTTGCATTCGTCCTGAGGCTAGCCCACATGTTCTTTAATTTCCGCGCCAGCCGGATTCTACCCGCCGTAGCGGCGGCGTCCATTCTGGGTGCGCCGTCGGCTGCCCGGCCGCTCGTACATCCCCTCAAGTTCTTCGAGGGAAGGACTGAGAGCACTGGGACAGTCAAGATTTTCACCAAGGAGCGCTATCGAACGCGCAGCGTTGGACGGGGTCGGATCGAGCCCGATGGTAGCTTAACGCTGGTCCAACAGGTCCAGGACGAAGGCAAGCCGGGACACGAGCGGCGATGGAAAATACGACAGGTTACCGCCGGTCACTTTGCGGGCACCATGTCGGAAGCGGCCGGGCCGGTGACCATCGACGAAGTCGGCGGCTCCTATCGCTTCCGCTTTACGATGAAAGGCCATGTGTCCGTCGAGCAATGGCTGGCGCCGCTCCCCGGCGGCGTCTCCGCGCGCAACCGCATGACGCTTCGCAAGTTCGGTATGACCGTCGGCACCGGCGATGGGATCGTTCGCAAGCTCTAGGCTAGACAAAGCATTAGAAAGCCTCCGCCGGCACCGCCATGACACTATCCGACCCTGCCTCGAGTTTACGGCGAAGGGAGCCCGTCTCCGGCATCACTCGGTCCGCGAAGAATTGCGCGGTGGCCAGCTTGGTTTCGTAAAAAGCTCGATCCGGTGCCCCGGCCGCCAGCGCGGCCGTCGCGGCTCGGGCCATACGCAACCACATCAACCCGACCGCGACGATGCCCATCATCGTCATGTACGGATAGGCCGCAGCCCCGGCTTGGTTGGGATTGGCGAGACCGTTATCCATCAGCCATTTGGTTGAGTCTTGGAGGTCGCCAATCGCTCTCGTGAACTCCGCGAGGAACGGCTTCAGGCCGACGTCTGAGGACGCATCGGCGGTTTCGTGGGATAGAAGCGCGAACAAGCGCTGGATCGCCCGGCCCCCGTCCTTGCCGAGTTTGCGCCCGACGAGGTCGAGCGCCTGTACGCCGTTGGTGCCCTCGTAAATCTGCGCGATGCGCGCGTCGCGCACGAACTGCTCGACGCCGTGCTCGCGGATATATCCATGCCCGCCGAAGACCTGCTGCGCGAGAACCGCGCTGTCGAATCCCTTGTCGGTTAAATAGCCTTTGATCACGGGCGTTAGCAGCGACACCAAATCATCGGCTTCCTGCCGCTCGTCTTCGCTGGAAGCACGGCGCGAGAGATCGACCTGGAGCGCTCCCCACAGCACCAGCGCGCGGGCACCCTCGAGAAACGACTTCATTTCCATCAGCATCCGCCGCACGTCGGGATGGACGATAATCGGATCGGCTTTGGCATCGGCTTCGCGCTGATCGGCGACCAGCGCCCGGCCCTGCCGCCGTTCGCGGGCGTAGGCTACGGCGTTCTGATAAGCGACCTCGGCTTGGGCCAGACCCTGCAAGCCAACCCCCAGCCGCGCGGCATTCATCATGATAAACATCGCGGCTAGGCCTTTTTCAGGCTCGCCAACCAACCATCCCTTGGCCCCGTCATAATTAAGCACGCAGGTCGGGTTGCCGTGGATGCCCATTTTCTTCTCGATCGCGCCGCAGCTGACCGGATTCCGTTCGCCGACCGAACCGTCGTCATTGACCAGAAACTTGGGTACCACGAACAGCGAGATGCCTTTGACAGTGTCGGGCGCGCCGGTGATCTTCGCGAGCACCAAATGAATGATGTTCTCGCTGATGTCGTGCTCACCTGACGATATGAAGATCTTCGTACCGGTGATCGCATAGCTGCCGTCGGGATTGGGCTCGGCGCGCGTCTTCAACAGCCCGAGATCGGTACCGCAATGCGGCTCGGTAAGGTTCATCGTTCCGGTCCAGCGGCCCGACACCATGTTCGGCAGATACTTTGCCTTCTGCTCGTCGCTGCCCTTGATCAAAAGGGACGCAATGGCCCCCGAAGTCAGCCCTTGGAACATCTCGAAGGCCTGGTTGGCCGACAACACATATTCGCTGAGCGCGGTCGAGAGTACCTGCGGCAGTCCCTGCCCGCCATATTCCTCTGGCGCGGACAAAGTCGGCCAGCCGCCGTCACACCATTGCTTGTAGGCGTCCTTGAACCCGTCGGGTATGGTCACCGATCCATCGTCGTTGCGCTTGCAGCCCTGTTCGTCGCCAACCTTGTTGAGCGGCGCCAGCACTTCGGATGCGAACTTGCCACCCTCGTCGAGAATGGCTTCGATCAGGTCCGGGGTCGCGTTCGCGAACCCCGCGAGATTGGAGTAATTGCCAACATGCAGCACCTGGTCGAGAATGAAGCGGGTTTCGCGCACGGGCGCTGAGTAGAGGGCCATCAGTCATTGCTCCCTTGCTCGGGCGAAGTGCCGAGCGTTTTGAGAAAATTTTCGAGTTCGGTGATGGTCGTGTCGATATCATTCTTTCGATGACGAAGCGCGTCGATCTTTTGCCGGCAGCGCTCGATTGTTACGCGCCGCTGCGTCTGGCGGTGATCGCCGACGTCGTAAAGATCGAGCATTTCGCGAATTTCATTGAGACTGAAACCGACTCGTTTGCCGCGCAATATCCAGCTCAGCCGAGCACGGTCCCGCTCCGAATAAAAACGTGAGGTTCCCCGCCGCACCGGCGCAATCAGTTGCTCGTCCTCATAGAAACGGAGTGCCCTGGCGGTCACTCCGAAGGCCTCGCACAGTTCGCCGATCGCGTATTTCGCGGAATCTGACTCCATGGTTCGCTCTGCTTTACGTTTCCGTAAACGTCAAGTCTTAGTGTTCAACCTTCCGTCAGGGAAAAGGCGACAAAGCGCGCTACAACCCCTATATGGGCGGTCGGGCTTCGAGCGAGCAAAGGCAGGGCATGCTGACGACCAATCCTTTCGACGACGACAAGCTGCGTGAGGAGTGCGGAATCTTCGGCATCTGGGGTGCAGACCGCGCCGCCAGCTTCGTCGCTTTGGGCCTCCATGCGCTCCAGCACCGGGGTCAGGAAGGCGCCGGCATTACCAGCCTCGACGGCGTCCAATTCCATTCGCATCGGGCGATGGGCCACATCGCCGGCAATTTCGATCGCGACGATGTCATGCGCGGGCTGCCTGGCCGAACGGCGATTGGCCACGTGCGCTATTCAACGACCGGCGAGACCGCGTTGCGCAACGTCCAGCCGCTGTTCGCAGATCTCGCGGAAGGCGGCTTTGCAGTCGCCCAGAACGGCAATTTGTCCAATGCGATGAAAATTCGGCGAACGCTCAACCGCCGCGGCTCGATTTTCCAGTCGACCAGCGACACCGAGGTCATCATCCATCTGGTTGCGACCTCGCATTACACCAACAATCTCGACCGCCTGACCGACGCGCTGAAGCAGGTCGAAGGCGCTTACTCACTTCTCGTTCTGACACCGGACGGATTGATCGCCTGCCGCGATCCGCTTGGGATTCGGCCGCTGGTCATGGGCAAGCTCGGCGAAGCGACGATCTTCGCGTCCGAAACCGTCGCCCTCGACGTCATCGGCGCGACCTTCCTTCGCGATGTCGAGCCCGGAGAACTGGTCGTGGTCAACGGCTCGGGCATTCGCTCCTTCCGGCCGTTCGCTAAGGTCGAGCCGAGGCCGTGCGTCTTCGAGCAGGTCTATTTCTCACGTCCCGATTCCGTCGCCGACGGCAAGTCGGTCTACGAAGTCCGCAAGAACATCGGCGCCGAGCTTTCGCGAGAAGCGCCCGTCGAAGCGGATTACGTCGTCCCCGTTCCCGATAGCGGCGTCCCGGCGGCGATCGGCTTCAGCCAGGCGTCGGGCATCCCCTTCGAACTCGGCATCATCCGATCGCACTATGTCGGACGGACGTTCATCCAGCCGAGCCAGGAGGTTCGCAACCTTGGCGTTAAATTGAAGCACAACGCCAACTCGGCACTGGTGGCGGGCAAGCGCATCGTCCTGATCGACGATTCGATCGTCCGCGGCACGACCAGCGTGAAGATCGTTCAGATGATGCGCGACGCCGGTGCCCGCGAAGTCCATTTGCGGGTCGCCTCGCCGCCGACTCGCCACAGCTGCTTCTACGGCGTCGATACGCCCGAGCGCGCCAAGCTGCTCGCCGCGCAGATGAGCGTCGATGCGATGCGCGACTACATCAACGCCGACAGCCTCGCCTTCATATCCATCGAAGGTTTGTACCGGGCCCTCGGCTCCGAACGTAACGAAAAACAGCCGCAGCGATGCGATGCCTGTTTTACCGGCGACTATCCGACCCGCCTGACCGACTTTACCGAAAAAGAGAACGCCGGCTCGCTGTCCCTCGTCGCCAGCCGCTAGCACTCCAGTTCATGTCCAACGCCAAGCCTTTCGCGGGCAAGCTTGCGCTCGTTACCGGAGCCAGCCGCGGCATCGGCGCCGCGACCGCCGAAGCGCTAGCCGCGGCCGGCGCCCATGTGATCCTGGTGGCCCGGACCGCGAGTGCCTTGGAAGCGGTCGACGACCGCATCCACGAAGCCGGCGGCAGCGCCACCATCGCTCCGCTCGACCTCACCGAAAGCGATTCGATTGGTAAACTTGCGGCGGCGGTAGCCGAGCGCTGGGAGGCGCTCGACATCGTCATCCTCAATGCCGCCATGCTCGGTTCCCTGACCCCGGTTGAGCATATCGACGCCAAGGAATATGCCCGAATCCTCGGCCTCAACCTGATTGCCAACCAGTCGGTGATCGCCGCCTTCGACCCCTTGCTCAAGAATTCCGCGCGGGCGGATGTCGTTGCGCTGACCTCGTCCGTCGGCAGCGAGCCGCGCGCCTTCTGGGGCGCCTATGGCTCGTCCAAGGCTGCGCTGGAAACGCTGCTTGGAGCCTACGCCGACGAGACCCGGCACAGCGGCCGCATCCGGGTGCATATTGTCGATCCGGGAGCCACCCGCACCCGCATGCGCCAGCTTGCCTTTCCGGGCGAGGAACCGGACAGCGTCAAGCCGCCGGAAACGGTTGCGCAGGCGATTGTCGAAAGACTTCTAGCCGACGCCCCGAGCGGCGAAACGCTCAGAGTCGAAGCCTAGGCGAGCGAAAAGCGGGTCAGCCGCTGCGCGGGATCGGCCCCGTCGAGGCGCAGCATTACCTCTGCCCCGATTGCCAGCCCACGATCCGGCACCCGCGTGATCACCGCCGGATCGCGAAGCTGAATGCGCCCCCCGCGCTGGTCGATATCCGTGACTATACCGGCAAAAGTCTCGCCGACCCGTCCCGCCAATACCACCGCTTCGGCCAGCTCCAAGACTGCGCTGTTGACTTGCGCCGCTTTGGCGTCGGCGCGGTTCATCACGTCGGGCAGACGCTCGAATGCAGCCGTCACCGTATCCGGAACCTTGCGGCCGTTGGCGACCGCCAAAGCCGCTTGCGTCACGTAGCGGTCGGCGAGCCGTCTAAGCGGGGCAGTCGCATGGACATAGGTGGCTCGCATCGCTGAATGCCACGGCCGCTCATTGGCGTGGAACGGCGCATAACTCGCATGCGCCCCAGCCCGCCGGATCGCTAGCATAAAGGCCGCCTGCTTGGCGTCATTGGGAACGAGCGTACGCTGCCGGTCTTCGAGGCTCATCGCCTTCGGCCAGTCGACGCCGAGCGCCTTCGCGCTCTGCCGCAATCGTCGGACTGCCCACTCTCCGGGCCCGGCCATCACCCGGAACAGCCCGGTCCCGTGCCGATAAAGCGCATCGGCGATCGCCATGTTCGCCGCCAGCGACAGCGCCGCATTGGCTTGTTCTGCCGCGCCCATCGGCCGGAATTCGAGCGCCATTGTCCCGTCGGGCTTGGCGGCCACCTGCTGCTGGGGCGGATCGACTCGCGACGCGCCGCGGGCATTTTCTGCCGCCGCAGTCCGCCGCGACAGTTCGTCGAAACCGGCCGGCAAATCCTCTGCCCGAACGGTCGCATAGCCAAGCTTGGCCCGACTCCGAATGATCGCCCGCTCGACGCCATCCAGAGTCGCCGTGCCATCGGCGACGACGCGAACTGCGAACACGATCGCCGGCTTGTCCCCGTCCGGCAACAGGCTCGCCGCGCCTTCGCAGAGCAGCGGCGGATAGAGGCTGATCTTGCCGTCCGGCATGTAGATGGTCTCGCCGCGTTGCCACGCCTCAATATCGACCGGACCACCGTCGGGAACGAACCAGCCGATGTCGGCGATGGCGTAGCGAAGGATGAGGTCGCTTCCCGCCTGCTCGATCGCGAAAGCCTGATCGAGATCGGTCGAGCTCGCTGGATCCAGCGTCACAAACGGAACAGCGGTCCGGTCGATATGCTCGGCCAGCGATTGCCGCACTGCCGAGGCGGCCGCGGCTTCCACATCGGGCGCAAACCCGCCCGGCAACTGATACTGCGTGCGGATCGCTGCCAGGCCGGCGACCAATGCCCGTGGCCGGTCGTAGATGGCTTTCACGACTTGACCATCGTAACCTGCGCAACGTCGATGGCGCGGCCGCGAAATCCGCCTTCGCAATACATCAGATAATAGCGCCAGAGCCGGTGGAACTCCTCGTCGAACTCATCGAGTTGGCTGCGGGCGACCGCAGAGTCATAGCGCTGCCGCCAGATCTTCAACGTCGCGGCATAGTCCTCGGCAAAGCCCGCCCGATCATCCCACGAAAGTCCGCGCTCGCGGGCCAAGGCGGCAAACTGCGGTTCGTCGAGCAATAGACCTCCCGGAAAAATGTAGGTCTGGATGAAATCGGCACTGGCCGCGTAGCGCTGGAACAATCGGTCATCGATGCTGATGAATTGCAGCGCGGCGCGGCCGCCATTTTTCAAGTTGCGAGCAATCGAATCGAGGTACGCGCCCCACCAGCGCAATCCCACTCCCTCGACCATCTCGACCGACGCGATGGCGTCGAACTGTTCTTGCGTCTCGCGGTAATCCTGCAGGCGAATCTCGATGCGCTCCGACAGGCCCGCTTCGGCAACTTTGGCTTCAGCCCACGCTTTTTGCTGTTCGGATAGCGTCAGGCCGACAACAACCGCTCCGCGATTGGCAGCTTCGATCGCAAGGCTGCCCCAGCCGCAGCCAATTTCGAGCAGTCGCTGCCCGGGCTGCAACTCCAGCCGGTCCAACAGCATCGCAATCTTGCGGCGCTGCGCGGCTTCGATTGGTTGTTCGGGAAAGGCGAACCTGGCCGATGAATAGGTCATCGTCGGATCGAGCCACGCCGCGTAGAAATCATTCCCCAAATCATAGTGAGCAGCGACGTTGGCCTTGGCCTTGCCGGGCGCATTGTCGCGCAGGCGATGGCCGAGCGCGTTGATCCAGCGGAACGGCCCCTTGGCGCGCCCCGATCGGCCAAGCGCAACTCCGTTGAGAGAGAATAGCTCGAATATCGGTACCGGGTCGGGGCTGGACCACTCGCCCAACGCCCAGGCCTTATACCAGCCGACCGATCCGGAGGTCGCCAGCCGGACCAGCGCCATCCAGCTCTTGAACTCGACGATTGCTGTCGGTCCCGGCGAGTGAAAGCCGAGATTGCGACGCTCGCCGTCGGGAAGCCTGGCTTCAATTCCGCCTTTGAGCAGGCCGGCGTCGATCTGGTCGAGCACGCGCCCGAACGCCGGCGCAACCAGCCGCGCGACCAGCCCGCCACCAACCGCGAAACCGCGGTCGGCTTTTACCAGATGCTCGCCGCGACCCGCCATGATGTCAGCCTAGCAGCCCTGGCCGGCTATCGGCACGACGGATTCGCGGGCGAGGCGCGACCGCCGGCCTTCGCCATAACGCGCATCCCCGATGGCCACCCGCGCAAAGCAGCGCCCACGCTGGACGTCAGCCTGCGGCAGGATCGACCATTTGAGGAATTTTCGAAGCCGGGGATCGCGTCGGATCGCCTCGCGAACCAGCGGGTTGTTCATGTTGGTCGGTGCGCAAGCGGAAACGGCTTGGAAGCCCCCAGCGAGCGGGTCGAACAGGCTCCGGCGATAGCAATCGGCCTCGCGCCAAACGAGGTCGCGCCGCCAAAACACCACCGGTGGCGGCGAAGCGAAGACGGCCATTGCGGGCCGATCGGCCGACCAAAGGCGAACGGCCGCGGTGGCGCGGTCGGTGATCAGCAGGTTCAATCCGATGTAGGCCAGCACGATCCCGATTGCGGCCTGAGGGATTCGCCGCCACTCGCGTCCGGTCTGTTCGCGCCGTTTCGATATCCCGATCGCGATCGCGAGCAGAAGCCATATCCAGACATCAATAATGAACAGCCCGTCGGCATGGTACCATGCCCGCGAAAACGGCGACAGCAACTGGACCGAATAGGTCGTCAGCAAGTCGAGCAATGGGTGAGTCAGCGCGCCGAGGTACGCCACGCCGACCAGCCAGCCGAAGCGCATCGGCAACCCGCTGTTGAACGTCACCCCGCGGCCAAGCTGCCAGCGGTCCAGCAGCCATAGCAGGCCGGCCAATATGGGCGGCATGACCAGCACGCCGCCGACCAACCCGTGGGTGAATCCCCGGTGGATCGCCAGCGGATCCCAAGGCGCGTTGCCGAAAAACACGTCGATGTCGGGCATGTTGGCGGCGAGGATCAACGCCGCCAGCCCCTTGCGGCTTTTGGTCTTCAGACCGGCCTGGCCAAGCGCCCAGCCGGCCAATGAATGCGTGATATTGTCCAATGCTTACAGGCGGATCACTCCGCTCGCGGTTCCTTCTCCACCTGCCAGGTCTGGCCTTTCGAGACCAAGGCCTGGAGGTCGGGCGCCCTGCCCTTCGCCGCTGCTAAATTCTGCTCGACGACGCTGCTCTCAAAGGTCGGCGCGGGGTCTTCGTAAATCACACCGAGCGCAACGGGAAATCCCTGGTCTGGCATTTCGATCAGCATAGCCGCGACACCGCGGTTCTTCGGATCGTGGACGAGCACTGATGGATCATCGCCCTCGACCACCTTGAGAACCAGCCTCTCTACATCGAGCGCGATCCCCTTGGTGCCGGCGGCGAACAGCATTTTTTCGCCGGCTGCGAGCCACAACTGCCGCTCGGCCGAGAAGTCGCGCGCGGTGAACGAAGCGAACACGTCGTCATTATAGACGATGCAATTCTGGTAGATTTCGACGAAGCTCGCGCCGCGATGGGCATGCGCGGCCTTGAGCACGTCGGGCAGGCTTTTGTGGACGTCGATGCCCCGCGCGATGAACCGCGCGCCCGAGCCCAATGCGAACATGCACGGCGACACCGGCCGGTCGATCGAACCAAACGGCGTCGATGGCGAGCGCGTACCGATCCGGCTGGTCGGCGAATATTGGCCCTTGGTCAGCCCATAGATCTCGTTGTTGAACAATAGGATTTGGCAGTCGAGGTTGCGCCTGAGCACATGCATCGTGTGGTTGCCGCCGATCGACAGCGCGTCGCCGTCGCCGGTAATGATCCACACATCCAGCTCGGGATTGGCGAGCTTGATCCCGGTCGCGAACGCCGGCGCGCGGCCGTGGATCGTGTGAAATCCGTAGGTCGCCATGTAATAGGGAAAACGGCTCGAGCAGCCGATACCGCTGACGAACACCGTCTTCTCCCGCGCCACGCCGAGGTCAGGCATGGTTCGCTGCACCGCTTTCAATACCGCATAGTCGCCGCAGCCCGGGCACCAGCGCACTTCCTGGTCGCTCGCCCAGTCCTTGGCGGTGGTGACGGTGGTCATTTCGTTCATCGGCCGGCTCCCGCTAGCCAGGCGATCAGGGCAACGACAACGACCAGCATCAGGATCATCGGCCATGGGTTGATCTGCCTCATTCGAGCGCTCCCTCTATCGCGGCCCCGATCTCGGCAATTCGGAACGGCTGGCCGCTGACCTTCGACAGCGATCGGGCATCGACCAAAAACTGGTCGCGCAGTACCGTTTTCAGCTGCCCGCTGTTCATCTCCGGCACCAGGATATGCTTGAACCCCTTGAGGAGCGGGCCGAGGTTTTTGGGCATCGGCACGATGTGGCGAATGTGGATGTGGCTGATGCTCATACCGCGCAGCCGGGCGCGCCGCACCGCTTGGTGGATCGGGCCGAAGGTCGAGCCCCAGCCGACCACCGCCAGCTCACCGCTGTCCTCTCCGAGGCAGACGTCCTGGTCGGGGATGCTGTCGGCGACATTGGCGATCTTTGCAGCGCGCACCCGCGTCATCTCGGCGTGGGCCTCGGGGCTATAGTCGATGTTGCCGGTGCCGGGCGCTTTCTCGATCCCGCCGATGCGGTGCTCAAGGCCCGGTGTTCCCGGTTTGATCCAAGGCCGCGCCAGCTCGATATTGCGGGCGTAGGGCATGACGATCTTATCATGCTCCGGCACCTCCTCGAAGAACTCGACCGGAAAGGGCGCATAGCCCACCATGTCGGGCACTTTCCAAGGCTCGGCGGCATTGGCGATATAGCCGTCAGTCAGCAACATCACCGGAGTCATGTAACGGGTCGCGATGCGCACAGCCTCGATCGCGCACTCGAACGCATCGGCGGGCGAGCGCGCAGCGATTACAGGCAGCGGGCTGTCGGCGTTGCGGCCGTAGACCGCTTGGTAAAGGTCCGACTGCTCGGTCTTGGTCGGCAGGCCGGTTGACGGCCCGCCGCGCTGCGAATTGACCACCACCAAAGGAAGCTCGGTCATCACTGCCAGCCCGATACCCTCGGTCTTGAGCGCGATTCCCGGCCCCGACGACGAGGTGACGCCGAGCTGCCCCGCATAGGACGCGCCGATCGCCGCGCAGATCGCGGCAATCTCGTCCTCGGCCTGGAAGGTCGTGATCCCGAACTCCTTCAGCCGCGCCAGATGGTGCAGGATCGCGGATGCCGGGGTGATCGGATAGCCGGCGAAGAACATCTTCAATCCCGCCAGCTGCGCGCCGGCGACCAGCCCGACCGACAGCGCCTCGGCCCCGGTCACGGTGCGGTAGAGACCGGGTTCGGCCGGTGCCGCTTCGATGTGGTGGCGGCGCACGGGTGTACCGATTTCAACCGTCTCGCCATAGGCATGCCCCGCGTTCAACGCCGCGATATTGGCTTCGGCGAGCTCGGGCGCCTTGGCGAACTTAGTCTTCAGCCAATCGACGATCGGCGCACGATCGCGGTCGAACATCCATAGCGCGAGGCCCAGAGTCCACATGTTCTTGCAGCGCAACGCTTCCTTGTTGCCGAGCCCGAACGGCTTGACCGCTTCGACCGTCAGCGCCGAGATGTTGAAGTGAACCAGCTGCCACTTGGCCAAGCTGCCATCTTCGAGCGGGCTCGCTTCATATCCGGCCTTGGCGAGGTTGCGCGCCGTAAACTCGCCGTCGTCGACGATGATCAACCCACCGTCGCGCAGCTCCTTGACGTTCACTTTCAACGCCGCCGGGTTCATCGCGATCAGCACATCCGGCTGGTCGCCCGCGGTATCGATCGCGCACGAACCGAAGTTGATCTGGAACGCCGAGACGCCAAAGGTCGTCCCCTGCGGCGCCCGGATTTCCGCCGGAAAGTCGGGAAATGTCGCCAGATCGTTGCCGGCCAGCGCGGTCGACAGCATGAACTGTCCGCCGGTCAGCTGCATCCCGTCGCCGCTGTCGCCAGCAAAGCGCACGACCACGGCCTCGAGCACCGGATGGGCGTCGGATTCAGCTTCGGTCAGCAAGTGCGTGGCGGTCGCCATGGACGCTTCTTAAACGCTAGATTTCGTCATTGCGAGCGTAGCGAAGCAATCCAGTTTCTTGTTGTGGCTGGATTGCTTCGTCGCTCCGCTCCTCGCAATGACGAGCGGATGATCAAAGACAAAGACTATCGCCGCGGGGTCGGCGTGATGCTGCTCAACTCCGACGGCAGGATATGGGCGGGGCGGCGGATCGACAATACCGACGAGGCGTGGCAGATGCCGCAGGGGGGAATCGACAAGGGCGAGAAGCCGTGGGCGACCGCGCAGCGCGAACTTGCAGAGGAGACGGGGATCCCCCCGAGCCTCGTCGAGCGGCTTTCAAAATGCCCCGAACGCCTGCTCTACGATTTGCCGCCGGAGCTCCAGGGTAAGCTTTGGGGCGGCAAGTACAAAGGCCAGCTCCAGGACTGGTATTTGTGCCGCTTCCTTGGAAAAGATTGCGACGTGGACATCGCAACCAATCACCCCGAGTTCAACGCGTGGAAATGGGTCGCGCCGGGCGAACTGCTCGACTTGATCGTCCCCTTCAAGCGCGACTTGTACCGGCGGCTGCTCAGTGAGTTTGCGGCGTTTCTGTAGCCCCCGCGCCGGCCGGCGCAATCGCGTGCAAGGCGAGCCTGAAGCGAAGCACGCTATTGGCTGGAATCGGCCCACTCTCGCGCTCGCCGTAGCCGAGCGCGGGCGGGATCCACACGATCCAGTCGTCGCCCGGCCGCATTAATTTCAGCGCCTCGGTAAAGCCGGGGACGAAGCCATCGATCGCGCCGGTCAGCGGCGTTCCGCGCTCAAAGCTGCTGTCGAACGTCTCGCCGGTGGTCAGCTTGCCTTCGTAATCGAAAGTTACCGTGTCGCTCCCGGTGGGATGCGCCCCCGTCTTCGGGCCTGAACGGACAATGAAATATTGGAGGCCGGTGGCGGTCGTTACGACCCGCTTCGCGGCGGCGTTGCGGACCAGAAAGTCGGCGCCGGGCACGGTTGTCGGCGGCGTGGGCACGGTCGCGCAGGCAGTGGCGACAAGTGCGAGCAAAGGGATCAGGGCCAGTTTTCTCATGACGACCTCTCTATGCACTGGATCGACAAATGCCAAAGGGGTCGTCGGGCCGGAACGACAAATTACTTCGGTCCTGGCTTCCCCTGTTACGAACTCAGGATGCTGCGGGGTGGAGTGGCGTTCGGCCGGAGGCCTCGCTAGGGAATGTCCGCATGGGGGAGCTTTCCAGCATTGAACAAGCCGCCGTCGAGCGCACCGCGGCCGAGCCGATGCTCGACCAGGTGCAGGCGTGGGCGGCGCTCAACAGCGGCTCGCGCAACCTGGCCGGACTCGCCACGATTGCCGGCCACATCGCCGACGCATTTGCGACGCTGCCTGGCGCCATTGCTTTGGTCGATCCGACACCGGTCGATGAAGTCGATAATGCCGGGCGCACCGTGCCGCTGGCGCATGGTCGCAACCTCCATCTGAAGGTGCGACCGGAGGCACCGGTGCAGCTTCTGCTGACCGGCCACATGGACACGGTGTTCGCCATCGACCACCCGTTCCAGGCGCTGACCTGGCTCGAGGACGGGATGCTGAACGGCCCCGGCGTCGCCGATATGAAGGGCGGCATTGCGGTGATGCTGGCGGCTCTGAAAGCGAGCGAAAGCGTGGGCATTCCAAACCTCGGCTACGAAGTCATCATCAACAGCGACGAGGAGGTCG
>JBDSXT010000087.1:0-9804 GCA_039925985.1 Sphingomicrobium sp.
GCCGAATTGCCGCCGCCGCCGAAGCCCGTCGAACTGCCCGAACATGCGCGCCGCGATCCGTGGGTCGTCGGCCGCCTCGACCCAGTCAAACTTGGCCTAGGCGCAAGCCCTTGGGGTATGGCCAGCGGGGCCTTTCTGTCGGGCCTGATGCGGCGGACGGAAACGCCGATCGCGTCGCGCTGGGCGCATATCGCGCTGCGCAACGCGCTGCTCGCCAAGGTGAAGGCGCCGCGCAACGTCAATCCGGTCGACTGGGCCGCGGAGCGCGCCTGGCTGCTGTTAAGGCTGGGTGAAGCCGACGCCGCCCGAATGCTGGTTTCCGGAGTCGATGTTGATCAGTTCACGCCAAAGATGGTTCAGGTCGCCGTGCAGAGCGCTCTGGCCAATGCCGACCCGGCCGGTCTCTGCCCGTTACTGAGCGGAATTCGCAAGGCGGAGCCGCGGGTCTTCCCACTGGTCGATGCGATGTGTGCATCCTTGTCGGGCGAACCCGAAAGCGCCGCGGCGCAGATCGATGCCGCGCGCCGTCGCGGACGGATTGGGGGTATCGACCTGGTCCTGGCGCAGAAAGTCGTCGGTGCGGGCGCGGACACGGGTCGGGCGGTGACCGTCGAATGGGCGCCCGTCCAGCAATTGACTAGTTGGCGGTTCGGTTTGGCAACCGCCACCGGTATGGTGGTCCCCGATCGCCTACTCAAGACCGTAAGCCCCCAAGTTAGGGCCTGGCAGGCGCGGGCACCTCTGCTTTCGCCGCAACAGCGGCTCGATTCGGCCCGCATTGCGACGGGCCTCGGGGTGCTTTCATCGCAGTCGCTGATCGACCTCTATTCGATCATCTACGACGCGACGGATCCCGACCAGCTGTCTGAGAGCGATGCCTGGCAAGTGCGACTGGCGTTTGCCGGAAGGAACCGTGATTCGCGGATCAAGGCTATTCGGCGCCTATGGTCGAGCTCCAAAGACCCGCTTCAGGTTGAGGCGTCGCGTGCCCTCGCCGGGCGAGCTGCGACGCTCATCACACCGGATGCCGACCTGCAGGAGGATGCGAAGTCTCTTATCGCGTCCATGCTGGCCGCTGGCCATGATCGCGAGGCCGGGCGCTGGGCCATTGCCATTCGACGGATGGATGAGCGTTTTGCCGATCCATGCTGGGCGATGTTGGTGCTTGCCACTCCCGACACTGCGGGGCTGGACCTGAGCTTCGGCCGAATCAACGCCTTCATCAGCCGTGATCAAAGCGCTGGCAAGAAACGCAGCGCATTGCTGGTCGCGGGGCTTGTGGGGCTCGGCCGCATCGACGCGCGCAGCGCCGACCGACTCAATCGCCGCCATGGCCTAGCAATCGGGCATCTTAACCGCTGGACCCGGATGATTGATGGTTCAGCTGCGCTAGGCCAGGCAGGCAGTGTGCTGGTGTTGACCGCGACGGGTTTCCAAGCCAGCGGTTTCGACAAGCTCCCGTCGTCCCACCTGTATCATGCGGTTGCCGCCCTCAACCGGACGGGGCAGGGTTTTACCGCGAGGATGATCGCCGCCGAGGCGCTCGCCCGCACGTGACCGACGACGATCGGGCGCTGGTCGATCGATTTCTCGACATGATGGCGGCCGAAGCCGGGGCTTCTCCACACACGCTCGCCGCCTACCGAAACGACATCAGCCACGCCGCGGCCGATGTCGACGGATCGCTCGGCACGGCAAATACGGGCACGCTGTCTCGGCTCGGTGAACATTGGGCCGACCTATCGCCGGCGACAGTGGCCCGCCGGTCGGCCGCGCTGCGGCGTTTTTTCGGATTTCTCATGGATGAAGGATTTCGAAACGACGATCCGTCGGGGGCACTGCCAAGACCGCGACTTGAACGGCCATTGCCGCGGATACTGGACGAACGCGAAGTCCGCGGGATTTTTCAAGCGGCCGAGGATCGGGCGGCAAGCGGGGAGCCGGGGGCGCTTCGCAATCTAGCCATCCTCGAATTACTCTATGGCTCGGGCATGCGAGCTACCGAACTGGTCACGCTTGGCCGCGGTGCATTGCGCAAGGGACAGCCGTTCGTGATCCTCAGCGGCAAGGGCAGCAAGGAACGGCTGGTGCCGATTTCCTCGCGCGCTGAGTCAGCGGTTGACCGCTGGCTCGAGCATGTTCCGCGCGACAACCTGTGGCTGTTCCCCAGCGGGAAGCGGCATTTGAGCCGAGTCAGGCTATTCCAGATCGTCCGCGAAATCGCGGCTCTCTCAGGTATCTCCCCCGAGCGCATCAGTCCGCACGTCCTGCGACACGCCTTTGCGACCCACTTGCTGGCCGGGGGTGCGGACTTGCGCGTTTTGCAATCCTTGCTCGGCCACGCCGACATCGCGACCACGCAAATATACACGCATGTGGATAGCGCTCGGCTGGTCGAACTGGTCAACGCGCGGCATCCGCTTGGCGACGGCAGTCGTTGACGCGAGAGGAGGTGCGTCCTACCCGCCGCCCCGAATGGTGACCTTCCTCGACTTCGAAAAACCGATCGCCGAACTCGAAACTCGAGTTGCGGAATTGCGCGAGACGGCGAGCGCGGGCTCGATCGACATCGATGCCGAGGTCGCGCGGCTCGAGGCCAAATCAACCAAGCTGCTGCGGGAAACCTATGCGAGGTTGACGCCGTGGCAGAAGTCGCAAGTGGCGCGGCACCCGGAGCGCCCACACTTCAACGATTATGTGGCTGGGATCACCGAGGATTTCCTGCCGTTGGCCGGCGATCGGGCGTTCGGCGACGATCCGGCGATCATCGGCGGACTGGCCCGCATCGAGGGTCGGCGAGTGATGATCATCGGGCATGAGAAAGGCGATGATACCGCGTCTCGGCTCAAGCATAATTTCGGAATGGCCAAGCCCGAGGGTTACCGCAAGGCCATCCGGCTGATGCGGCTGGCCGACCGCTTCGGGGTGCCGATCGTCACTCTGGTCGACACCCCCGGCGCGTTTCCTGGTGTCGAAGCCGAAGAGCGAGGACAAGCGGAGGCCATTGCACGGTCGACCGAACAATGCCTGGAAGTCAAAGTGCCGATCATCGCCGCAATCGTTGGCGAAGGCGGCTCAGGCGGTGCGGTTGCGATTGCGGCTGCCAACCGGGTGCTGATGTTCGAGCACGCGGTCTATTCGGTAATATCGCCGGAAGGTTGCGCGTCGATCCTGTGGCGAACGTCCGACAAGGCCCCCGAAGCCGCCGAAGCAATGAAGATTACGGCGACCGACCTGAAAACGCTAGGCGTGGTCGATCGCATCATCGCCGAGCCTCTCGGCGGTGCGCATCGGGATCCGGAGGCCGCGATCGGCGCAATCAAAGGGGCCATCATGGAAGAGCTTGACGGCTGCTCGCTTATCGGTGGCAATGACCTTCTTGCCCAGCGTCGGGCGAAGTTTCTGGCGATCGGTTAAACGGGTCGCCTCGGAACCACGGCTTTCATCTGCCGTTCAAGGGGCCGTTCCTACGAAGCTGGACCCAACCGGAGATTGGCATGCGTAATTCCGTACTGTTGCTCGCCGCGACCGCGGTCGCATTGTCCCCGGCGGCCTTGCCGGCCCAGTCGTCGGTCCGATATCTCGACCAGCGGGAGGTCGCCGAAGCCCAACGCCAGAACGTTGCGCTGATTGCCGAGTTCGGCGGCGCCGAGACCGGCGCGCGCGGCGCCTATGTTCAATCTGTCGGGCGCCGCGTCGCGGCTTATTCCGGAATTGCCAATCCTGGCGCGGCTTTTCACTTTACGACACTTAACTCGGCGGTCGAGAACGCCTTCGCCGTCCCGGGCGGTTATGTGTACATCACACGCCAGCTGATGACGCTGATGGACGATGAGTCCCAGCTGGCTTTCGCGCTCGGGCATGAAACGGGACATATCGCCGCCAACCATGCCCAGGCCCGCCAGTCGGCCGCGCGCCGCAATTCGATCAGCGGAATCTTCGGCGTCCTGCTGGGCAGCATTCTGGGAGGCGGAATCGGTAACGCCATCTCTCAAATGAGTTCCCAGCGAGCCCAACTGGCGACATTGAGCTTCTCGCGCGATCAGGAATATCAGGCAGACACATTGGGCACGCGTTACATCTCTGCCGCGGGCTATGATCCCGCCGGCGGTCCCGGAATTCTCGGCGCGATAACCCGCGCAAGCGCACTTCAGGCGCGGGTACAGGGTCGCACCAATCGACAGACGCCGGAGTGGGCGAGTACCCATCCGCTCAGTGAGAACCGGCTGCAGCGCGCGCTCGGCGAGGCGCAGCGGACCGGGCGTCTCGGCTCAGGAATGCGCAACCGGGATCAATTCCTGGCCCAGCTGCAAGGCATTACTGTCGACGATGACCCTGCGCAGGGGGTTATCGAGGGTCGTTCTTTCACGCATCCAGACCTGAAAATCCAGTTTTCGGTCCCGCCGGGCTACCTGATGCAGAACAGCGCGGATGCGGTGACCATCGAAGGGTCGGCGGGCCAGGCCCAGTTCAGCGGCGGCCGATATGCCGGCAACATCGACAATTATATTTACCAGGTGTTTCAGCAGCTGACTGGGGGACGGCAGGAACTCAGTATCCCTCCCCCGCAGCGAACGACCGTTAACGGGCTCCCCGCCGCGTATACCACCGCACGGGCAAATACGTCCTCGGGCGTGGTCGAGGCGAGTGTCTTCGCTTATCAATGGAATGCGAACACCATCTACCATTTCGTGATGATTACGAAAGGTGGAGGAGGGATCGACCCGTTCGCTTCGATGGTCAATTCCTTGCGGCGTATTTCACCCGCGGAGGCGGCGGCCATCCGGCCCCGGGTGATCGACGTAGTGACTGTCCGTCCCGGCGATACCGTCCAGTCGCTCGCCCGCCGGATGGCCTACCGAGATTTCCAGGTCGACCGGTTCCTGACGATCAACAACCTGGCCGCGGGCGGTCGTCTCGCGCCCGGGCAGAAGGTCAAGCTGGTGGTTTACGGAGCGCGACGAAGCTAGCCGAAGCTCCGCTCACATCGAATTTTGCACGGTGTTGGCCAATTTGCTCCACATGCCCCCAGCACCACCGCCCAAGGCCGAAATGCCGCCCATCGCGGCTATCGCGATCAGCGCCACAATGAGTCCGTACTCGATCGCTGTCGCGGCCACCTGATCGGCCAACAGCCTGCGCAAATTCTTACGGATAGCGTCCAAGCCACCCTCCTCTGGTCCACGTCCACGGGGCCAAGCTAAGCTTTGCGGAGTTAACAACTGATGTGCGGCACATCGTTAACGAGCCCTCAGCCGTCCGCGTTTTTTCCCACATCCTGTGGTGTCCACGAAGCGAAGTGAAGGATCTCAAAGGTTTCGATCGTTCGAGAGCCGTCGCCAGCCGATCGGAATGCGTCCTCCGCAGCAGCTTTGGCGTCGCGCAAGATGGGGCGGCGGGAGCGTGACGTGAGAATGTTGGTTGCGCCCATCTTGCGCAAGTCGCGAACCAAGGCGTCGAGAGATTGGTAGGAAACCTGGACTCGGTCAACGTCGACTACTGGCATAACGAAGCCGCAAGCAGTCAGCAGCGGGGCGAGCGACGCCGCTTCCACGCGTGGATGGACATGGGCTGACGAGGCTTCGGTCACCTGGTCGGCCGCGTGCATTGCGCGACGGAGCTGGGGAAGCGAATTTCCGCCCGCAATTGCACCGATGAGGAGCGAGTTCTGCGCGAGCGAGCGGCGGATCAAACGGAGCGCGCGCGGCAAATCATTGACCGTGTCCAAGCAACCGATCGAAAAGGCCAGGTCGAAGGCTTCGACGGGCGTGTCCCATTGGTCTTCGTCAATCCGAGTTCCGCCCGCGGCCTGGGCGAAATCGGGCCCGGGATCGACGATCTCGACGGACTCGGCGACGGCTGCCAGCCGACTGCGCCAGCCTGGATCGGGGCAGCCGATCAACAATGCTGCCTTAAATGGCCGGCGGACTAGCGCGAGACGTTCGAGGCAGTCTGAGAATGCCCGTTCGTGCAGGAACAGCTCCGGCCCCATGCGCCATGCGCGATCACGCCGAAGGGCCCGCAACCGGCAATCGAAAATGTCGGAAGATCGGTTGCTGGACACATCGGCGCTTGTGCGGCGCATGCTCCAAGCCGACAAGCGGCAATATGCAGGTCATAACACTGCGGGCAATTGGCCGGCTTGGCTGGTGGATTCTCGACTTCGCCTTGCCGCCGCGCTGTGCTGGCTGCGGCGCCATTGTTACCGACGTGCACAGCTTTTGCTCCGATTGTTGGAAGCGGGTTGAGTTTTTGGGGTCCGGCGGATGCCTGACTTGTGGCCTGCCGCTGCAGGGGACGGACGCTGAAAATTGCGCGGTTTGCCTGGCAATGCCGCCGCGAATCGCCCGGACGCGGGCAGCGGTGGCATACGGTGAGGTTTCGCGCGGTCTTGCGCTCCGGTTGAAGTATGGGCGCAAGATTGCTGTTGCGAAGACAATGGCGCGATACATGGCGCCGCTGATCGAGACGCGCGGGTCCGACGTCCTTCTCGTGCCGGTTCCGTTGCACCGAAGCCGCCTTTGGCAACGCGGCTTCAACCAATCGGCGATTGTTGCTCGCGAACTGTCGCGCTGCATTGGCATTGAGAACAACGCGACGGCATTGAAGCGAGTCAAAAGAACACCACCGTTGAAGGGAATGAGCCTTCAGCAACGGCGGCGCCTCGTCGCCGGTGCTTTCAAGGTTGGGGATCGCTCCGCCATTGCTGGACGAACAGTGGTGCTGGTCGATGACGTGCTGACGACCGGCAGCACTGCCAACGCTTGCGCGCGCGAATTGCGACGGGCGGGTGCGGGCAGGATAGAACTTGTCAGCTGGGCGCGGGTTGTGCGGCCGGCGCAATTTATGCGTTGATTTCGGATCAAGCGTGAGGAAACTGATTCGTGCCGAGAGTAGAAATCTACACCAAGACCTTCTGTGGTTACTGTTTCCGGGCCAAGCGCCTGCTCGATTCCAAGGGGGTTGAGTATCAGGAGCATGAATTGTCTTGGGGAGGACTGGAGAAGGACGCGATGATTCAGCGGTCCGGAGGGCGCACTACGGTTCCGCAGATCTTCATCGACGGCGCTCATGTAGGCGACTGCGCGGAGCTTCTGAAGCTCGAGAGCCAGGGCAAACTCGACGAGATGCTCGCCTGAAATGGTTCGTATCGCGCTTTTTCAATCGTGCGCGGGGATCGATCCCAGGGCTAATGCCGACGCTTTGATCGACGCGATCGGCCAGGCCTCCGCAGGCGAAGCAAAGATTTTATTTACGCCGGAGATGTCCGGACTGCTGGACAGGGACTCTCCCCGCGCTTCGAAGAATGTGCGGCTCGAGGAGCACGACGAAGTGTTAGTCGCGTGCCGCGATGCCGCCGCCCGTCACGGCTTGTGGGTACATCTTGGCTCGCTTGCGGTGCAGAGCGAGGATGGGAAACGGGCCAATCGCGGCTTCGTGATAGATCCGACGGGGGCAGTTCGCGCCCGCTATGACAAGATCCATTTGTTTGATGTCGACTTGCCGACGGGTGAGAGTTGGCGGGAGTCGGCGATCTTTCGCGCGGGCGAAGGGGCGGTGTTGGTGGCCGATACGCCGGTGGGTCGGCTGGGCCTGACGATCTGTTATGATCTGCGTTTCCCGGAATTGTTTTCGAGGCTGGCGGAAGCGCGCGCGGACGCAATCGCAGTGCCGGCCGCGTTCACGGTGCCAACCGGCCGGGCGCATTGGGAAGTCTTGCTCCGGGCGCGGGCGATCGAGTCCGAGGCTTTCGTCATTGCCGCGGCGCAATCTGGCCGCCACGCCGACGGCCGCGAAACTTATGGCCACTCACTGGTGGTGAGTCCCTGGGGTGAAGTGCAATTGGACATGGGCGAGGGGATTGGCGTCGGATTCGCCGAACTCGAGCTGTCGCGAGTCGACGAGGTAAGGCGACGGATACCGGTACTCGAGCATCGCCGTGCAATCCCTGCTGCGGTTGTCCAATGATCGTTTTCGACCTTCATTGTTTGCAGAGCGGCGACCGGTTCGAAGCCTGGTTTAGATCGAACGCGGACTACGAGCGGCAACTCGAGCAGGGACTGTTGCGCTGCCCAATTTGCCAGTCGAGCCAAATTGCCAAAGCCCCGATGGCGCCCCGGTTGCCACGACGGACCGAAGATCAACCTGGCATGGTCATCGCGATTGCAAGGCTGGCCTCGCGGCAAGCCCAGCTGTTGCGCAATTCGACGTGGGTTGGCGATGAATTCGCCGATACAGCCCGGGCGATGCACTTGGGGGAAATCGACGCGGCGCCGGTTCACGGCGAGGCGACGATCTCGCAAGCGCAATCGCTGATCGAAGACGGGGTGCCAATTGCATCTTTGCCGTTGCCGGTTTTGCCGCCACACCAGGTGAATTGATAAAGGCCGGTCTCATGCCTATTCGTCGCGGCATTGTGGCTCCGTAGCTCAGCAGGATAGAGCAACGGTTTCCTAAACCGCAGGTCGCAGGTTCGAGTCCTGCCGGGGCCACCAAATCGGTTAGACAAAGGGCTAGTACGAGCATGGCTCTAGAGCAGCACAAAGCGGAAACCGGCAGGGGCTCAAAGATCGTTCGCCGGCTCTTCAGCGACCACCCGAGTTCGCTCGGAATGACCTGGGCATCGCATGGCGCTGGAGCCGCGATCATCGGGGTCAGGTTGGTCACGGCCGGAATTGCCTGCCTGGTCCACTCGATCGTGCCAGCCTGGTTCACCCAAACCGCTGGCCGCACCGTCACCGATATTTATGACGACATCGCCCGTCGCAAGGCCGGCGCCGCCAATCCGGACGCATGGCCGGACTATGAAATCTGACCGGCGAGCCCCGGTCGCGATCATCGGCGCAGGGTTTTCTGGCACGATGCTCGCCGCCCAACTCGCGCGCCGCGGGACCAAATCGCTGCTGATCGAATGCAGTGAGCGGGCTGGCTTCGGCACCGATTATTCGACTGACGAGCCAGCCCACCTGTTGAACGTGCGGGCGGAGGGCATGAGTGCATGGCCGGACGACCCGGGCCATTTCGCCCGCGAATTCGGCGACCCTCGAGGATTTGCGGAGCGACGGTTCTTCGGTGGCTATTTGCGGCGAGTTCTCGACGCGGCAGTGACCTTGGGACAGGTCGAGATTGTAGCGAGCAAGGCGATGCATGCGGTTCGGGGTGCTGAGGGCTGGCACGTCACCCTGGAGGACGGTGAGACTGTTGCCGCGCAGGCGCTGGCGCTAGCAACCGGTAACCAGCCGCCGGAGCGGATGAGCATCGGGTCGAGCGCCGGCAGGCGCTTCATCAACAACCCGTGGGGGGAAGAAGCCAAGGCAGTTGTGCGTGAAACCCCCGTCAGCGGTGGCGACGTCCTGTTGATTGGCACCGGGTTGACGATGATCGACGCGGTGCTGTCGCTGAGCGCTGCCGGCCATCAGGGGCGGATCGTCGCGCTTTCCCGGCGGGGTCAGATGCCCAAGGCGCACACTGATTTCGTGCCCGCCCCGGTGGGAGCGGGCGATATCCCGACCGGCAATGTCTTGGCGATGTGGCGCTGGCTGAGAAGGCAAAGCGGCGAGGTTGGATGGCGCGCAGCGGTGGATTCGCTGCGACCGCACAGCCATGCTCTGTGGCAAGGATGGAGCGACGAGCAGCAGCGGCGGTTCCTGCGCCATGCCCGGCCGTGGTGGGATGTGCATCGGCACCGAATCGCCCCGGAGGTCGCTCGACAGGTTCATGATCGGGTGGCGCAAGGCCTCTTGCAAATCGTTGCCGGCAGGATTGGCGCCATGGAGCAGGTGAATGGCGGTCTCGAAGTCGAAA